>CAUDCB010000071.1 GCA_958447915.1 uncultured Collinsella sp. | reverse complement strand
ACCAGCATGTGGCCGGCCTCGGGGTGCAGCATGCCGTGAAGGAGCCTGCCCGCGCACATGACGCCCGCGCCCACACCGGTGCCGATGGTCACGTAGACGGCGTCCTCGAGCCCCTTGCAGCAGCCGAAGACCACTTCGCCGAGGCAGGCAACGTTCACGTCCGTGTCGTAGGCCACCGGAATCCCGAGGGCGTCGGCGAACGCGGCGCGAAGACCATAGCCTCGCCACGCGAGCTTGGGGGTCTGCAGGATGGAGCCGTAGCGCTCGTCGGCGGGGTTGACGCAGGTCGGGCCGAAGGCGCCGATGCCCAACGCGTCCACATCGCGGGCGGCGAACCACTCGATCATCTGCGGGACGGTCTCGGCGGGCGCAAGCGTCGGGGTCTCCATACGGTCGAGGACCTCGCCGTCGCCGTACACCACGGCACAGACCATCTTGGTCCCGCCGGCCTCGAGGGCGCCGAGCCTCATTTGCTTTTCGCTCATGTGATCCTCCTTGCAAAGGGGCGCCCGTAGCCATGGTCAACCGCGGGCGCCCATAACGTTGGCATGTTTCGAGGCGACCCTACCTGGGCACGCGGTCCTGCCTTGCGGCAAACGGGGCGAGCACGGCGTGCGGCTCGCTTTGGTACCAGTAGGCGACGGTGGAGATGTCGTCCTCGCGCTCGTAGAGCTTGATGTCGTCGTTGCCGAGGTCCTGGAATGTCACGCGCAGGTCCTCCTTGAACGAGATCGGGTCGGGAAGGTGCCACCTGTAGAGACCGTGCCTGGGCAGCGCGTCGTCGTTGGTCGCGAGCATCGGGTTCGGGTTCGGCTTGCCCGCGCTGAAGCGGTCGCGCGTGGCGTCGCGCGTCGAGCGGTACGGGTAGCCGGCGAACAGCGTGTTGAAGCACTGCGCCTCGGGCAGCGCGTGGGGCGGCCTGTCGAGAAAGGCCCAGGCACCGCCGAAGTAGTCCTCGGCTCCCGTCGAGGTGACCGTGGGGAACTCCTCGTCGCCGTCGAGGAAGAACTTCATCTCGCCCTCGCCCCACCAATAGCGCTCCAGGGCGCACAGGGCCATGTAGGTGCCGACGTAGTAGCCCTTGCCGCGCACGCCGTCGAGCACGGTGTAGTCGACGCCCCTGCGGGTGCTGCGCTCGCGGTTAAAGCGAGCGTGGAAGTACATGGCGTCGTCCGGCACGTCGGTGAGCGCGTAGTTGAACGTGTAGAAGATGTACTTAATGAACCCGGGGTGCTCGCTCGTAAGCGTGACCTTGGCGTGCTTCCTGAAGGGCATCTCGAAGTAGCAGTTCATGCCGCCCGTCGGGTTCACGCAGATGGGCATTGAGTTGACAATGGCGCGCTCACCGAAGCCGTTACAGAAGAAGTCGCCGACAGGGCACTCGACCGAGGGGGTCTCCTCGTCGTCCCAGTAGAAGCGCAGCACGAGGTCGCGCATGACGAAGCTGCCGGCGGCGGTCTTGTCGGGGACGGTCATCCAGATGTGGCGGATGATGCCGGGGCCCTCGATGTCCGCGAGCGTGATGGTCTCGCCGGACTCAAGGGGCACGCAGCACGAGCCCTTGCGGCCGACGCCGAGGTGGCTGGCCGACATGGCGGCGCGGCCCTTCTCGCCCGTGATGTTCTCGGGGGTGATGGCGCGGCTTTCCTCACCGCCGTGCATCCACACGTCCTTAAGGAACTCTCTCATCGTCGACCTCCTCTATTCGTCGTCGTCGCACTCGGCAGAACTGACACCGTTCACGTAGATGATCTGCTGGCGCGCCTCGTTGACGAGGGCATCGAAGTCGAGCTTCTCGTCGGGGCGCGCGAGCGCGACCGTCATGGCGAGCGGGAGGTTGACACCCGCGATCACGTGGATCCGGTCGGAGGCGAAGCGGGAGAAGCGCTGGTTCACGCTGCCGCCGAACGCGTCGGTAAGGACGACGACCTCGTCAGTGCCCGAAAGAGCCGCCTCGACCGCCGCGTCGAGCCCCTCGCCGTTGTCGTTCACGTAGGCGCACACGGCGTTGACGGCGTCGCCCTTACCCGTAAGGAACTCGAGGGTGTCCTTGAAGCCCTGGGCGAGAAGGGAATGGCTCGCCACAACTATCTTTCTCATTGATTCACCAATCTCTTGGGTCGAAGCTAAGCGAGGATGCCGGCGGCGGAGGCGACCATCGCGAGGACAATCACCACGAGGATGAGGGCCGTCATGCTCGCGTTCTTCTTGGTAAGAAGGTAATACGCGCTTCCCGTGATGGCGGCGGGGATCATGGCAGGCAGGATCTTGTCGAGCAGCGGCTGGATCTCCATCGCGACGTCGCCGAAGCTGAAGCTAATCGGGCAGGTGACGCCGATGACCGAGGCGATGAGGCAGCCGACCACGGTGAGGCCGAGCACGGAGGCGGCGGCAGTGAGGTTGGGAAGCTTCTCGCTGAAGTCGGTGACGAGCTTCACGCCCTGCTTGTAGCCGAACTCGAGGGCGTGCATGCGGACCCAGAAGATGGCCAGGATGAGCGCGAACCAGATGCCGGCTCCCACGGGGTTGCCCTCGATGGCCATGTAGGCGGCGATGGAGCCCATGATGGTCGGGATCATGGTCATGAGCAGGGAGTCGCCGACGCCGGCGAGCGGTCCCATGGTGCCGATCTTCAGGTCTTGGACGGCGTCCGCCGCCGCTAGGCCGTCGCGCTCCTCCATGGCCACGCAGGCGCCAAGGATGATGGCGGCGAGCCAAGGCTGGGTGTTGTAGTAGCGGAAGTGGTTGTTGAGCGCTTGCTTATAGTCCTCGTCGTTCGTGTAGATCTTCCTCAGGACCGGCGAGAGGGCGTAGGCGACTGAGGCGCCCTGCTGGGTCTGGTAGTTGAAGGTGCACACGCTCATGAGCCAGCGCCAGTTCGCGTTGCGCAGGTCCTTCTTGGTGACCTTGTAGCCGGAGGGCTTGCCCTTGGCGACGGCGGTGATGTTCTCGTTTTCCATGGTTACTCATCCTCTCCGATGAAGGCGTCTGCGGAAGCGTGGGCGGCGAGCTCGGTGTCCCTCTCGGCGCGCTGGTAGAACGCGATCGCGAGGGCAAAGCCGACGATGGCGGCGCCGATGATGGGCACGTTCAGGAAGGCCGAGAGGAAGAAGCCGGCGAGCAGGTACTGGAAGTACTTGCCGGTGGGCATGTAACGCAGCAGCATCGCGATTCCGACGGCCGGGAGCATCTTGCCGGCGAGGGTGAGGCCGGAAAGGAACCACTGGGGCATAACCTCGAGGAGCCAGTTGACGGCGGGCTGGCCGAGGGTCACGGAGACAAAGACGGGCAGGGCGGCGCACAGGCCGAAGAGCACGGGGCAGACCCACAGGATGGCGTTCATCTGCTTGAACTTGCCCTCGTCGCAGAACTTCTGGGACTTCTCGACGACGAAGCCGTTGAGGATCTTGACGATGACGTCGAGCTGGATGCCGAGCATGCCGACCGGCAGGCCGATGGCGAGGCCCGTGTCCGCGCCCAGGGTCACGCCGTAGGCTGTGGCGATGATGGCCATCGTGCCGTAGTCGGGAATCGACGAGCCGCCGAAGCCCGCGACGCCGAGCTGCATGAGCTGGATGGTGCCGCCGATGACGAGGCCGGTCTGCCAGTCGCCCATGACGACACCGGTGATAAGGCCCCAGAAGACGGCATAGTTGACGAAGATCATCGGGATGCCGTAGTAGTCCACGTGCTTGATGAAGGCCAGCAGGGTCAAAAGGACGACCTGCAGGATAGTGAAGTTGACCATGATCCCTCCTTAGATGAGGTCGGCGACGGAGACGGGCTTGTCGGCGGGCACGAACTGTGCCGTCACCTTGACGCCGCGGGCGATGAGCGCCTTGTAGCTCTGGACGTTCTCGGCGGAGGCATAGGCGCGCTGGGTGAGCTGGACGCCGCCCTCCTTGACAAGAGAGCCGCCGACGATCAGCGACGGGAGCTCGATGCCCGACTCGACCAGGTGAAGGATCGTCTCGGGCTCCTTGGCGATGACAAAGACCTTCTCGCGGTCGTACTTGCCCGCCGCGAAGTTCTTGAGCGCGGTCTGCTCGGAGATGATCGAGACGGCCATGCCCGCGGGGCGCGCCATCCTCATGGTGGACTTCAGGACCTCGTCGCCGGCGACCTTGTCGTCGATGACCATGACTCGGGTCGCGCCCGACACCGGGGCCCACTGCGTCACGATGATGCCGTGAAGCAGGCGATTGTCGATTCGTGCCATAACAACACTCATGTTTGCTCCTATCAAATGAAGTTTTACGTTCGGTACTGCCTCGGCGCTATCCGGATTCGCGCCGGGCAAGGGGTTATCGGATTATTGAGGACGCGCGGTCAGCTCGCGGCGGCGCGGGGAAGGTCACTCGTCGAGCAGGAGGTCCGAGGAGCCGAGGCGCTCTTCTCGCGCCGGGGCGGCGCTCACGCTTATGTAGTCGAAGACATATGCGATCTCGCTTACGGGAACCTCTACGCGATAGCGCGTCGAGATACTCGAGAAGCTCTGCCTGAAGGACTCGATGAAATCGGCGCGTTCCTCCTCGAAGCGGTCCTGGCCAACGTAGGTCTCAATGGGGTTTCTGGTAACAAGGCGCTCGACGAGACAGCAGAGGTGGACGTAGAGCCCAATGATGGCGTTGCTGCCGATCTTCTCGCCTGTCCTGCGCTGAAGCTCGTGCACGGCGCTCTCGATCTCGTGGAATAGCCGCTCCGGGTCGAGGATGGTGATGGAGCGGATGACGTTCTGCAGCGTCATGTTCGAGAGCAACTTCTCGTGGAAAGAAGAGAGCTCGGAAGCGTCAAGCCACCTGCCGAACACGGCATCAACCTTAGAGGCGGACGCCGTCGACATGATGTCCTCGAGGGCGACGAAGGGAACGGAGGCGACCCCGGGGTCTCCCGTGCCGATGACGGCGCAGACGCGGTGCTCGGAGAAAACGGCGTCGTTCGACCCGTTCGCGACGAGCTGCTTGAAGGGCCTCGTGAGCAGGCGCGCGCCTATGGTGCGCGGGAGGCTCTGCGAGACGAGCTGGCGTATCCTTTCCGCGGCGTCGACCCCAGACTCGGAGCAGAAGACGATGGCGTCCTCACGGTTGACGCGCTCGATCACCTTGCAGTGCGTCACGCACGCGGCGGTCGCGTCGCCAAGAACCTCGGCGATGGACTTGCCGCCGAGCAGCCCAACCCCGATCTCGAGCGCAAGACCGGTAGAGACGTTGTTCACCACGCCGATAGTGGAGTCGGTAACGTTTTCGAGGGCCTTATAGGCCTCCTCCAAGGAGCCCATGTCGACGAGGAACACGACCCCGGTGCAGTAGGAATGGCGGTCGACGAGGCGCTGGAGCGGACCGACGATGTCCTTCAGCTGCTGGTCGTAGGGCATGTCGACCGCCTCGTACACATGCATGCCGAGCATACGGTTCGCCGCGTCGGCGATGCTCGTCGCCGTTGAGTAGCCGTGGGACAAGATGACGCAGAGCGTCCGAAGGGCCTTCGCATCGCGAGACTCCGATGCGACGCACAGCGTCAGAAGCGTCTTCGTGAAGTGATCGAGCGAGATTCCAAGCGCCCCTTCCACGTCTGCGGCGACCTGATCGGAGACACTCGAGGCAAACGGCAATTCGGAGGTCACGGCACCGAGGAGATGGGAGATTTGCTCCGCACAGGCAGACTTTCGCTTAGCCAGGCCGATGCCCGGCCACAACTGCAGGCAAATCTCCTGGGCCAGTAGAAAAGCGACCTTCCTCGAAAGCTCGATGCCATAAGAAGAGCCTGCGTCGGCAAGGACCGCGCCCACGACGCGCTCGAAGGCGCGCGACCTCGAGGAGGTAACGCCGCGGCCGAAGATCAAGTGATCCTCAACGCCGCGCGCAGCGGAGACAGCTTGCGAGACGAGCTCGGAGACAGAAAGCTCCCCGGCGCAGAATCGCTCATCGAGGGAGCACAGGGCATCGAGCGCCTGCTCGACCGGCCCTGTGCTCTCGGCGGCATCCAGAGACGCGTCGATCAGAACGCCATCGTCGGGCTGTTGATCGATCTGCGCGGAGGAGAGGAGCCCACTGGGAAGAAGATACGGGCGAACGACGACGTAGTCGCCCTCGCGATTGAGGAACGCTTTGGCGCAGCAGTTCGTCACGCAGGCGCGCAAGCCGGCGATGTTATCGGAAAAGTCCGCGTTCACGAGGCAACGGTATGCGCCGCGGCTGATCTTCACATCAGAACCGATTCGGCACCCCTCGCTGCGCAGGAAGCTCAAGATGAGATCCTCGCGCTCCTCGGGGGTCCGCTCCTTGAGTGAGGGGACGCGGGCACAGATGGGCATTTTGCTGTAGGCCGAGGAAACCTTCAGGTCATCGGCGGAAAGCGTCGTCGAAAGAACGAGACGAGCGCGCGGCGCATCCTGGGAGGCATCGAGCCCGAGGGCCGTCGCAAGACAGTGCTCCATCGCAGAGGGAGAGAGTGCCTCGATGCCGTTGACAAAGACCACACCCCCGCGCGATTTCGCGATCGACTCGTCAAGAAGCCCGTTGAACGAGGCGGCGTCCGGGACCCCGGCGCAGTCGATGCGCACATAGGAGGAGTCGCGGGGCAGCAAGCCCTGGTTCTTGCCATACTCGTACACAAGGCGAGAAAGGAAAGACTTACCGACACCCACGCCGCCGCTCAAGAGGATGGGCAGGCCAAACGGAGGGTACTGAACCGCAGCTTTGCACTGCTCGACAACGGAGCTGAGGCTCATGTCGAAGCCCACGGCACGCGCGAAGTCGCGGTGATCGGCGATTCCCGTCGCCTGGATGAGGTCGGCGAGCGAGGCGTACTCGCTTGCAGAGAGCTTTACCTGAAAATGCTTCTGGAACGCGCGGCGATGAAAATAACGGACGGGCCTGCCCGCCACCTTAACCACAAGACCGGCGCGAACAAGGTCGTTGAGGTACTGGCTCGCCAGGCTCCTGGAGATGATGAGCGTCTCGGCGATGTCGGTGGTGGACAGACGGGCAAGGTCGTCGAGCGAGACGGCAGAGGTGAGGGCCTCGAGATGCTCGAGAATCCTGTCCCTCATGTCGACGGGCTTCTTTGCCAAGCTGTCCTGCGCGGTCTTGTCCATGACTTCTTACCTCCTCGTACAAGGAGTATAAGGGGAGAACAGAGAACGGAAGGGGGCGCGTGGGGGAATCAACAGCCCCGAGGAAAAGTCCACCACTTGAGGGGCAGAAAACAACGGCCATTGAACATTCAGGGCCGACGCTCAACACTTCGGCTCGACACTTCGCTTTGGAAAGGGCCCTGCGCGCCGGGGCCCCAACATAAAGAAGGGCCCCGGCGCGTAGGGCCTATAGCTTAACCATGCGCGCGACGATGCGGGCGCAATCGCAGGCGGCCTTCTTCTCGAAGGTGTTGTAGTCGACGACCTGGCCCTCGGCGCAGTGCTTGTCGCTGATGGCGCGCGCGACGACGAGGGGGCACGCCGTTGAGATAGGCGGCCTGCGCGATGGTGCAGCCCTCCATCTCGCAGCACAGGTCGCCGAAGGTCGCGAGGATGCGCTCCTTCTGTTCCGTGGGCGAGACGAACTGGTCGCCGGAGACGACGCGGCCCTCGAGGACCTTAATGTCGGGGGCGACGGCGGCCGCGGCGGCGCACGCCGCCAGCAAGGGCCGGAACGGATCGCGCAAGATCGAGGCGTCGCCCGGGAGGTCGGACGTTACCGTCAGCCGGCGCCGCGTCTGCTGCATCATGAGGGAGAACGGCCTGGCCGGCGCATACGGCAGGAAGGGGTTCAAGGTGCACCCCGGGGCGGTCAACGAGGCCGACGTGTCGAACGTCGTCGCGCGCGGCTTCGTCGGCAGGGCGCCATGCACCCATATATGCAGCGACTTGGCCTGCGTACGCGTCGGGGCGTCGTGGAACTACGTCTGCCTGCTCGTCGACCTCTGCAACGGGGAGATCGTCGGCCACTCCGAAGGACCGAGGAGGGACGCGCGAGCTCCGAGCCAAGCTCTTGGATTACGTGCACTGGTACAACAACTTCAGGATCCACTCGACGCTGGGCTACATGTCGCCGGTCGAGTTCGGGGAGGCGGGGCCGTCCCTCCCGGAATCGTCCAAATAAGTGTTGCCAATCCAGCCATCATCTCCGCGAAGGCGGACGTCAGGAAAAGCTCGGCTTGAGCTCGGTCGGACGCGGTCTGTGGGGCATCAATCAGGCTCAGGGGGCCTCCTTGTCTACTTCGGTCGCAAGCTGAATGATAGGGACGGCCCCTTCTCTCTTTCCCTTTCGCTTTCGACGCGTCACCCTCTCGGCGGGCTTAAGGCCCGCGCTCGCGGGTGCAGGGGCTACGCCCAAACCCCAAAAAAGTAACGCCGTACTCGAAGCGTTTCCGGACGTCAGCGTAATCTCAAATCCCGTTCGTCAACTCATGGGCAAGCCACCTGAGACTACTCATTTCTCCTACTGGCAATGAAGACCTGCGGCCTGCAGTTTTGCAAACTGCTTGAAAGCCACCTGCGTTGATTCACTTCCTATTGCAGCTGCGGCTTGCACTCGAAAAGGCATTTGCGTTTCAAAACGGGCGTTTTCGGCGCTATCGAGCCTCCAAAGGCATCCCGCCGCGCCCTTTGGGACAAAAACAAAAACTCAAAGCCCTGAGTTCGTAAATAGTTTTTGGAGTTGTCCCGACTTTTGTCCCCGAAGCCGACGAAACGCGACAGGGTGTCACCTGGCGGCACTCGATTCGAGTCGGCACCGAAAACTGGATGCAACCGGAATGACGGGACGGCAAAACCCAAGCCATCGAGCGGGGATACAAAAAGGCCCGGGTGCCGTGGGGCATCCGGGCCTTTGCTAGCAACTTGATGTTGCGGGCAGCTTAGAACTTGTGGCCGCACTTCTTGCAGACGCGCAGCTTGTTCTTGCCGTCCTTCTCGTGACCGACGCGGGTAACCTTACCGCACTCGGGGCAGACGAGATTGACGTTGGAGGCGTCGATGGGAGCCTCCTGCGAAACGATGCCACCCTGCTGGTTGGCAGCGTTGGGCTTGACGGCCTTCTTGACGACCGAAACGCCCTCGACAACGACCTTGTTCTCGGCGGGGAGAGCACGCAGGATAACGCCCTGCTTGCCGCGATCCTTACCAGAGAGAACCTGGACCTTATCGCCCTTCTTGATATACATAT
>CAUDCB010000070.1 GCA_958447915.1 uncultured Collinsella sp. | reverse complement strand
CTGTTTTGCCAAGCCCTCGACCTGCGCCGCATCGAGTTTGATGACGGCGCGCATGCCGCCGGGGTGACGCTCGGCCGCCGTGGCCATCAATGCCGCGCGCTCACATACGAGCTCAAAACCCGCTCGCGTATCGAATGCCCCCGCAAAGGTGAGTGCAGCGACCTCGCCCAGCGAGAATCCCGCACAGGCGGCAGGCACCACGCCGCGCTCGCGCAGGGCGACGGCGACAGCCAAGTCGTGCACGAACACGCAAGGCTGCGTGTTCTCGGTCTGCGAGAGCTCCTCCTTGGAGGCGCTCCGGCACTGCTCGCTGGTCCCCGGGCGCACCTCGTCGGCAATGGCGAACACCTCGGCAGCCGCCGGCGATGCTTCGATGAGGTCGACGCCCATCGCGGGGTGCTGGGCACCCTGACCGGCAAACAGAAACGCTACGCCACCCATGCGGACGCACCCTTCAGGACATGCTCGGCGCCGCCGACCAGATCGTCGACGATTTCGCGAGCGCTCTGGCGCTCGTTGACCATGCCGGCAATCTGTCCGCACAAATACGAACCCTCTTCGTAATTACCGTCCTTTGCCGCCTTGCGAAGCGCACCCGTGCCCATGGCCCCGAGCTCCTCGGGACTTGCGCCCGCCGCCTCGTTCTTGGCATACGCGTTGGTGAAGGGGCTCTTGAGGGCACGAACCGGATGTCCCGTCGAGCGACCGGTCGCGCGCGTCGACGTGTCGCCTGCCTTGAGCACCAGCTCTTTGTACTGTTCGGATACGGTGCACTCGTTTGCGACCAGAAAGCGCGTTCCCACCTGGACGCCGGCAGCGCCGAGCATAAAGGCGGCCGCCACACCGCGGCCATCGGCGATACCGCCAGCCGCGACCACGGGAATATCGACCGCATCGACAACCTGCGGCACCAGTGCCATCGTCGAGGTCTCGCCAATATGGCCGCCTGATTCGGTGCCTTCGGCAACCACGGCGGTGGCCCCGCGACGCGCCACGAGACGCGCCAGCGCCACCGAGGCAACGACCGGGATGACCTTGATGCCCGCCTCGTTCCACGCCTTCATGTACTTGGTGGGATTGCCGGCGCCGGTCACCACAACGGGCACCCGCTCATCAATCACCACTTGTGCGACCTCGTCGACAAACGGGCTCATGAGCATAACGTTGACGCCAAAGGGCTTATCCGTCTTGGCGCGCAGCTCGTGAATCTGATCGCGCAGCCAGTTGGCATCGGCATTCATGGCCGCGATAATGCCTAAGCCGCCTGCCTCGGACACGGCCGATGCCAGCGAGGCGTCAGCAATCCAGGCCATGCCGCCCTGGAACACAGGCTTTTCGATGCCGAGCAGATCGCAGAGAGGAGACTTGAGCATCACTACTTCTCCAATGCCGCCTCGACCGTATCGACGAACTCGCCGACCGTCTTGGGGTTCTCCTCGGTATCGAGCTCAATGCCAAACTCGTCCTCGACGGCAACGAGGATCTCGACGGTACCCAGGCTGTCGAGGCCAATCTCCTCGAGCGTGGACTCGGGCTTCATCTCGACATCGTCAAGGCCGGCGGTCTCGCGGATAACGTCGCAAACGCGCTCGAAGGTCTTCTGATCTGCCATGGTAGTTCTCCTTTGTTTGTGCCCCAGGGGCGTTTTCATTTCCTATGTGCAGCTACTTCCAGCGAAGTAGATAGCCACCTACATCCAAGCCGGCGCCAAATCCAACGAGGGCGATGGTGTCGCCCGCATTCAGTGCGCCGGTATTTGCCAGTCGATCGAGAGCAAGCGGAATACAGGCGCTCGAGATGTTGCCGGTTTCACGCAACGTTCGGACCACACGGTCGTCCGGCACGCCTAAGCGCTTGACCGCATGGCTCAAGATTCGTTCGTTAGCCTGATGGAATACAAAGTGGTCGATGTCCTCGACCGCGATGCTCGCGTCGCAAACGAGCTTGTTGACCGTGTCGCAGATGGCATTGACGCCAAACTTGAAGACGCGACGGCCGTTCATGGAAAGCAAGCTTTCGCGGTCCTGCGCCGTCTTATACGGCGAGGAGCCCGCCAATCCGGGGACGCGCAGTGTTTCGACGTCAGGCGACGTCGAAAGCTCAACGGCGAGGGGATTCTCTCCCCCAGCCTCTATGACCGCAGCACCCGCGCCATCGCCAAAGAGCACGCAGGTGGCACGGTCGGTCCAGTCGAGCGCGCGCGTCATCTGCTCGGCAGCAACAATAAGCACGCGCCTGGCACGACCGCGGGCGATATAGCCCTCGGCGACATCGAGCGCAAATACGAAGCCGGCACAAGCCGCCGAAACGTCGAAAGCAGGACATGTGGCACCCAGGCGCTCAGCAATGGCGCACGCTTCGGCAGGAACGAGATGATCGCCCGTCGTCGTCGAACAGACGATAAGATCCAGCTGGCTCGCATCGATTCCGGACGTCTGGAGCGCTTGCTCGCTCGCCGCCACGGCAAGGTCGTCAAGTGACTCGGTGGTGCACACATGGCGGCTCTTGATGCCTGTGCGGGTAAAAATCCACTCATCCGAGGTATCGAGGAACCCGGACAGCTCGTCATTGGAAACACTGCGCTTGGGAAGCGCCGAGCCTGTTCCAAGAATCGTGAAACCCATCACTAACCTCCTTTGAGTTGTTGACGTGTTTACATCGACCAAGAGAGGATAGCGCATTCTTCGCTTTGTTGACGTGTTAACATTAAATTGTCCAAATGCGACAAAGGCTTCACATTGTGTCTATCTCTCGACACCATTCGCGTCATTCACTTATTCATTAAGGAGGTAGCAGCCGCTATGGATGCCCAATTAACGATAGTCGACGTAACCGGATCGACCAACGACGACCTGCTCGAAGCAGGAAAACAGGGAGCGCCGCACGGCACGGGGCTTGCAGCCCGCGCGCAAACGGCAGGACGCGGCCGACGCGGCCACAAGTGGGATTCAACCGCCGGCAACCTGTTGCTCTCGATTGTCCTACGTCCACGTGTTGATCCCGACAAGTACTCTGGTCTTGCCGCCGTCAGCGGCTTAGCGGTGCTCGAGGCGCTCGAGGCGCAAGGTCTTGCTAACGAGATCGGCCTCAAATGGCCCAACGACCTCGTCGCGCGAGGGCGCAAACTCGGCGGCATCTTGGTCGAGGCGGCTCGTGACAACATGGGCATGCCCTTTGCCGTCTGCGGCATTGGCGTCAACGTAAACTACACGCCCCAAGAGGTTCCCGATGGCGGCCTGCCGGCAATCGGCCTCTCAGACCTCAACGAGAACGTTCCTGCCGTCGACATGCTCCTCGATGAGGTCTATCACGCAGTTATAGACGCTGTAGATGCCTGGGCAGAGCGCCTCAACGCCAAGGAAAAAGACGCCGGTCCGCTCGCGCCCGTCCACGACGAATATATCGCTCACCTCAATTGGATTGGGAAGCACGTTATCGCCCGCTCACCCGCTGGAGACGAGCTGGCACGCGGCATCTTTAAAACCGTCGATGCCTTTGGTCGCGCGTGCATCGAGACGGAAGACGGCTTGCGATCCTTCCATTTTGAGGAGGCATCGCTGCGTCCCGTGAGTGAATAGGGTGCCACAGCCAGCCGCTCGGCAGCCTTACCCGGCGATCCAAACCCATCATGCTAAACAAAAGGGCCCCGCTACCGTAACGGCAGCGGGGCCCTTTAAGCTATGAGCGATATCGCTTAGAGCTTGATGTCGATGTCGACACCAGCGGGAAGGTCGAGACGCATGAGCGAATCAACGGTGCCCGAGGTGGGGTCGAGGATGTCGATGAGGCGCTTGTGGGTGCGCATCTCGAACTGCTCACGGGAGTCCTTGTTCACGTGCGGCGAGCGGATAACCGTGTACAGGTTGCGCTCGGTGGGCAGGGGGACAGGACCGGAAACGCGAGCGCCGGTCTTCTGAGCGGTCTCGACGATGAGCTTCGCGGACTGATCGACGACCTCGTGATCATAGCCCTTGAGGCGAATGCGGATCTTCTGGGTAGCCAACTTAAACCTCCAAAGAGTGCGAGAGATGTTCTCGCAGGATTACGTAACAGGGAGCTCGAACTTAGGCGTTCTTGCTCATGACCTCGTCCACGATGGACTTGGGCGCGGGCTCATAAGAGTCGAACTGCATCGTGTAGGATGCACGGCCCTGGGTCTGGGAGCGAAGGTCGGTAGCGTAACCGAACATCTCGCCCAGCGGCACCTTGGCACGGATGAGCTTGCTGTTCTTGCGATCCTCCATGCCCTCGATCTTGCCGCGGCGACCGGAGAGGTTGCCCATAACGTCGCCCATGTACTGCTCGGGGGTCTCGACCTCGACAGCCATGATCGGCTCGAGCAGCTGCGGATCGGACTTCTTGAGGGCGTCCTTGATAGCCATGGAACCGGCGATCTTGAAGGCGGCCTCGGAGGAGTCGACCTCGTGGTAAGAACCGTCGAACAGGGTGACCTTAACGTCGAGGACCGGGAAGCCGGCGATAACACCGGTGTTCAGGGCCTCCTGGATGCCCTTGTCGATGGACGGGATGTACTCCTTGGGCACGACGCCGCCGACGATAGCGTTGACGAACTCGTAGCCGAAGCCCTCCTCCATCTTCTCGAGCTTGATGACGGCGTGGCCGTACTGACCGCGACCGCCGGACTGACGGACGAACTTGCCCTCAGCCTTCTCGACGTCGTGACCAGCGGTCTCGCGGTAGGCAACCTGGGGCTTACCGACGTTAGCGTCAACCTTGAACTCGCGGAGCAGACGGTCGACGATGATCTCGAGGTGCAGCTCGCCCATGCCGGCGATGATGGTCTGGCCGGTCTCGTGGTTGGTGGACACCTGGAAGGTCGGGTCCTCCTCGGCGAGCTTGGTCAGAGCCAGGGACATCTTGTCCTGCTCGGCCTTGGTCTTGGGCTCGATGGCAACGTCAATAACGGGCTTAGCGAACTCGATCTTCTCGAGGACGATCTCCTTGCCCTCGGCGCACAGGGTGTCACCGGTGGTGGAGTTCTTGAAGCCGACGCAAGCGACGATGTCGCCGGCGGCAGCGTCGTCACGGTCGATACGCTCGGCGGCGTTCATCTCGAGGATGCGGCCGAGGCGCTCGCGCTGACCGTTGGAAGCGTTGACAACGTAGGAGCCGGACTCGGCGCGGCCGGAGTAAACGCGGACGTAGGTGAGCTTACCGACGAACGGGTCGGTCATGATCTTGAAGACCAGGCCGGAGAAGGGCTCGTCGAAGGAAGGATGACGCTGAATCTCCTCGCCGGTGTCCGGATCGGTACCGGTGACGGCCTCGACGTCAAGCGGGCTGGGCAGGTAGTCGACGACAGCGTCGAGCAGCTCCTGAACGCCCTTGTTCTTGTAGGCGGAACCCACGAAGACGAGGTTGAGCTCGTTGGCCAGAACGCCCTTGCGCAGAGCAGCCTTGAGCTCCTCGACGGTGAAGTCCTCCTCCATGAGGATCTTCTCCATGAGCTCGTCGTCAAAGCTGGCAGCAGCGTCGAGGAGCTCCTCGCGCTTGGTGGCAGCGATGTCGGCAAACTCAGCCGGGATCTCGTCCATCGGCTCGGGGTAGGTCATACCCTTCTCGTCGGCCTTGAAGTCCCATGCAGTCATGGTGACCAGGTCGATGACGCCCCAGAAGTTGTCCTCGGCGCCCATCGGGACCTGAGCGGCCACGGCGTTGGCGTCGAGACGATCCTTCATGGTCTCGATAGCGTTGAAGAAGTCAGCGCCCACGCGGTCATACTTGTTGATGAAGGCGATGCGGGGGACGTTGAAGGTGGAAGCCTGACGCCAAACGGTCTCAGACTGGGGCTGAACGCCGGCAACGGCGTCGAAGACGGCGACAGCGCCATCGAGGACGCGCAGGCAGCGCTCGACCTCGGCGGTGAAGTCAACGTGGCCCGGGGTGTCGATGATCTGGATGCGGTAGTCCTTACCGTCCTTGTTCCAGAAGCAGGTAGTAGCAGCGGAGGTAATGGTTACGCCGCGCTCCTGCTCCTGAACCATCCAGTCCATGGTGGCAGCGCCCTCATGGACCTCACCGATCTTGTGGGTCTTACCGGTGTAGTAAAGAATACGCTCGGTCGTGGTGGTCTTACCAGCATCGATGTGAGCCATGATGCCGATGTTACGGGTATCGGAAAGCTTGTACTTAGGCTTAGCCATGTTAGTTCCTTACCTTAACTTACCAACGATAGTGAGAGAACGCGCGGTTGGCCTCGGCCATCTTGAAGACGTCCTCACGCTTCTTGACGGAAGCGCCCAGGCCGTTGGAGGCGTCGAGAATCTCGTTGGCGAGACGCTCGGCCATGGTCTTCTCCTTGCGAGCGCGGGAGAAGTTGACGATCCAGCGGATACCCAGAGCGGTGGAACGACGGGAGTTGACCTCCATCGGGACCTGATAGGTAGCGCCACCGACACGCTTGGGCTTAACCTCGAGCGTGGGCTTGACGTTGTCCATAGCCTTCTTGAAGGTAGCGAGAGCGTCGCCGCCCTCGGACTTCTCGGCAACGATCTCGAAAGCGGTGTAAACGATGCGCTCAGCGGTGGCCTTCTTGCCGTCAAGAAGGACCTTGTTGATGAGCTGAGTCACCAGGCGGTTGTTGTAAACGGCGTCAGGCTGAACCTCACGACGATTAGCTGCTGCACGACGCGGCATGTGAAATCTCCTTAAGTGTCTACCGTGCGGCGCTTAGGCGGCACACGGCGAAAGTATCAAAACGTTATCTGGCTTATTTAGCCTTGGGGCGCTTAGCACCGTACTTGGAACGGGCCTGCATACGGTTCTGGACCGGAGCAGCGTCGTAGGCGCCACGGATGACGTGATAACGGACACCAGGGAGGTCACGGACACGACCGCCGCGGACGAGCACGATGGAGTGCTCCTGCAGGTTGTGGCCCTCACCCGGGATGTAAGCAGTAACTTCGATGCCGTTGACAAGGCGAACACGGGCAACCTTACGAAGAGCCGAGTTCGGCTTCTTGGGGCTCGTGGTGAAGACGCGGGTGCACACGCCGCGCTTCTGGGAGTTGTGCTGCAGAGCAGCGTTCTTGGACTTCTTGGGCACGGAACGACGGCCCTGGCGAACCAGCTGGTTAATAGTAGGCAAAGCGTACTCCTTCTCGAATGATTCCAGCTTTCTGTAAAGTGCAACGGCTTGAATCGAGGGGTCAGCATCCCCCTACGAAACACGCAGTACGATAGGATACGTGGCGTTAGCTGTGCCGTCAACAGACCACGCCGCCGGGCGTATCCCAAAATTGGCACATTTCCGCAAAGCCTACACAAAAGGAATCCCCTCCTGTGCGCGGGGGGGTGGATTCCCGGGCCGGGCGGCACAGGGGTTAAGTTTGCTGCTCTACAGTCCTGGCTCGCACGGAGGCCACATTAAGTGGCCTCCGGCTCGTGCGGAGCTCGCGACAAACTTAACCCCTGTGCCGCCCGGGCCGGGGATCCGACGTGCTCGTCGGGGCAACGTTACCTGCCAAAAAGGGACAGGTTTATTTTGGTCGGTTTTATCTGGGGAAACGTCGCGCTCCAACGGTGATCTGCTCTCACCTGTCGCATGGAAATCGGCGGCGCTTTCGGAAGTATGCGGCAAATTCTGGACCCGCCGAGCGCACCGGGGTTTTGCGATAATAAACCCGCAGGTAGAGCGCTTGAGCATATACGGTGTGGTCGACCCATCAAGATTTTGCCGCATACTTCAGGAATGCAGGCGAATATCGTGCGGTCTAACCGCCCATTTACCGCAAAGAAGGCCGCTTCCCCTAGTAGAAAGCGGCCCCAAATCTTACGAATAGACGATGGTAAAGGGTTCCGACGTTTCGGCGCCCCCTGTTGAAGTGCAGCGTGTGCCTTCGAGCGTTACTGAAACCACTTGGTCGACATCAATCAACTTCGTTGGCACCCAAATGTTCTCTCCGCTATTGCGTCCCATCGAAACATAGAAATTGTACGCCCCTGCGTCGTCATCTTCGATAATCTGCTCTGACCCATCCTTGTAGGTGACGGTCAGTTTATGATCAACTGCTTCATAGCCCAGATCATCGATGTGCGTCTGGATGGAAAACGGACTGATCTCGAGAGGCGAGTCATCGGAGCGGAGTTCTTTTGTATCGACGTGCGCTCCGACGTTAAACTCTGGCGTCGACACCTCGATCACCTTCGCATCCTCACCTTTGCCCTCGGTCCAGGAGATATTCCAGGTGACCGCATGTCGTAAATCTCGATCGCGATTCCAAGATGCAAAGTACATCGTGCCGTTAATGACCGTGTCGCTTGATGTGTCTTTATCAATGGTGCAGCGTGTATCAGCCCATTCCTCGCCGAAGTTCATGCTGGGTGTACTGACGCCCCCTTCTTCTTCACCATAGAGAACAAGTTCGCCAAGCTCTGCCGCCGGCTTGTAGTAGTTAACGCCATTCGGATTGGACAATGTAAACGTCACAGCACCGCAACCGTTCTCGTCGATTGCCATCTCATGAATGTCGAGCGTATAGCCGTTGCCCTCGACGGACAGATTGACCTTCTGGACTGCACCCTCCAGGCTTTGGGGCGCGATACCATCACCAAACTCTCTGGTGTAGGTATATTTCGTCCCCGACGAGCCGCCATTTGTCCAGGTAACGGACTCTCCGTTGCCATGGTTTCCCCAGGCAGAGGCAAAATAACTGGAATTGACAACAGCGTAGGCGACCCCTCCGGTCGCCAGCACTCCGGCAAGACATCCGATTACGGCAACATACAGAGGCTTCGCGTGACCCTTTCGGCGAAGCGGCTCGCCAGCAGCGGCATAAAGAACACGGTCAGCAAGATCGCTATCGGCTTGGACGGACTCGAAGGCCTGCTTGATCTGGTTGGATTTCACGGTCGCCCTCCTCTAGGATGAACTTGAGCTTCGATCTGCCGCGAGCTAAACGCGTTCGAACGGTCGCGGCTGGCACATGCAGTAACTCGGCAATTTCTGAAGTCGAGAAGCCCAGATAGTAATAGAGCACGATGGGGATACGGAATCGTTCCGGAAGCCGCATGACATCTGACAGGACGGCCTTGGTCTCATCCTGCGCTGTCGAAAGCGAATCGGCCAGATTCTCAATATCCTCCACGCGCCTCCACGGCTTTCGAAAGAGAGATTTACATTCATTGATCGTGACCCGGATAAGC
>CAUDCB010000069.1 GCA_958447915.1 uncultured Collinsella sp. | reverse complement strand
TCATCCAACACGAAATCGACCACTGCAACGGGATTGTTATATAGTTCCGCCGATACAAGAAAGCTCCCTGCAGCTAACCAACTGCAGGGAGCTTTTCATAGTGCGGAGCTTCTATCCCACTAGCTCTGGCGGTAGTGATCGAAGAAGTCGGCGAGGTCTTCGAGGGACTCTTTGAGTACTTCCATGCGCGGCAGGTACACGATACGGAAGTGGTCGGGCTCAGCCCAGTTGAAGCCGCCGCCGCGCGTGATCAGGATCTTCTTCTCGTGCAGCAGGTCAAGGGCGAACTGCTCGTCATCGGTGATGTTGAACTTCTTCACATCCATCTTGGGGAAGATGTAGAACGCCGCGCGCGGCTTAACCACCGAGATGCCGTCAATCTTGTTGAGCGCCTCATACACAAAGTTGCGCTGCTCGTAGACGCGGCCGCCGGGACGGATGTAGTCGTTGACGGACTGATGACCACCGAGTGCCGTCTGGACGATCGACTGAGCCGGCACGTTGGAGCACAGGCGCATGTTGGAGAGCATGTTAATGCCCATGATGAAGTCGCTCATGCAACGCTGGTTGCCCGAAAGCACCATCCAGCCAATACGATAGCCCGCGATCATGTGCGACTTGGAAAGGCCGCTAAAGGTGACACAGGGCAGGTCGGGAGCGAGCGAGGCAATCGAGACGTGCTCGTAACCGTCCATGCACAGGCGGTCGTAGATCTCATCGGCAAAGATCATCAGCTGATGCCTGCGTGCAACCTCGACGATGCCCTCGAGCACCTCGCGCGGGTAGACCGAGCCCGTGGGGTTGTTGGGGTTGATGATAACGAGGGCTTTGGTCGCGCTCGTGATCTTGGACTCCATATCCTCCAGGTCGGGATACCAATCCGCCTGCTCATCGCACAGATAGTGCACAGGATGACCGCCGGCAAGGGTTGCGCACGCCGTCCAGAGCGGATAGTCGGGGCTGGGGATCAGAATCTCGTCGCCATTGTCGAGCAGCGCGTTCATCGAAAGCTGAATGAGCTCGGACACGCCGTTGCCCGTGTAGATATGCTCCATCTGAACGTTGGGCAGGCCCTTGATCTGCGAATACTGCATGATCGCCTTGCGCGCGGAGAACAGGCCACGCGAGTTGGAATAGCCTTCGCAGTCGGGCAGCTGCTGGCGCATGTCCTTGATGACCTCATCGGGCGTGCGGAAACCGAAGGGCGCCGGGTTGCCGATATTGAGCTTGAGGATGCGCTCGCCCTCGTCCTCCATACGGGCGGCCTCGTCGACGACGGGACCGCGCACGTCATACAGGACGTTATCGAGCTTGGTGGATTTAGAAAAAGTACGCATGGTGGCGCTCCTTGCAATTTGAGCTGAGGGATGGGGTTCGGGCTTGGAATCGTTGCGGGGAGATGATTCCTCGCCTTGGTCGGCGTCACCGGCGAGCAGCCAGGTAACATCGACCTCCAAAATACGGGCGAGCAGCTCTGCCACATCGCGCCGCGGAATCGTCTTGCCGCTCACATATTGGCTCATCTGACTCTTGCCGAGTTTTTTGCCGAGCATCTCCGATGCGCGGATTACGTCCGACTGGCGAACGTCGCGATCGGACATAGTCTGTCGCAGGCGATCGCTAAACGTCTCTTGGGCCACAGGAACCTCCTTGCTGGCAAAGTTCAATTTATAGAACACGAATTGAACCAGGGTTCAATTTAGCAAGCAGTATAGCGCGGCACCTCATTTGAAAGTTCAATTTCAAAAATAAAATGAGCCAAACCTCGAGATTTATCCCAAAGCGTCAACGGCGTGCGCTCATTTAGAGGTATTCAAGGAATCGAGCGGCGGCAAGTGAAACATCGGCCGTTCGATATATGGCGTTGATCTGCCGATGGGGATGTCCTTCGAGCGAACGAATGGCGACATTGAACTGGCAGCGGCGCAAGATGAGCGCCGGAAGGACGCTCACGCCCAGGCCGTCCTCGACCATGGCCATAATCGCATAGTCATCCCAGGTCGACAGCTTTGAGCGCACGGTCAGCCCCGCCCGACGGAACAGCGGCGTAATCTCGTCATCGGTGCCGCGTTCCAGCAGAATAAACTGCTCATTGGCCAAATCGGCAAGAGAGACGACCTCTTCAGTGGCAAGCAAAGAGTCTGCCGGCACTACCGCCATCAACTCGTCGCGCACCAAAGACCGCGACGTCATGCCATTTTCTCGGGGCTCATGCGGGATAAAGCCCAGATCGCAGCGGCCCTCTGCCACCCATTGTTCAATCTCTGAATAGTCGCCCATCAGCAACTCGTAATCAATGTCTGGATAATCGGCACGAAAACGAGCAATCACCGGCGGCAGCACGTGGGTCGCCACGCTCGAAAACGTACCGATGCAGATTTTGCCGCGCATGAGCCCACGCATCTCATCCACGCGTCGCTGCAAGCGAACGAATTCCTCGCAGAGCGCCTCGACAGCCGGCATGACCTGCCGCCCGTCAGCAGAAAGAACCACACCCTCGCGACTGCGGTCGAGCACCTTAAAACCCCAGTCGGCCTCAAGATCGGCCACCATACGGCTCACGCCCGGCTGCGAATAGCTCAGGTGCTCGGCAGCACGCGTAAAGCTTCCGGCGCGCACCGTCTCCAGCAGCACTTGCATCTTTTGAATATTCGTTTCCACGACACGCCTCCACCTTTACATGAATTTTTGTCATGTTAGCCATGCATTATATTCGCTTTTCTTCTATTGCCAGTTCACCCATAGTGAACATGTTCGGATATAGAGGGGACGGAAGCGCATGGACAACGGACTGTTTACGTACTTAGCAGCATTGCTATTGTTTGGCTCCAACGGCATCATCGCCGCTGCCATCGCGCTGCCGAGCTCCGATATCGTGCTACTACGCACGTTTTTGGGCGCGCTCTCGCTTGTCACCATCCTCGCCATCACCCAAAGCCATAAGTTGCAGGCGCCATCTCGCCCCCGCGAAGCCGCAGCCCTCCTCCTCTCGGGAGCCGCGCTGGGCGCCAGCTGGATTTTTCTGTTCCGCGCCTACCAGACGATCGGCGTCGGCGTATCCTCGCTGCTGTACTACTGCGGCCCCATCATCGTCATGGCCCTCTCGCCGTTTATCTTTGGCGAAAAACTGACCGGCGGCAAAATCGCCGGGTTTATCGCCGTTGCCTGCGGCGCCTTTCTCATTGCGGCACAAGGTCTAGGCGGCAATATGCCCATTGCGGGTATCGCTTGCGGCATCGCCTCGGCCTTCTGCTACGCGTTGATGGTCATCGCTAGCAAGGGTGCGCCACACGTCGAAGGCCTCGAAAACTCCACGCTCCAGGTGAGCGCCGCCTTTGTGACCGCGCTGGTCCTTACGCTCGTCACCCAAGGCGCTCCCTCGTTTTTCTCCCCCGGCATCGCCGCAGGCATCGATTGGCGCGCCGTCGCTATGCTCGGCGTCGTCAACACCGGCATCGGTTGCCTGCTCTACTTTAGCGCCGTCGCCAAGCTGCCCGTGCAGACCGTCGCGGTTGTCGGCTACCTTGAGCCGCTTTCGGCCGTCGTGTTCTCCGTTGCCCTTTTGGGCGAGACCATGACGCCGGTCCGCCTGATGGGTGCCGCGCTCATCATCGGCGGCGCGCTCTTTTGCGAACTCGCCGGCAAACACGCTAGTGCAAAGGCTGGTATCGCCCAGGCAGCACGCGCTTAAGGGACATTTTCTCGGAGCGCATGCGGGATAAAGCCCAGGTCGCAGCGCCCCTGCACCTCACGGAAGATGCAGGGGCGCTTTGCACTGCAGTAAAGCTATGGGCTACGAACGACGCGGCTCGGGAACCACGAGCCTATCGGGGCTCGCGCCCTCGGCATCCATCAGGCTCACGTAGCGAATAGATGGGTCATCGTAGGTCGCGTAGTAATAATTGCCCGTACGCGCGCTAAAGCATCCGGTGTAGATGGTCTTCTCGAACTTGCCGTCGCCCATCTTGGACGCTCCCTCGATCATCGCCACGCCCTCGAGCGAACGGAACATGCGGACGACGTTTTCGGCCTCGCTGCCCTTTTGCGGGTAATTGGCATTGAGGTAGGCCGCCTTTACAAAACGGCTCGGCGAATAGCAGTCGCCCGGAATACCGCGCATGCCGGCACCAGCGCCATAAGGCTTGAGCTCGGCGGCGCGCCATGTCGCCGTCTGCGGAAAATCGCTGGTGGCGGTGATATAGGTGCGCAGGTTTTCCATATGCCACGGGAAAGTCGGCTGGTTGGCAAGGGTATCGACCGGGTCGTCGTATACATGCAGGCCGTCGGCCATCATCTCGACCACGATACTGCGCTGGCTGTCGCCGATAATCCAATGGAGCAGCGACACGCCCAGGCCCTCGCCGGCAGGTTTGGCGACAATCACCGTATCGCGCAGTGCAGCCTCGGCCTCGTCGACCGTCGAGAACGTCGCCGCCACCCACAGGGGAAACTCGTAGGCCGCGATATTGGTCTTGCCATCAACCGGCCCCTCGGCATACTCGGCATAGCCGGGAAAGTTGAGCCCCGCCACAGCCAGGCCCGCATCGTTGCCGCAATCGAAAAACATGGGATAGTTCTTGTAATCGATACACATACCGATTACCGCATGCGCCGCCGTCGCATCGTCGATAAACGAGTACGGGATGTGGAACCCGCGGGGCACCACGCGAACCTGCTCGCCGTATCCAAAGCTCCAGTCGAGGTTGCGGCCCAGATACATGCGGCCGGAATTATCGGTAAATCGAATGCTCGTGCACATAGCGCCTCCTAGCTCAATGTTCTTACTAAGGTCATTGTCACCAAACAAAGGAGCGCTAAACAAAAAAGTCCGGACATGACAACAATGTCATACCCGGACTAAAAACGACGAGGTGCGGTGCTTTGGTCCCCTTAGACCAACTTTCCAAGACAGTGATCGATCATGTGCTGGATCATCTGAGCCTCAAAGCCTGCGTAATCGCGGCGGCACTCCTTCATCTTGCCGTCGACGATCTGGTCAAAAGCAACCTTGCACTTGATATAGCGCGTGGACTTGGTGACCTCCTCGTGCGTCAGGCAGCTCTCCTCCATCTTGCTGGCACCCAGGCCAAACACCAGACGGGGGTTGTAGAGCACGTGGGGCTCGCCGGCGTCGTCCAGGTAGACGCAAACCTTCTTGGTAACGCCAATCTGGTTAGCGGCAAGGCAGCCGGCATCGTCGAGCGACTTGATGGTATCGATCAGGTCCTGAGCAACCGACTCGTCCTCGACGGTCGCAACCTCGCAACGCTGGGACAGGATAGCCTCGTCGTGGCAAAGCTCTTTAATCATACGTTCCTCCATAGGGGTCGTTGTAACCGCTTAAGTATACGGTACCCATACATTTTCATGCGAAAAATACCGTCCGTCTGCCACAAAGCGCCGAACATCAACATGCGAGGAACAACAGCGTCGTAAAGGGGCTATAGTGGGAGCGTTCGTGTCAATCGGCCTAAACTCGGGGCCGAACAAGGAAAGGGTATGCATGGACGAACTTTTTCACGTCAGTGAGCGCAAGTCCACAATCGGGACCGAACTTCGCGCTGGACTGACAACATTCCTGGCGATGGCCTACATCATCGCCGTCAACCCCGCAGTGCTCTCGGGCGCCGGCATCGATGCGGGAGCGCTCGCCTGCGCCACCTGCCTGGGCGCCGGCATCATGACCATCTGCATGGGTATCTTCGCCAACCGCCCGCTCGCCTGCGCGTCGGGCTTAGGCGTCAACGCGATGATCGCTGGAATCACCACTACCGTCTGCGGCGGTGACTGGCACGTGGCCATGAGCGTCATCTTCCTTGAGGGCGTCGTCATCTTGCTGCTCGTGCTCTGTGGCCTGCGCGAGGCCATCATGGACGCCATCCCGGTTGTCCTGCGTCACGCCATCTCGGTGGGTCTGGGCCTGTTCATCGCCATGATCGGCCTGTGCGACGCCGGTATCATCACCGCTGGCGCCGGTACGCTCGTCGGTCTGGGCGACATCACCTCCCCCACCTTTATCGTCGGCATCATCTCCATCGTCGTGACGGTTGCCTTGGCCTCCCGCAACGTGCCGGGCTCGCTGCTCATCGGCATCATCGTCGCCGTTATCGCCGGTATCCCCCTGGGTGTGACCCAGGCTCCGACCGGTATCATTGCCCCGCTCGACTTCTCGAGCATCGGCGGCCCCATCGCCGACGCCGGCGGCGTGCCCGCCATCGTCAAGGTCCTTACCGACCCCGCGCTCCTCGTCATCTCGTTCTCGCTGCTCATGAGTGACTTCTTCGACACCATGGGCACCGCGATGGCCGTGGCCAAGCAGGGCGAGTTCCTCACCGACGACGGCAACGTCGAGAACATCAAGGAGATCTTGATCGTCGACTCCGCCGCCGCTGCCGTGGGCGGTTTCATGGGCGTCTCCTCCATCACCACCTTCGTCGAGTCCACCTCTGGCGCTGCCGACGGTGGCCGCACGGGTCTCACCTCCGTCACAACCGGCGTGCTGTTTATCCTCGCCGCGTTTTTCTCCCCCGTCGTCTCCATCGTTTCCAGCGCCGCCACTTGCGGTGCCCTGGTCTACGTCGGCTACCTCATGATGAGCGAGGCCTCCGAGATCGACTGGTCCGACGTGTCGCAGGGCTTCCCGGCGTTCATGATTGTCGCCGGCGTGCCCTTCACCTACTCCATCTCTGCCGGCATCGGTCTGGGCTTTATCGCCTACGTGGTCGTCGCGCTCTTTAAGGGCGAGGCCTCCAAGATCAAGCCGCTCATGTGGATCGCAGCCCTCGCCTTCCTCGTCTACTTCTTCGTGGCGTAGGCGCAAGATTCGCAATACCAAACACCAAAGCGCGGAGTCGAATCGAGCGGCTCCGCGCTTTTCTTTTAAAGCCAGGCAACGCACGGACGCGTGATGTATTGCTTCCCAAGTTTTGGACATTTTGCCCTCCAAACGGCACTACCGCCGGCTACATCCTGCAGATATGCTGAGCGTAATCGCATAGGCCCTATGAGGATGGGAGTAACCATGGCCGCCTTGTTCACGACCCCCAAGCGCAATGACAAAACCTCTGGAGCCCATTTTATCGAGCCCGACGTTCGCCGTCGTATTGCGCTCGCACACGGCAGCTGGCGCCGCGTGACGCGCCGCATCGTTGTAGGCGCCGTATGCGCGCTCACGGTGAGCTCGCTGCTCATGCCGAGCGTCTCGCTCGCAGCGGAATGGATCAACGTCGACGGTACCCAGTACAATGCCGGCACCGCGGCGGGCGACGCTGCCGGCACCTGGAACTGGAACGGCGCCGACGACATGAAGCTCAACAACTATAACGGCGGTGCGATCGAGGCCGCAGGCAAGCTCAACGTCAATTACTCGGGAAACAACACCGTCACCAACGGCGACGGCCATGGCATCTCGGTTGAGGATGGCAATGCTGAGAGCGCCGAGCTCAATGTCCAGGGCGGTGCATCCGACACGCTCAGCGTGACATCGTCTAGGGACACCATCGTCTCCGACGGAGACATCAACATCGACGGAGCCGGCACCGTCAACGCCACGAGCACCAAGTCTGACGCCATTGACGCCGGTAGAGACATCACCATCAAGGGTTCGGGCACCGTCAACGCCACGGGCGCCTCGGATGCCATCAGGGCGGACGGCAATATCACGATCGACAACAGCGGAACCGTCACTGCCAAGGCTACCAAGGACCAGGGTATCGAAGCCGGGAAAACCTCACCATCAAGGGCGGCGGCAAGGTCGTGGCAAGCTCTGTCAAAGACGAGGCGCTTTTGGCTGACGGCGACATCGAGATCTCGGGCGGCAGCCAGGTCAAGGCGAACTCTGAGGAAGATTATGCCGTCAAGGCCTATGGCGGTCTTACGGTCACGAACGCCTCCCTTGACGCAACCGGTGTTGGTTACGGCGTCTATGCCTACAAGGGCGTCACGCTCGATGGCGCGACCGTGACGGTTCGCGCAAGCTCAGATGGCGGGGAAGTCATCGCCCTCTACACCGACGAGGACGACATCGTCATCAAGAACGGCTCAATCGTAGATGCGTTCGCAGAAGGCAGGCTCTCGGTTGCAATCTCCACCAGAAACTTCAACCCCAACGAAGCGGGTGGCCACATCTACATCAGCGACTCCGTTGTCAAGGCCATAGCCCGCTATGCTGAGGCCGGCGGCGACGGCCCCGACCACTACAGCAACGACCAGGATGGCGAGGCCATCCCTGAGTCCGAGGGCCTGAACATCGGCATCTTCGCCCAGACCGAGAAGGGCATCACGCCCGCGACCATCTCGATCGTCCGCAGCAAGGTCACGGCCGAGGGAGACACGGCGGCGATCTTCGCCCTTGCCATGAGCGCGGACGGCGAGGCGATCGGCACCATCGAGATCGAGGGCGCTCTCATCCAGACGCCTGCAGGTGGCAAAGTCATTGACTATCGCAACAAGGAAGAGCTCAGCGACGGCATCGTCTACGAGGCGGGGCAGACCATCGGCACGGGCGATGCCACGATCGACTCCCCCTACGACCAGGCCGTCGCCAAGAGCACGGTCATCGCGCCTCCCGAGGAGACCAAACCCGAGGAGAAGCCCGGCGGGACCAAGCCCGAGGGTTCCAAGTCCGAGGGCACGAAGACAACCAAGACCGTTGCAGTTGCAGCCACGGGAGCCAAGACCATCGGCAAGCTCGCGGCCACCGGCGACACCTCGAGCGTAGCCATCGTGGCAGCCGCCTTTGCGGGAACAGCCGCCATCGCCGCAGGCGCCGTGCTGAGCCGCAAGCGCTCGTAAACACTTTTTCGCACAGGACGAGTGGATCGCGGCCCTTGCCTTCCTCGTCTACTTCTTCGTAGCGTAAGGGCAAGGCTGCAAAAGCTGAACAATAAAGCGCGGAGTCGCCATGCGGCCCCGCGCTTTTCTTTTAGCGCCGGTCCCTGCGCCGGCGTGCGACCTATTTCTCCCCCATTTTGGCCATTTTGCCCTCCAAACGGCACTACCGCCGGCAACATCCAGCAGATACGCTGAATCTAGTCGTATAGGCCCTATGAGAACGGGAGCAACCATGGCAGCCTTGTTCACGACCCCCAAACGCAATGACGCTACCGCCGGAACCCATGTTGCCGAACCCGACGTTCGCCGTCGCATAGGACTCGCGCACGGCAGCTGGCGCCGCGTGACGCGCCGCATCGTCGCGGGCGCCGTGTGCGCGCTCACGGTGAGCTCGCTGCTCATGCCGAGCGTCTCGCTCGCAGCGGAAT
>CAUDCB010000068.1 GCA_958447915.1 uncultured Collinsella sp. | reverse complement strand
ACTTTACCGACTGCCTCCTCGCAGCCCGAACCGCCATCTACAACGATGATGTCGTGAGCTTTGGCAAACCCATCATCCAAGGCATGATCGATTGCCGCCGCAAGCGCCAAACCGCAGCCGAAGCCCACAGCCGCAGCACCGACTCCTCCATCGACAAGCTCCGCCACCACGGTCGCCACTAACCGGCAGGCAACAGCATCGCCCGCCCCTCAGCCCCATCCCTTCAATAAGTTGCGGTGAAATAGTTCCTGATTAAGGCTTATTCGAGCTTTTCAGGAACTATTTCACCGCAACTTTCTGTAAGGGTGGTTTTTAGTGCCGCCGAGGGGCACAAATCAACCGTTTGCCGATATGTTTGGCTCTGACTCATGACTCTGACCTGCCCCGTCAAGCTTTTGGTCAGTTCATGGCAAGGTCTGGCGGACCAAATATGGGATAGCGTAGTGTCATTCACTCCCCCTCGAGACCATGGGGTCGAAAATGAGTCACGATAAACGCTGTTCAAAACCGCAAGTAGAGCTGTTCTTCCGGTTATTCGAGGCCCATCATGGCGGGCATCTGTTTGTAGCTACCAAAAAATGGGATGAACGCTGTGCCTACGCGCTCATGCAAAAAGAGATGATTATTCGACTCTACAACCATGTCTACGCTGATCCCGCGTATTGGAATGACCTCGGCATCGAAGATCGCGTCTTTCAATTGGCATCCGCTATTGCGGTCGTTGAACCGGATGCCGTGTTTTGTGGAGCAACGGCGGCACTGCTCTATGGCATCGGTTCTGCATATTCGCTTCTCGACAAGGTGCAAGTACTGCTGCCGCGTTCCACCAGGCGTGATACGTATGAATTCGTTGAATATCGTCGCTGGCGGCCGGGCGACGTATGGCAGCTCGGCCCGTTTACATTAACGGATCCATATCGCACGGTGGTCGATATCGCCCGAACGAACGCTTTTCGCTATGCGCTGGGTTATGTCGATGGCCTGGCCCGTGAGTACGGTGTCGAGCGTGAAGAATTGCGTGCATATGCACAAGCGAACTGCCGCGGACTGCACGGCATCGCGCGCGCATTTGACGTATTTGAACACATGGATGGCAGATCGGATAACGGTGGAGAATCCGAAGCACGGGCGGCAATGATTCTGGCGGGAGTTGCCGCCCCCGAACTTCAGGTTGAAATCACTCGACCGGGAAACGCCGGCTATTATTTGGCAGATTACGGCTGGCAGATGCCAAACGGCTCTTGGATGCTGGCTGAGCTGCATGGGCTAGGCAAGTTTGAGGACGATGCCCAAAATGATCCGGAACATACTGCGGCAAAAACCTATCGAGCTGCCCTCATGCGCGATGCGAACCTGCGTGCCATGGGCCACAACGTCATTCATTTCAAGCTCTCAGACACCTACGATGTTGAAGCATTTGGCGCCATGATGCGCGGCTACGGTATACCAACCACAAAACCCTACGCAGACTCCTGACCGGCTACCCTCATCTTCTCGACAGCAGAACCCATCATCGACCCAGCCCGCTCGGCCTCAATAAGTTGCGGTGAAATAGTTCCTGGATAACAGCTTTTGCGGCTAATCCAGGAACTATTTCACCGCAACTTAGGAGGGGATGTGGGGCGGGTTCGATTCCCGTCGCCCGGCACGCTTATGAAAACGGCTCTGGTCCCAAAAGGAACCAGAGCCATTCATCTATCTTATGGAGCGGGCGACGGGAATCGAACCCGCGTCATCAGCTTGGAAGGCTGGGGTTCTACCATTGAACTACGCCCGCAAGATATGGTCGGGACGACAGGATTTGAACCTGCGACATCCTGCTCCCAAAGCAGGCGCGCTACCAAACTGCGCCACGTCCCGAAGGTGTTGAGCAGCTAAGGTCTAAACCTTGCGTGTCCCAAAGTGAAGGAAATTATAGGGGAGAGTCCCCGCCTGTGCAAGCATTGATGCCTTAGCTCCTCGAATGTGCGACAAAACGACTATGGAGCAGACCGATCACAAACGCCACCACGGCAACCGGCGCCCACGCGGCACCGATATCCGCCAGCGGCAGCACATCAAACGGCAGCCACGCGCCCGCAAAGAACGCATCGCGGACCGAGGTGATCACACTCTGCACGGCAACCACGCCGCCGACCCAGACCCACACCTGCGGATGCGCATCGCAAAAACCGTGCACCAGGCCCATCAGTACCAGCACAATGGCAACGGGATACAAGGCGTTGAGCATAGGCACCGAGAACATGAGGATCATGTCGAGACCCACGTTGGAAAGCACGCACGAGAACGCCGCGAACACAAAGGCGAGAACCGCAAAGGGACGGCGCATGGCCTCCTCGGAGGCATCCGCTCCCCCTTTAACCACATACGTCTCGCAGAAGTAACGCGAGCAGCAGCTGATAAGGCCGATGCACACATTCATGCAGGCGAGGAAGAAGATGGCGAAGACCACGACCGTGCCGGCAAGACCAAAATGCATGGAGGCCGAACGCGCAAGGATGGCGGCGCCGTTGGTAGCGTCGGGCATCACGGTGCCGAGCTGCATACCGGCAAGGCCCAAGCCGCAGTAGATGATGGCCATGAGCATGCCGGCGATAACACCAGAGCGCGAAATCTCGAAGGCCACACGCTTGTCATCGGTAACACCCAGCTCATGAATGGTCTCGGCGATGATGATGCCAAAGGCGAGCGACGCGAGCAGGTCCATGGTCTGATAGCCGGTCAAAAAGCCCTGCACGGCAGCACCGGCATTATAGGGAGCCTGTGGCGCGGCAGCGGGACCCAGCGGCGAGACCACGGCAGCGCCCACGACCAATACGATAAGGGCGATGAGCGCGGGGCCCGTAATGCGGCCGAGCACGCGCGTGATGACGCCGGGACGCAGCGTGAGCGCAAATGCGACCACGAAGAATCCGACGGCAAACACCAGGCGAGCCGTGGCGAGCGAGACGCCCTCGGGCAGCAGCGGCACCAGCATCTCGAAGGCCGTGGAGCTCGTGCGCGGGATGGCCAGGCACGGGCCGATAGCCAGATACACCGCCGCGACAAAGAACTCGCCAAATTTGGGGTGCACGCGGCCGGCAAGCTCGCGCGCCGTTCCGGCAAGTGCCACGGCGATAAAGCCCATGACGGGCAGGCCGATGGCGGCGATGAGAAAGCCGAGCATGGCGACCGGCGTGGCAGAACCTGCCTGCAGCGCCAGCAGCGGCGGAATAATAAGGTTGCCGGCGCCAAAGAGCATCGAGAACAGGGCGATACCGACGGTAACGACATGGTCGGAGCGCAGGCCGCGCGGCGCGGATGAGGCCATGGGACCACCTTTCGGGTCGAAACAAAAACGGGACGGGCAAAAGGCCCATCCCGCAAGTATATACGCTTTAGCAAGCTAAATCGCGCAAAGCTTCAATCGCGGCGTCAACTTCCTCGTCCGTGTTGAAATACCCAAACGAGAAGCGAACGACACCCTGGCGCTCGGTCCCCAACGCGTGGTGCATGAGCGGAGCGCAGTGGGCACCGGGGCGCGTCGCAATCCCCCACCCTTGCATGAGCGCATCCGAAATCTCGGCAGAATCGATATCGCCCACGTTGAGCGAGACGATCGCCGAGCGTGTGGGCTGGTCAAACGCACCGTAGAGCGCAATACCGGGGATTTCGCGCACGCCGGCAAGGAAGCGATCAGCGAGCGCACGCTCGTGGGCAGCAATCGCCTCGACCCCACCCTGGGCCTCGATAAAGTCGAGGCCGGCAGAAAGGCCCGCGATGCCATGGCCGTTGAGCGTACCGGCCTCAAGGCGCGTGGGCCACTCAAGCGGCTGCAGTGGGTCGAAGCTGTGCACGCCCGTGCCGCCCATGGCCCAAGGAGCCACGTCAATGCCCTCTGCCACGGCCAGGCCGCCGGTCCCCTGCGGACCCATGAGCCCCTTGTGGCCGGTAAAGCACACCACGTCGAGCCCCATGGCCTGCATATCGATATGCGCCGTGCCGGCAGACTGCGAGGCATCGACGATCACGAGCGCGCCGGCCGCATGGGCCATGGCGGCCACGCGCGCGATGTCGACCGCGTTGCCGATCACATTGGAGGCGTGCGTCACCACCACGGCACGCGTACCAGGCGCGACCAGCCGCTCGAGTTCGTCGTAGTCGAGCGCGCCATTCGCGTCGCAGCCCGCATGCTCAACCGTCACGCCCTGCTCAGCCGCCAAGCGATTGAGCGGACGTAGCACGGAGTTGTGCTCAAGCACCGTCGTGACCACGCGGTCGCCGGGGCGCACCACCCCGTTGATGGCGGTGTTGAGCGCCGCGGTGGAGTTGGGCGTAAAGCACACATGGTCCGCCCTCGGGCAACCTAAAAGGCGCGCGAGCTTGGCACGGCAACCGTGAATCGTACGAGCGGCATCGAGGGCACCCGACGTGGCGCCGCGGCCGGCATTGCCGAGCGAGCACATCGCCTGCGTCACGGCATCGATGACCGTCTGCGGCTTAGCGATGGTCGTCGCCGCGTTATCCAGGTAGATCATCGCACGACCTCCCACATATCAATCACGGTATAGCCCTCGGTGGGAACGCCCGCCGCGGCGAGTTCGCCGCGCAGCAGCTCCTCATCGGCAGGCGACGCCTTCCACGCCAGACCGCAACCGGCAGCGACCTCCCCGGGCACGGGAATCGTTCGCCCGGGAAGGCCGCGCTCGATGCAAAGGGACTCGCAGCCCATGGCGGCCGCCGTGGTGGGAAACGTGATGACAAGCGCCGGGCGCTTCTCCCTCATGGCAACTCCAACCAATACGCTACGGGCGCACGACGCGCACGGCCTGCTCCATCTTCTCCACGATCACGTACATGTTGGTGACCTCGCCCACCGCAAGCTGGTCTTTAATGCCAAAGTGGTCCAGGCAGGTACCGCAGGTGAGAATCTCGACACCCTGCTCCGCCAGGCCCTTCAGGTCATCGAGCACCGGCGAGCCCTCGACGGTGAGCTTGGCGCCGCCGTTGTAGAACAACATGGTCGCAGGCAGCTCCTCCTGCTGCGTCACGGCGAAGATGAAGGCTTTCATGAGCTTGTGGCCCAGCTCGTCGTCGCCACGGCCCATGCAATCGGTGTAGACGGAAATGACGAGTTTGCCCTTGCCGGCGCTGGCGTCGCAGAAAGCGGCACCGTCCTGCTCGGGGTCCGCAACGGCCACGGCACCGGTGGTCGCGACAGTCACGTGCCACTCGGCGTCCGAAATCTTCTCGACCGAGGCCGTGCAGCCCTTCTCCTGCGCCATCTTGGAGATGTTCTTGACGGCGGTCTCGTTATCGACCGAGGTCACCACGGCACCCTCGCCGTCAAGCTGTTTGAGTGCCTTAAGCGTCTTGACGACGGGCAGCGGGCAGGCATCGCCCATGGCATTGACTTCAATTTTGGTAGACATAGCAAAATCCTTTCGAAAGAACCGTTCTAGAGAACGGTAAACAGTTACATAAACGTGCGGGCTAGCGAACAACGCGAACAGCAGGACCGCCCGGCTCCGCCTCGCACACGCGGCCGATTGTGGCGGCAACGCGACCTTCGGCATGCAGACGACGCGCGAGCTCGTCCACATCGGCAGCAGGCGCTGCGATGAGCAGGCCGCCCGAGGTCTGCGGATCGTACAGCGCATCCAACATGCCCGACTCCAGGTCCTCGTCGGCAGCCACACGCGGGCCAAAGAAGTCCTGGTTGCGGTAGGAACCCGCGGGGATAATGCCCAGACGCGCCATATCGAGCACCTGGTCAAAGAGCGGCACCGCCCCCGACGCGAGCTCAATCTGCACGCCCGAGCCCTCGGCCATCTCGCACGCGTGCCCGATCAGGCCAAAGCCCGTGATGTCGGTACAACCGTGAAGCTCGAGTCCCTCGGCCAGACGAATCGGCGCCTCGTTGAGGGTGCGCATCGAGTCAAACATGGCTGTGGCCTCGTCCTGCTCGATGAGCTCGCCCTTAATGGCCGTGGTGATGATGCCAGAGCCGATCGCCTTGGTCAGCAACAGGACATCGCCCGCGTGCGCACCGCTGTTGGCGAGCATGCGGTCGAGCGCGACAAAGCCGCTCACGGACAGGCCGTACTTGGGCTCGTCGTCGTTGATGGTGTGGCCGCCCGCGATGGCGCAGCCGGCCTCGACGCACTTGTCGGCGCCACCCGCCAAAATCTGCCCCGCAACCTCAACGCCCAGGCAGTTGGGTATGCACAGCAGGTTCATGGCATGGCTCGGTCGTCCACCCATGGCATAAATGTCCGACAGCGAGTTTGCCGCGGCGATCTGGCCAAACAGAAACGGGTCGTCTACCATCGGCGGGAAGAAGTCGATGGACTGCACGAGGCCCAAGTTGTCGCCAACGCGAAAGACGCTCGCATCGTCGGAGGTATCGAAACCCACAAGCAGGTTGTCGTTATGCACATTGGGTAAGTCGCCCAGGACCTGGGCGAGGGCTCCAGGAGCCAACTTAGCGGCTCAACCGCTCGCGGCAGTCATAGACGTGAGCCTCATGGTGTCCTTAGCCATACGAACCCCCTTCCAACAAATCAACGACTTTAAGTATACGCGCCAGGCACGCTTCCCACGAGACCGCCGACGGCTCGAACGTCGAAGGCGGAGCCGCAAGCGCCTGCGCGATAGCATCTGCCAGTGCGTGCTCAAACAACGGAAGGTCGGCCGCCACGGGCGTGTCGACATCCGTCATACGCGGCGACGCCACCCACGTCACGGGAGCACCGGGAAGCATCGCCTCCATCCAGGGACGAACGCCGGGCAAATCGGTCGCCACAACTTTGCAGCCGCACGCGAGGGCCTCGATCGTCACGAGCGGCAGCCCCTCGTAAAACGAAGGCAGTACAAAGACGTCGGAACTGCGGTAGGCATGCACGAGCCCATCGCTATCCAGGCGCCCCGCCAGCGTCACCGGCACATCCGAGACCGCGGCCAAGCGCTCGATACGCGCGGACTCGGCATCGTCCCCGCGTCCGCCCACAAGTACCAAGCAAGATGGGCGGACGCCATTGTCAATCGGCAATGACACAGCTCGAACCAGCGACTCGACGCCCTTTTTAAAGCAAATCTTGCCCACGTACACAAGCGACCCCGGCTGCCTCGCCACGCTTGCGTCGCGGCAGAAGACGCGATGGTCGTAGCCCGTCCCAATCACGTGGATGCGATCGGCATCGACGCCGCACACCAGGCCAATCTGCTCAGCCTGCTCAGCATGGAGCGCAAAGACGGCATCGAGCCGACGAACCGCACTTACGATGCGATCGCGCTCGAGCGCATGCGAACGCAGCTGGCGCAGGTCGGTCGAATGGCACACGGCAACAACCGGCACGCCCCGGACGCGCTCGCGCACCAATGCGGTCACCAGATACAGGTGATGGCAGAGCACCAAATCGGGCCGAAACTCAGCCACCGCCCGATCGATTGCAGCAGCAAATGTCCGCTCAAACGCCTTGAGCATCGAAGGCGTCAGGTCACGATAGCGTGTGGAGGGATAGGGCATGACATCGGACATACCGCAGATGGGAAACGGCAGCTCGGGCGACTCGAACGGTACGGTAAACACGGCAGCACGCCGGTCCAGCTCGCCTTGGGTATCACCCGGTGCCGCGCCGCAAAGCACGGCGGCGCGATGACCCCTCTCGATCTGTTCGCGCACGAGCGCGGCAAGGTAGGTGCCGCTGCCGGTGCTATCTGGTTTTTGTGCCGAGATATTGAGGATGCGCATATCGCGGTACACCCCTAGGCCAAGGCGGCGGCGCGAATCGCCGCGCCGATGGCACCGGCAAAGCGAGCCTGGGGCGAGGTGGTGACCGGCGACCCCAGCAGCGCCGCCAGCCGCTCCACAACGTAAGCGTTCTCGCACAAGCCTCCCGTCAGGTAGTACGGAGCACCCGTCGCCTGCCCGGCCATAGTGGCAACGCGCGACACGACACTCTCGATCACACCACGGGCGATGTTCTCGCGCGGCTCACCGCGACCGATCAGGCTGATGACCTCGCTTTCGGCAAACACCGTGCACATGCTGCTGATCTTGGTAGGCTCGCCGGAACGCGCCAGGTCGGCCATCTGCTGCTGGGAAATGCCCAGGCGGTCGGCCATGATCTCCAAAAAGCGCCCCGTGCCGGCGGCGCACTTGTCGTTCATGGCAAACTTGGCCACGCGGCCACTTTTAAGCTGAATGACCTTGGTATCCTGGCCGCCCACATCGATCACGGTGCCATGGTCACCAAACAGACGCACGGCACCGGTACCGTGGCAGGTAATCTCGGTCACGACCTTGTGCGCATAGGGCACGGCGACACGGCCGTAGCCGGTCGCGATCACGCGCACGTCGTCGGCAGCCACGTCATAGCCAGCCGCTGCCAGTGCCTCGCGCAGCCGTTCGGAAGCATCGACCGAGGAGAACCCGGTTGGCTGCACGCACGTCCACGCCACCGAACCCTCCCCGTCGACCACAGCAGCCTTAGCCGCCGTAGACCCGATATCGATCCCGATCCCTATCATGGCTCTCTCCCAATCTAAACATCAAAGGTAGCGGCGCGTTCAGGCGCCTTAGCTCTAGGTTTCTCAGGTGCCGGAGATTGCCCCGAAAGAGGAGCGCAGCGTACTTTGGGTACGCAAGCGACGGTTTGAGGGGCAAGATCCGGTGCCTGAGAAAGCTAGAGGGTTTCGATGAAGGCGGCGATGCGGGTCTCGATCTGGCCCATGTCACCGTTGCTGTAGTCGGTCTCGATCTTCATGTACGGAATGCCCGCGCCCTCAACGGCCTCTTGCATGCGCGCACTCTCCACGTTAAAGGTGTGGCAGGCCTGTAGCACGCTCTCTACCACGCCATCGACATGATACTTCTCGCACATGGCCAGCGTGTTTTCCATACGGCCGTCGTTGGGCGTCATGACCGAGCAGTTGATATCCAGATAACGGTCGGCAATGGCGCGCAGGATATCGGGAGCATCAGGGTCGATCATCATGGCCGCCGTGCGCTCACCCGAGCAGTCGTCCATGCACACGACCACGCCGCCGTTGGACTCGATAGTACGGCCTATCTTGTTGATCACGCCGCCCACCGGGCAGCCGGTGATCAGAACGCGCTTGGCATCCGCCGCAACCGGGCGCTCGCCCGCGTCGAAGGCCTCACGCAGCTTGGCAACCTTTTGCTCCAGCTGGTCCGTATAGGCCTCGATATCAAAGCTGAACGTACCGGCAAACATGGTGCTCATCAGGTCGACGCCGCTCATGGCCGCCGGCTGGTTAGCCTGCAGCGCAAACATCTCGAGCTGGGCCGCACGCAAGCGATTGCGACGGCGCACGGCGGCACGTAGGTCGTCGTCGGCAATCGTGATGCCGTAGAAG
>CAUDCB010000067.1 GCA_958447915.1 uncultured Collinsella sp. | reverse complement strand
GTGGTATATGGCTCGGGTATCATGAGCACGTTATCAATGTATGTACGATGCGCCATGGGCGCGGGGAATAGTTGGGAAGCAGGTTAGCGTGGAAGGCATGGCTCAGCAGACAAGGAATGGTCATTCGGCGAGCGCGGCAGAGGTTGCGGCGCTCGCTGGCGTGAGCCGCCAGACTGTGTCTCGCGTGGTCAACGGTATGCCCAACGTGACGGAAAAGACGCGCAAGCGTGTGCTGGCCGCCATGGAAGAGCTGGGCTTTCGTCCCAATTTTGCTGGAGCGGCGTTGCGCGGCGGGTCGTATCGTTCTATTGGCCTGTGCATGTACAACATCACACGTGTCGGTAACCTGGCGACGCTCGAGGGTATCATGCAAGCGGCGCGCGAGCACGATTTTGCCGTCACTATGATCGAGATGGGCGGCGACAAGCCCTATACACTTGCCGATGCCTCGCGCCGCATGGTCGAGCGACCCGTCGACGGCATGATTCTCAACATGAACCGCATGGCTCCCGATTTTGAGGAGTTTGTTCCCCAGCCGGGAGTGCGAACGGTCATCCTGTCCATGTATGCGCATCCGCGCTGCACGACGATCGACTCCGACCAGTATGGTTCGTGCGAGCTGTTGACCAATTATCTGCTGGAACATGGTCACTCGAATATGCGGTTTGTGGCGGGTCCGGAAAACTCGATTTCCTCGCGTTTTCGTGAGGCCGGTTGGCGCGATACGCTGGGTCGTGCTCATGTCGATGCCGCTCCGATGCTGCGTGGCGATTGGAGTGCGGACAGTGGGTACGCCATGGGCGAGCGGATTGCGGCCGAGGTGCTTGCCGGCGGGTCGCAGGCGCCGACTGCCGTGCTTGCGGCAAATGACCAGATGGCGCTGGGCGTTATCGCCGCGCTCGAGAACGCGGGCCTGTCCGTGCCCGACGACGTGAGCGTGGTTGGTATCGACGACGCACTCGAGGGACTTGTTCCTCACAATCGGCTGACGACGCTGCGATTTGATTTGCGCGGTGTCGGTAAGCTTGCGTTTGAGGCGGCGATTGGAGAGAGCTCGTCTATCGAGGCGATTCATGTGCCGAGTACGCTGGTCGAACGCTCGACTGTTAGGGACATACGGGGTTAGGTCCTACTCCGTTTGTCTCGATTTGTAACAGGTAGACGGTCAAAAGCGGGCTACGTGTTACAGATTTAGATTCTTCGGAAAGAGCAATCCTGTTCGTCTCAATCTGTAACAGCTAGGACCAAAAAACTCGGCTAGATGTTACAGATCGAGACAAACGGCTCCCGACCAGCCAAAAAACAAAAAGACCGGGGGCGGCGCGCCGTGTGACGTGCCGCCCCCGGCTGAGAAATGGGGACAGGTTGTGTGAGCGGGCAACCCCGCCAGCCACTAGTCCAGACGACGGGTCTGCGCCACGTGCTTGTACCAGTAGGCGCTTGCCTTGGGCGTGCGCTTCTGGGTTTCAAAGTCAACGTAAAAGAAGCCGTAACGCTTGTTGTAGCCATTGGTCCAGGAGAATTGATCCTGCAGGCTCCACAGGAAGTAGCCGCCCACGTTGACGCCCACCTCCATGGCCTTGAGCAGCCAACGCAGGTGCTGCTCGATGTAGTCGATGCGCGGCTGGTCGTCCACAAAACCGTCCTTGTAGGGGTCCTTGTAGCCCATGCCGTTCTCGGTGATGAAGATCTGCTTGTAGTTGGGGTAGCGCTGCTTAATGTAGACGAGCAGATCGAACAGGCCCTCGGGATAGATGATCCAGTCCCAGTCGGTGGTAGGGATGCCAGGCTTGTTCACGTGCTCGCCAATGCCCTTGACGCGCCAGCGGCCGGTGCCCTTCTCGCCCGTACCATTGTGGTGCAGGTCGTTCTCGCCGTCGTAAGCCTTCAAGAAACGGCACTGGTAGTTGTTAACGCCCAGGTAGTCGTTGTAAAGCGCAGCTTCGCGCATAATCTCGAGGTCCTCGTCCAAGATCTCGATGGTGCCACCCGAGACGGCAGCCAGGCGGTTGGCGCACTCGAGGGTGTCGGGCGCGTAGTCGCCGCGGAAGGTGGCGTCGAGCAAGAACTGGTTTTGCAGCACGTGCTCGTTGTTGGCGGCCTTGATGTCGGCGGGGTCGTTCTCGTTGAGCGGATACTTGAACTCCAGCGACTGAATGACGCCGATTTTGCCCTTAAAACCGCCGTTATGGAAGGCTAGTACTGCCCTGGCGTGGGCGAGCATCATGTTGTGCTCGCACTGGAAGGCCTCGGCAAGATGCGCCTTGACGCCACCGGGGAAGGTGCCCTCGATGTAGGTATTGGAGGCGTCGGCCCAGATCTCGTTAAAGGTGAACCAATAGGTCACCTGGTCGGCGTACTCCTTAAAGCAGAAGGTGGCAAAGTCCACAAAGGCGTCGATGGTCTCGCGGTTGAGTAAGTCGCTCTTCTCAAAGAGGGGCAGCGGCGTATCGAAGTGATGCAGCGTGACAAACGGCTCAACGTGGTGCTTGTGGCACTCGGCGAAAAGGTCGTGGTAGAACTGGACGCCCTCGGGGTTAATCTCACCGGTGCCGTTGGGGAAGATGCGGCTCCAGGCGATGGAGAGACGAATGCCGTTGATACCAAACTCCTCGCACAGCTCAAGGTCGACGGGGTACTGGTTGTAGAAGTCCGAAGCGGGATCGGGGGAAAAGCGCCCCTGGGCCTCCAGGAAGTCGTCCCAGGCAACCTTGCCCTTACCGTGAGTGCGGGTCTCGCCCTCTACCTGGTAGGCAGCAGTGGCGCCGCCAAAGACAAAGTCCTCGGGAAACTGCGCAGGCGGGTTAGTGACGCTAGCAGGGTTAACGGACATGATGATCCAATCGTCTAAATCGAAGGGCCAGCCGGTCTTGGATGGTCGGCTGGCCCTGAGCGTTACTTACTTCGAGAGTTGCTCGCTTACGAAGGCGAGAGACTTGTCGCCGTTCTGGGAGAGCTCGATGTATTGCTTGCCACGGCAGGCGACACACTTGTTGCCCACGCGCTCGCAGTCCTTCTGCAGGTCGGCCAGGTAGCTGGCGGCTTGCGGGGCCAGGACGACCAGATCGAAGTCGGGGAGCATGTCCACGTGGTTGCCATAGGCCTCGGCAGCGGTCTCGAGGTTAATGCCGCGCTCCTTGGCAGCCTTGGCCAGCGCGTTGGCGAGCAGGCCCGAGGTGCCGCCACCCTGGCAGAGCACGAGCACGCGCTTGCCGTTGAGGTCGCTGGTGGCCGTTGCCTCGGCAGCGGGTGCTGCGGAAGCGGCGGGGGCGTCGGCCTTCACGGCCTCGGCAGCAGCGCCGGCGGCAACGCTCTTGGCGTCAGCCTTGCCCTGGAAGGCGTCGTTGAGCTTGGCGGCCTTCTCGGCGTTCTTGGCGGCGAGCTCCTCCTGGGAGATCTCGGCCTCCTCGGTGCACTTCTGGGCGTCATAGGCACGGAAGAACGGGTAGTACAGGGCAAAGTCGACGACCAGGATAAGGGCGAGCATCACAAAGGCGAGCGGCTGGAAGCCCAGGCCCATGATGGTGCCGATGGGGCCGGGGACGGTCCAGGGCAGGGTATACATAAAGCCGTTCATGCCCAAGAAGTCGATAAAGATCTTGAGGATCCAGATGTTGGCGATCGGGGCAAAGACAAACGGGACAAAGAAGACGGGGTTGAGCACGATGGGCGCGGCGAACAGCAGCGGCTCGTTGACAGCGAAGCAGACGGGAACGATGGCGGCCTTACCGACGGCGCGCATCTCCTGGGACTTGGCCAGGAAGCAGAACATAAAGACCAGGACAAGCGTGGCGCCGGTGCCGCCCATGCAGACGACGAAGTACTGGGCACCCTGGGTCAGGACAGCGGAAGCGTGCTGGCCGGCCTGGAACGCAGCCAGGTTGTCGGTCATGTTGGCAACGAGGGCGGCGGCGATGGCGGGCTCGACGATCGAGGGGCCGTGGACGCCCACGAACCAGAAGAGGCTCATGGCGCCGTAGATCACAGCGAGGCCGATGTAGCCGTCGGCAGCGGTGAACAGGGGCTGGAACACCTGGATGACGCCCTGGGCAAAGCAGAAGCCAAAGGCAGCGCGGAAGACGATGTCAAAGACCCAAAAGACGGTGATGCAGGCGGAGAAGGGGATGATGTCCTTAAAGGTCTGCGAGATGTTAGGCGGAACCTGCTCTGGCATCTTGACGGTGATGTTGCGCTTAATGAAGAACTTGTAGATGATGCCGGTCACAAACGCAGCGATAAAGGCGGTCAGCAGGCCTTTGGAACCAAGGTAGGTGGTGTTGAAGCCGCTGGCAGCGTCCGTGGCGATCGTGTCGCTCGAAAGGAGCAAGAAGCCGATGATGGCCGCGCACATGCACGAGATGAAGTTGATCTGGTTGTTCTTGGGCAGATCGCGGTTCTGGGCGTCGGCGAAGTGCTTGGCCGTGGTGGCGGCGCAGGCGATGGCCAGGATGCCCATGGAGTAGTTGTAGCACTTCCACAGGGCGTTGTTGATGTCATCGGGCCAGTAGAAACCCCAGATGTTGGGGACCGAGGCTACGAGGCAGAAGATGGACGAGAAGATGATGATGGGGATGACGGAGATAAAACCGTCGCGGATCGCCTTGAGGTACTTGTTGCGGGCGATCGCGTTGAAAAAGGGCTGGCCCTTTTCGATGGTGGCGATGAGTTGCTCCATGCAAAGCTCCTAAGAGTCGGTGGGTTGGCAACGATGGTAGCTTTTGACGTTTGATTGCCAAAATGTTGACGTTGCCATTTTGCGACACAAAATAAGACGCGAACCGATGGCCCCTGTGCCTGCGAACCGTCGATTCCTTGCGCGTAAACGTTTGAGCCGCCCGGTGGCTCTGTGTTTGCACAATGGCAACGTTAACATTTGGGCGACAAAAGCCGTTCGGGGAAGCAAAAATGTCGGTGAACGGTAGGTTTTGGGTGGTGAGCGTATGGTGGGGGAGGCGTTGGATATACTTGAAGGCGTTAAAAATGACTGCGTAGGGTGCCACCAATGGCATCGTCGACATAGAAAGATCGACCTATGGCCGCTGTTAAAAAATCGGTTTCCGTTAAGGATGTGGCGCGTCTCGCGGGCGTCTCGGAGCAGACAGTCTCGCGTACGGTGCACGATTCGCCCAGCGTGCGCCCAGAGACCAAGGAGCGCGTGCGTGCCGCCATGCGCGAGCTGGGGTATCGCCCCAATTTTGCCGGTCGATCGCTGCGCCGCGGTAAGTTTAAGACCGTCGGCGTCGCCATGTTCAACATTACCGGTACCGGCAACCTCGACCGTATGGAGGGCTTTGCCGCCGCCGCCGATAAGCACGGCTACGCCATTACCCTCACTAAAGTAGATGGGCATCCGTATACCCTCGAGAGTGCATCGTCGCGTATGAGCGCACTGCCGGTGGACGGTATGGTCGTGATTATGAACCGCATGCCGGCGGACTTTGGAACCTTCGAGCCGCTGCCCGGCATGCAGACGGTGCTCGTTACGATGTTGGAGCACCCGCTGTGCTCTACGGTCGATAACGACCAGTTCGATTGCTCGCGCCAGGTTGTCGAGTACTTGCTGGGGCAGGGGCACAAGACCGTGCACTTTATCTCGTGTCCCGAGCGCTCGCTTTCGGGCATGCAGCGCGAGGAAGGTTGGCGCGAGACATTGCGTGCGCGTGGCATTGAGCCACCGCGACTCGTCCGTGGCGATTGGACGGCACAGAGCGGGTACGCTGCTGGTCAGGCTTTAGCAGACGATCCGACCTGTACTGCCATTTATGCTTCTAACGACGCCATGGCCTACGGCTGCATTCGCGGGCTCGAGTCGTGCGGAAAGCGCGTGCCCCAGGACGTGAGCGTAGTGGGTGTTGATGACAGCCTGGGCGATATCGTGCCCGACCGTCACCTGACCACGGTGCGCTTTGACAACAAGCGCGTCGGCATGTGGGCTGTCGACAAGATTGCCGGCGCCGAGGGGGGTGCGTCTAGCGTGGAACATATGTTGATTCCCGGTGTGCTGGTACAGGGCGATACGGTACGCTGTCTGCGCTAGGGTGTGGAACTGTTTGGGTTGCCACTAATTGTGTTCGATATTGTTCGTATTGATTTAAAAACCGTTCACGGGAGAAAATCGACCGTTCATAGCTCGAAATTGCGTTTTGCATTGTTCTGTTTTGTTTGAATGTTAATGTTTCTGTCATACACAGCGCAGCGCGTATGCCCGGACGCGATGCTCTCCATTGGTTCATATGTGAAAGGAACGCAACATGGCAACCAAAGAAGAAATCTCGATGGTTGGATTCGAGATCGTCGCATACGCGGGTGACGCCCAGACCGATCTGCTTGCAGCGCTCGATGCTGCTCGCGAGGGTGATTTTGAGAAGGCCGAGCAGCTGCACAAGGATGCCAGCGATGCACTTATCGGCGCCCACGACACGCAGACCAAGCTGCTTTCGCAGGAGGCCGGCGGCGGCGAGATGGAGATGACCTTCATCATGGCTCACGCTCAGGACACTCTCATGACCACTATGATCCTGGAGAAGCAGACCCGCTTTACCATCGATGCCTACAAGCGCATCGCCGAGCTCGAGGCCAAGCTCGCCTAACGAGTTCTCACAACCAAGTCCCCTTCCAAAAGCCCTGCCGCTATCCGCGGCAGGGCTTTTTCTGTTCTCCTCCAAGTTGCGGTGAAATAGGGACTGAATAGGGGCCGGCGGGCGCAAAACAATCCCTATTCCACCGCAACTCATCCCAAAATAGTCATTGGGTGTTCCTATAGTTTTGTCAACCGTCGGGGCTACTCCCGGTAAGGCACCCGGTCGCGCATCACGGCGTATATCGCCCTGAGCCGCTTCCTCGCGACGGCCTTGAGCGCCCGCCCGTGGCCCATTCCCCGCGCCCTGCAGGCCCGGTAGTACTCGCCGTAGCGCCCCGAGGACCTCACCAGGCTGTTGCACGAGAAGATCAGCAGGGACTTGAGCCTCGCGTCGCCGCGTCTGGACGCCCTGACCGACCTCACCGACGTGCCGGAGCTCCTCACCCTCGGGGCTATGCCGCAGTACGAGGCCAGGTGGTCGTGGTCCGGGAACCTCCCGATGTCGACCGACACCGCGAGCTGCGCCGCGGTCCTCGGGCCGATGCCGGGCACGGTGAGCAGGCACGCGTAGGTCTCGTCGCCCTCGAGCAGCGCCGCCGTCTCGGCCTCGAGGGCCCCGGCCTCGTCGAGGGCCTCCGATATCCGGGCGGCCAGGAACCTGACCTGCCTGTTCTCGGCCTCGACGAGCGCCGGCGGGGGCGCGGTGGAGGCGGCCGCGGCCTCCCCGGCGGCCTCGGCCCGCGGGCCCCCGGCCCCGGAGCGGGCGATCCCCCACGCCCCGCCGAACCCGGCGAGCAGCTCCAGCCACCGCCGGTCCGACAGGTCGACCGCGGCCTCGAGGGCCGGGCAGGACTCGAGCAGCACCGCGCGCAGGCGGTTCTTGTCCCTGGTCGCGCAGGCGACGACGTGGTCGCGCTGCGACGAGAGGGCGCGGGCGGCCTCGAGGGCCTCGCCGCGGCCCGGGACCCCCGACAGGGAGTCCGGCACGCCCAGGGCGGTCCGCGCGATCACCGCGGCGTCGCGCTCGTCGGTCTTGGCCTCGCCGGCGAACAGGCCGGCGGCGCGGCTGGCGGCGAGCCCGGGCAGGTAGGCGACCCCGAGCCCCGCGGCGCGGGCCCGCCTCACGGCGAGGGACCCTATGTTGCGGAACTGGTCGACGACGACGAGCGTGCCGGCGGGCGCGGAGGCGAACAGCGCGTCGAGCTCGGCCTCCCTGTTGCGGACGGGGGCGCTGGCCAGCACCTCCCCGTCACGATCGACCAGGCAGGCCCAGTGCGATGACTTGCCGACGTCCAGGCCGAGCACGGCCGCGGGCCTGGTGGATGGCGCTTTCACGGTGGTATCCTTCCGGTAGTCGTTCGACCGGATGGCCTCCCCCTCGGCACTCACATTACCAGCCGCGACACCTGCCCGGCACTTTCCTATCAGCCGTCGGGGGCGGCGCGTCCCGCGCCGGCAGCACCCAACGGGCCCTCTCGGGGGCAGGGACGTTCGGCCGTGCGCGGGCGCCCGGTCGGCGGCCCGTTCTGGGCGCGCCTCAATCGTAGCCCGAGACGGCCCCGGGCTGACAATTTCGACTGTAATGGACGTTCTTAAACGACTAGTCGTTGGGGACGGTTTTGGTGCGCTCCGTTCGTCCTCCCGTTCGATTTTTGCTCGGTGGGTATACTTTCTTTCGCATTAAACGCCGGAATGAGGAGGTATCCAAATGCCGGACAACGGATTGATTCAAAAGAGAGACGCGCACGAGGTAGCTCATGGGCGTCCTGTCCAGATAACCGAGCACACGACGGTAACCGAGCTGCAGCCCAGCCTGTCCGATGTCGTGTGCGCAAACAAAAAGTTGCAGATTGGCTTTATCGTTGCGCTCGTGGTGCTGGCGTTGCTGTCGGGATTTGTCGCACGCCCACATTTTGCCGATACCAAGACTTGGGACTCCACCATCGAGGTTATCGACCAAAAGAAGGGCAACGTTTTGGCGCTCACGACCTCGTGCGTTGCCCTATCTGCGGGTATTACCGCGCTGCCGGGTGATACGGGAACGCCGGTTGCCGAGCAGCTCGCGCAGCTTTCAGGCAACCTTGGTATCGTGCTTGCCGTGCTATACCTAGAGAAATATTTGCTTACGATTTTGTGGTCGGTTGGCCTGGGCATCCTGATCCCGTTTGCGCTGGTGCTCTTTGCGATCTCACTTGGCATTCACGGACGCTGGAGCACGAGCACAGTCATTCGCCGCGTGGCAACGCGTGTGCTGGTGGTCGCCATAATTGGCATGGTGTTGGTGCCCGCAAGCGTATGGGTGTCGCAGAAGGTCGATGAAACGTATCGCGTAAGTATTGAGCAAGCTCAGCAAAAGGCTGCGGATGCGGCAGATAGCGACAGCTCCAAAGCAAGCAAGAAAAAGACCGAGTCCACAGAGTCCAAGAATGTGCTTGAGCAGCTTGCCGACGGCGCCTCGAGTCTTGTCACGTCGGTGACCAGCGGCGCCAAGCAGATGACCGATGAGATTGTGCAGCAGGTGACCGATCTGATCGAAGGCGTCATCGTGATGATCGTGACCTCGTGCGTGATTCCATTGCTGGTGCTCGCGGCGTTTTTGTGGCTGGGGCATGTGCTGCTGGGGATTGATATTTCCGGCCCGGCGAACTATTTGACGGGCCGCTTTCTGAGTGCTCCGTCCAAGCATGCCAAGAAGGGCGGGCAGTCCGAGTAACTAAAACAGCTGTATATACCGGGGCATACCGCCGAAGGGCGGCCGAGACACGTTCTCGGCCGCCCTTTTGTTTGTTGGGCACATGGTCGCTACGTCCGCGCCGGGCCCAAATGGTAAGCAATCATACGCGAAAGGTATTTGTTAATAAAAGAACAAAGTAAA
>CAUDCB010000066.1 GCA_958447915.1 uncultured Collinsella sp. | reverse complement strand
GTTTCCGGTTGAGGGCTGTTCCGGAAAGCGCATCCCATTCCAGGCGCGGATTCCGGGATGCGCTTTCCGCTAGGGACTCAAGGGGAAAATGCATCCCATTCTGAACATCGAATCCGGGACGCAGTTTCCGCATGCAGCCCCATTGGGAAAGCGTGTCCCGTTCTGAGTGGCAATTCCGGGACACAGTTTCCGCTCCAAACAAAAGGCCCCGGCTCGTGATGGAGCTGGGGCCAAAGACGCAGCATATGTAGTTGATGTTGAGCGCGAACAACTCGTCAGCGATGGCTGTCCGCGCTCTACCCTAGCCGCGGTGACGGGCGCGGCTGTACGGCGTATCCACCATGGGCAGATCCGGACGCAGCTTGCCGTCAAACGCGCGATAAGCATTCTGCACGGCAGGCGCCGTGGGGATCGTTGCGATCTCGCCGATGCCCTTGCCGCCATATGCCACAGGCAGTAGCTCGTCCTTCTCCACGTAGATGGCGTGGATATCCGGAATCTCGGGCGCACGGAACAGCCCGAGCGTACCGTACCTTGCCTGGGGTACGCAGTCCTTGAGCGGCCAGTCCTCGGTAAGCGCATAGCCCATGCCCATGAGCACGCCGCCTTCGATCTGACCCTGAATGGAGATGGGGTTGACCACCTTGCCGGAATCGTGCGCGGCGTAGACCTCGCTCACGCGGCCATCGTCATCCAAAATGACCACATGCGTGGCAAAGCCATAGCAGATGTGGCTCTTGGGGTTGGGAACGTCGGCACCCAGTTTGTCGGTCGGCTCCAGATACACGTAGCCAAACTCGCATCCCTCGAGCGCCTTGATGGCTGCCGCGGGATCCCGAGGATGCATGCCCTGGCCGGCGACGAGCTCCTGCGTGCGCAGCTGATAGGCGCGGCCGTCGTCGTACTCGATCTTGACGCCGTCGCCATGCGCGCTCACGGGAGCATCGGGCGCGGGCTTGCCGGCCTCGATGTCAAGCATAGCGTCGCGCAGCAGGAAGGCGGCGCCGCGCACGGCCTCGCCGGTCACGACCGTCTGACGCGAGCCAGACGTGGTGCCGGAGTCGGGAGCATTCTCGGTGGAGCACTCGCCGTTGGCGATGCTGCGAAGCGGCAGGCCGCATGCCTCGGCAACGTCCTGCAAAAAGACGGTGTTGCAGCCCTGGCCGATGTCGGACGTGGCGGCATAGACCACGGCCACGCCGTTCTCGACGCGAATCTTGCAGCGGCCGGCATCGGGCAGGCCCACGCCCACACCGGCGTTCTTCATGGCGCAGGCGATACCGGCGTGTCCGGGATGCGCATAGTAGGCATCCTTGACCTCGAGCAGCGTCTCCTTAAGCGCCGTGGAGCAGTCGGCAATTTGGCCGTTGGGCAGAACCTCGCCCGGCTCGATGGCGTTACGGTAACGAATCTCCCACGGATCCAGGCCGACCTTCTCTGCCAGCAGGTCGATCAGGCTCTCGAGCGCAAACTCGGACTGGCAAACGCCAAAGCCGCGGTACGCGCCGGCGGGCGGGTTGTTGGTGTAGTAGCCAAAGCCGCGAATGTCGGTGTTCTGGTACTTGTAGGGGCCGACGGCATGCGTGCAGGCGCGCTCGAGCACCGGGCCGCACAGCGACGCGTAGGCGCCGGTGTCAAAGTTGATCTCGCAGTCCAGACCGGTAAAGTTGCCCTCGGCGTCGCAGCCCAGCGTAAAGGTACCGTCCATGGCATGGCGCTTGGGATGGAACGCGAGCGACTCGGCGCGCGTGAGCTTGCACTTCACAGGACGCTGGAACTTATATGCGGCGAGCGCGGCCAGGTGCTGGATCGAAACGTCCTCCTTGCCGCCAAAGCCGCCGCCCACGAGCATGGTCTCGACGACCACGCGCTCGGGCTCGTTGTCCCAGCCAAACATGTGGGCACACTCTTTGCGCGTGTCGTAGGCACCCTGGTCGGTCGACTGCACCTTGACGCCGTTCTTGTACGGGAAGGCAACGGCGCACTCGGGCTCCAAGAAGGCATGCTCGGTAAAGGGCGTGGTAAAGCGCTGCGTCACGGTGAACGCGCTTTCGGCCAGCGCCTTGGCGGCGTCGCCGCGCGTCACGTGACGGCTCTGGCACACGTTGTCCTTGAGCTCCACCGTGTTGCCGAAGGCAAAGAAGCTGTCATGCAGGCGCGGGGCGTCGGCGGCCCTGGCCTCGACAATGTTGCGCACGGGCTTCAGCGGCTCGTAGTCAATCTTTACGAGCTTCTTGGCCTTCTCGAGCGTCGCCTCGTCCTCGGCGACCACCAGCACGATGGCGTCACCCACGCAGCGGGTGATATCACCCTGGGCGATCATGACGTCCCAGTCCTGGATAAGGTGGCCGACCTGGTTGACCGGCACGTCCTCGGCGCGCAGGATGCCCACCACACCGGGCAGGGCCTCGGCCTTGGAGGTGTCGATGGAGAGCACGCGGGCGCGCGGATACTTGGAGCGCACGGCGCTGGCATAGGTCAGGCCCGGCTGATCAAGCTCGTCGATGTCGTCAGGATACTTGCCCTCGCCGAGCACCTTCTTGCGCACGTCGATACGGAAGGCGCGCTTGCCCACGCCGTAGTCGTCGCCGCGCTCCAGGTCCTCGTCAATCTGCTTTTCGCCGCGGAGCACCGCAGCGGCCAGCGAGATGCCCTCGATAATCTTTTTGTAGCCGGTGCAGCGGCACACGTTACCGCGAATGGCGTACTTGATCTGCTCCTCGGTGGGCTCGGGGTCCTCGGCGATGAGCGCTGCACCCGCCATGACCATGCCGGGAATGCAAAACCCGCACTGCACGGCGCCCACGGCGCCAAAGGCGTACACAAAGGCCTCGCGCACGTCCTCGGGCAGGCCCTCGACGGTCACAATGTTGCGGCCGGCGGCAAGAGCGGTGGTCAGCACGCACGCCTTGACGGCCGCACCGTCCACATGGATGGTGCAGGTACCGCAAGCACCTTCGGAGCAGCCGTCCTTGGCGGAATGGATATGCAGGTCGTCGCGCAGGTAGCGCAGCAGCGGTTTGTTTTGGGTCGTCGTGCGCTCGACGCCGTTAACGGTAAAAGTGAATTCCTGTGCCATGGTGATTCCCTTCTACACGCCGGCGGCGATGCCGGTGCGGTCGTGGATGGCGCCATGCGGGCAGACGACGGCGCACATGCCGCACGACAGGCAGTCCACGCCGTCGATATGGGCGCAGTTGTCCTCGATGCGGATAGCGCCGGCAGGGCACTTTTTGGCGCACATGCCGCAACCGATGCAGCTCGTGTCGCAGACCTTGCGCGCAATGGCGCCCTTATCGGTGTTGTTGCAGCGCACCAGGATGTTCTGGTAGCCGGGGACGAAGGCAATCACGCGCTGCGGGCACGCCATGCCGCACAGGCCACAGCCCGTGCACTTGGAGCGATCCACGCGGGCGATGCCATCGACCAGCGCAATAGCGCCGTGGGGGCAGGCCGTGACACAGGCGCCACAGCCAATGCAGCCTTCGCTGCAGCGGGCGTCGCCGCCTGCGGAGGCGCAACCGCTTCCGCAGGCAACGTAGGCCACGTTATGTTGAATGGATTTGGCCATAAGAGACTCGCCTATTTCTTAAGAAGGTACGAATAGTTGTCGCGCACGGCCCTGATGGTCAGGCGGACGGCCTCGGGAAGACCGGTGTTGACGGCATCGACCGAGACGGTGCGGACCGTGCCGGCGACGCGGACCTTAAAGTGGTCCTCGTCCACAGCCAGGAAGCCCTCGTTCTCGGAGTTCTCCATGTCCTGCTCGCTCCAGAACAGGGTGAGCTTGTCCTTGTAGGGACGACCCTCCTGGTAGGGGCAGAACACGGCGCAGTTACCGCACTCGTTGCACATGCCGTCGATGTGGACGACCTGATGCTTGGCCAGGCCCGGCACCTTAATTGCCACGTTGGCGCGGTTGGGGCACACGTCGCAGCAGACCTCGCACACCGAGCCGCAGCCCAGACAGCGGGTCTTGGTGCAGTTGCGCTTGTCGCGGCACAGCGACCCCTTGCGCTCGTAGCAGGCGTCCTCGCGACCGGCCTGAGCATTCTGGTCAGCGTACTTGTTAAAGTCCACACCGGCGATGGCACGGGCAACCTCGGCGGCATCGGCGATGGCCTCGACCACGGTGGCAGGACCTCGACGGCAGTCGCCCGCAGCCCAGACGCCCTCGACGCCGGTGGAAGTGGCGGCAAGGCGGCCGCGACGGTCGTGCTCGACGCCCGCGGCATCGTACAGGCTGGCATCGATGCCCTCGCCCACGGCGCAGATCACCGTGGTGGCGGAAAGCTCGACAGTCTCGCCCGTGGCGACGGGGCTGCGGCGGCCGCTTGTATCCGGCTCGCCAAGCTCCATAACGTCGCAGGTCAGCACGGCACCGTTGAGCGCCTTGGGCGCCAGCAGCTCGCAGAACTCAACGCCGTCGGCAAGAGCAAGATCGAGCTCTTCCTCGTCGGCGGGCATCTGCTTCTTGGTGCGGCGATACACCAGGCGCACGTTCTTCACGCCAGCAAGGCGCTTGGCCACGCGGGCCGCGTCCATGGCGGTGTTGCCGGCGCCAATGACCACGACGTCCTCGCCCAGCTCGAGTTTCTCGCCCTTCTTGGCGGCCTCGAGGAACTCCAGCACATCGAGCTCGGCACCCTCGCCCAAGCCCGCAGAGCCGGGCATCCAGGCACCGGTGGCCACGACCACGTCGGTAAAGCCCTGGGCCTTGAGCTCGTCAATGGAATCAACGCGAGCGTTGAGCTGCACCTTGGCGCCAAAGGCCAGGCAGAGCTCGGCGTCGTGGGAGATATCGTCGCTGGCGATACGGAACTCGGGAATCACGTGACGGACCACGCCGCCGAGAGAGTCGCGGGCCTCAAAGATGGTGACGGGCACGCCGGCGCGCGTCAGGAAGAACGCCGTCGCCAAGCCGGCCGGGCCGCCGCCGATAACGGCAACGTTGCGCTCGCCGTCGTTGGCGATGGCCTGGGCGCGCAGCTTGGGCAGCACGGCGGTCATGGCCTCGCGGGCGGCCTTGAGCTTGCTGGCGCGAATCTGGGCGCCCTCGGGCTCGTAGAACGCACGCTCGCAGGCACGGCCGCAGGGATGCGGACAGATGGTGCCGGTAATGAACGGCAGGGCGTTGCGCTCGATGATAATGTTGAGCGCGTCCTCGTAGCGGCCCTCGTCAACAGCCGCCAGATAGGCGGGAATATCCTGCTGGATGGGGCAGCTCGTGCGGCACGGCGTGGTAAAGCAGTCGGAAAGCGGGCTCTTGCCGGCGACCTTGCGGTCGGGCAGCGGGCGTAGTGGCTTCTTGTAGAGCGGGTTGGTGAGCGAATCGGCCTGAATCGCGGTCACGGCATCGAGCGAGACGCCCGCGAACGGCTTGCCATCCAGGTCGGTAAACTCGCCGGCCATCTGGCTAAAGCGCTCGTAGCCACCGGGCTTGAGCACGTCGGTCGCCAGGGTGACAGGCCAAATGCCGGCATCGTACAGGGCGCGGATGTTGTAGACCGTAGCACCGCCGGAGTAGCTGATGCGCAGCTTGCCATCGAACTGCTCGGTAATGCGACGGGCGGCCTCGATGGTCAGCGAGAACAGCGAACGACCCGACATGTACATCTCGGTGGAGGGCAGCTCGTCCCTGGTCACGTCGACGGGGAACGTGTTGGTCAGCTTGACGCCAAACTCCAGGCCGCGCTCGGCGCACAGGGCAATCAGGCGCTCGAACATGGGCACGGCGTCGACCCACTGCAGGTCCTCGCGGAAGTGCGTGTCATCGAAGACGATGTAGTCAAAGCCCAGCTCGTTGAGGCGCTGACGTGCAAACTCATAGCCCAGCAGCGTGGGGTTGCACTTGATGTAGGTGTTGAGGCCCTTCTCGGTGATCAGATAGGTCGCGATGCGCTCGATCTCGGCCGGCGGGCAACCATGCAGCGTGGACTCGGTGATGGAGTTGGAGACGCGCGCCGGGATGGACTCGACAAACGCGGCGTCGACATGCTCAAACTTGTCCAAGTTAGCGAGCGCCCACGTGCGGCACTCGTTCCAGACGTCAGAGCCGCTGGCGTCCTTCATGCCCTCGATGTAGGCGTCGACCTTAGGGCTCTTGATGCCCTCCAGGTCATAGCCCACGGACATGTTAAAGACAAAACCGTCCGGGCTGCCCAAGCCGTACTCGCGAGCGATCAGGTGGCAGGCGAACCATGCCTTCACGTACTCGGCAAAGGCCTGCGGAACCTCGAGCTCGGTCGACCACTCGCAGTTGTAGCACTCGTCCTGCGCCACAATGCAGGGCTTGTTCACACACTTGGAGAGCTCCTCGCCGTCCATAACCTGAACGGTCTTGAGCTCAAAGAAGCGGGAGCCGGCCACGTAGGATGCCACGATGTTCTGGGCCAGCTGCGTGTTGGGGCCGGCGGCCGGGCCAAACGGAGTCTCGATGCGCTCGTCAAAAATGGGAAGCGCGCCCTCCTGGTTGGTCGTGACCATCTTACGCACGCCAAAGATGGCGTCCTGGGTCTTATGCTCCTCGATGATCCAGTTCATCAGCTGCGAAAACGGGATCGGCCTCATGATGTCGCTCATAATGAGCTCCTCTCTGTAACGCCCGGCGAGACCGCGCGGCGGGCGCAAATACGGTGTAGCGCTAGCACAGCGCCGGCGACCCCGCGGAGGCCGCCTATACGCGCGTCGGATGCGGCGAAACACCCGACGCGCGTGAATCTACTTGTAATTAGTAGGCGCGATCGTTGAGCGTGCTCCAGAGCTTCTTGGACTCAGCCATGGTCCACGCGTTGATCTTGTCCTCATCAATCCCAACGAACTCGCGATCCTTGTACAGGACGCGGCCGTTGATGATGGTGGTGCGGCAGTTTTTGCCCATCATGCCAAAGAGCATGTGGCCGTCGATATTCTCCTCGCTCAGCGGCGTAAAGGGCTTGTAGTCCATGACGATGACGTCGGCGGCAGCGCCGGCCTCGAGCACACCGAGCTTGCGATCGAAGTACTTGCTCGCCATCTTGGCGTTATTCTCGAACAGCATGGTCATGGCCTCGCACCAGCCCACGTTGGGCATGGCGGCGTTGTGGCGCTGAATGATCAGGAAGACCTTAAGGCTCTCGAGCATATCGTGGGTGTAGGCGTCGGTGCCCATGCACACGGGGATGCCGCGGCGGAAGAACTCGAGCACGGGGGCGCAGCCCACGGCGTTGCCCATATTGGATTCGGGGTTGTTGACGAGCCAGGTACCGGACTCCTTGACGATATCCATCTCGGCAGGCGTCACGTGGATGCAGTGACCCAGCATGGTGTCGGGACCCAGCAGGTTGTGCTGCAGCAGGCGCTCGACGGGGCTGATGCCGCCGCGGTTGAGGCGGGAATCCCACACGTCGTTCATGCCCTCGCACACGTGGATGTGGAAGCCGGTCAGACCGTTGTTGGCCTCGGCCATCTTGTCCATGGTCTCGTCCGAAAGCGTAAAGGTGGCATGTCCGCCAAACATGGCGGCGATCATGTGGTTGTCGTTATCGCGACGCTCTTTGGCGGCCCACTGGGCAAACTCGGCGTTCTCGGCAATGGCCTGGTCGCATTTTTCCTGGCCGCGGCGATCGGAGACCTCGTAGCACAGGCACGAACGCATGCCCAGCTCCTGAGCTGCGTCCTTAATGGTGAAGAGGCTTCCCGGGATCTCGCAGAAGCTCGCATGGTGATCGAAGATCGTGGTGACGCCATCGCGGATGGAGTCAAGAATCGTGGCGTAGGCGCTGGCCTTGGTGCCGTCGAGCGTCAGGTTGTCGTCGATCTTCCACCACTGCTGCTCAAGATTCTCCAGGAAGTTGGTGGGGTTGCAGCCCTTAATGGCAAGGCCGCGGGCCAGACCCGAGTAGATGTGGGTGTGGCAGTTGATAAGTCCGGGCATGATGAGGTTGCCCTGGGCGTCGACGTACTCGGCATCCGGGTACTTGGCCTTGAGCTCGCACTCGGGGCCCACTTCGACGATCGTATCTCCGTCAATGGCGACCGCACCGTTTGGAATGAACGGGGTCTGAGCGTTGCGGGTAAAGACGGAACCGTTAGCGACCAGAAGCATGGATGCTCCCTTCAACATCAGGGGCGGGGTTTGACACCTCTGACATAGCGGAGTGCGAAGCGCCGGCCTACACCGGAAACGGGCCCTCTCCCGTCAACGCTTCACCAAAGGGACAAACCCTTTGAAGTGCGGCTTGACGCCGCATGACGTCGGCGGACGAGACGATGCGTCCGCCGACGAATAGCACCGAATTGGTTACTTCTTGCTCTCGGGCAAGACCAGATCCACGGCAGCGTCCTTGGCAGCATCGATGTGCTGAGCCACGACCGGCGTCTGCGGAAGGATCAGGTTAAGGACAATGGCCATGATGGCGGTGGGGGTTACGGCATTGGAGCCGATGACGGTGGACACCCAGGCGGGCATACCCTCGCCGGCGAGGCAGCCGCTGGCCATCCAGATACCCAGGCCAAAGACGACGGAGGTACCGACGATGGTGGTAGTGCGCTGCGTGAGGCCCTCGCGGGTGAACATGCGCACGCCGTTCATGGTGATGGTGCCAAAGACGCCGACGGTCGCGCCGCCGATGACGGGCTGCGGGATAGCGGAAAGGACGGCAGAGAGCTGCGGGAACAGACCGGCGATGGCAAAGACGGCCGCGATGATCACAAAGACCCACTTGTTGACGACCTTGTTGGAGCAGATGATGCCCACGTTCTGGCCAAGGGCGCTGGTGGGAAGACCGCCCAGCAGGCCGCCGACCATAGAGGTGAGGCCCTGGGACACGATAGCGCCGGAGAGCTCGCGCTCGGTGGGCATACGGTCGATGGAGCCCAGGCAGGCGGCGGAAACGTCACCGATAACCTGGATGGCAACCATGGGGAACACGACGGCGAGGGTAATGCAGACCTCGGGATCAAACTCGAGCGCGTAGGGCATAACCTTGGGAAGGGCGAAGACCTGAGCGGTGGCGACGCTGGAGAAGTCGATCATGCCAAAGGGGATCGAAACGATCATGCCGACGATCATGCCAAAGAACACGGATCCAAGCTTGAGCGTGCCCTTGCCAAAGTTGGCGAGCGCAAAGACCACGGCGAAGGTGATAAGAGCGACGCACCATGCCTGCGGGGTGCCCCACAGCGGCGTACCCATACCGCCGGCCATATACTTGACGGCCGTGGGATACAGCGAAACGCCGATGGAGAAGATGACCGTACCGGTCACGACGGGCGGGAACAGCCACTTGATCTTGCTGTAGGCCAAACCAAAGAGGACCGCGACGGCACCGCCGACAATCTCGCCGCCCAGCAGCGCACCAAAGCTAAAGCCCGAGGCACCCATGGCCTGCAGGGCCGGCAGGAACGCGAACGAAACGCCCATGACGATGGGCAGGCCGCCGCCGATGCGACGGAAGGGAGCGAAGGCCTGAAGGGCCGTGTCGATTGCCGAAAGAATGAGCGCGACCTGGATGATGTCGGTGCTCTGCTGGCTATTAAAGCCGTAGACGCCGGCCATGATGACCGCCGGGGTAATGATGCCGGCAAACGATGCCAGTACGTGCTGAAGGGCACACGGGATCATTTCCTTAACGGGCGGCATGCCTTCGCGAGTGAACAGGGCTTCAGTGCCGTTCGTAACCGTCTCCTGGGCCATTTGACCACCAATCCTCGAAGTAGTTGTTTTCGCATCTAACGCTCTATTGTGACGCAGTGCGGGGGTGAGG
>CAUDCB010000065.1 GCA_958447915.1 uncultured Collinsella sp. | reverse complement strand
CGTGATCACCGCCGCGCTCGACCCCGCCGGCAAGGTGCTCGGCCGTCCGCAGTTTAAGATCATCCAGACCAAAGAAGCCAAGATCACCTGCACCCCGTCGCTGGACATGCAGTTCGATGGCGAAATCATCTCCAGCAACTCGGGCGTCTTTGGAGCCCGCGCACTTCCGCAATGCCTCGACCTCATCGTCGACGAATTCTCCCCACTCGGAAAATAGGAGGACCCCATGAACGACAATCCCCTGCTCGGCTTTATCGTCATCGTTTTGGCCATGCTCATCGGCTATGCGATTAACGTTATCCACCGCCGGAAGAAATAATTCCACATTGGTATGATATTCATCCAATCATCGTCTCCCCCGTTGTTTATGCATTTGCCAAACGGCGGGGGATTTTTCTTTGCGCCCCGTGCAAGGTGCTTTATTCAGGTAGAGTAATTGCAGGGTGCCTTTATTTAAGTAAAGCTACATAATGAGTATTCTTATCCGTTCATCGCATATTATAGGACGCTCATCGAGTATTTCATCAAGATAGATGAATACTATTTAGACTTCCGATAGGCTAATAGATGTATTTATTAGCTGAAATCCTGCACGGTTCCGCGGGGTTTCAACGGTTGGGAGGGATTATGAGGTTTACTCATCCCGTCAACACGCTCAAGAAGCTTGGCTGCGGCCTTGCATTCGGAGCTGCGGCCATTATGGCCATGCCGACTTCGGCGCTCGCCTGCACCCAGATCTACATGGGCAGCAAGCTCACGGCGGACGGCAACACGTACTACGGCCGCGCAGAGGACTTTAGCACGCGCTATATCAAGCACTTTGGCATTGAGCCTGCGCACAAGGACGGTAGCAAGTACACTTCGCTCGAATCCGGCTTTGAGTACAAGTCCACGGGCCCCACGTATCGCTACACCTTCGTTCGCGACAACCCCTCTCAGTGGGAAGATCGCTATGACGCTTATTCCGAGGCTGGCATCAACGAGAAGGGCGTCTCCTGCTCTGCCACGCTGAGCACCTCCTACAACGAGAAGGCCGAGGAGGCCGACCCCATCACCGAGGAGACCGGCATCGGTGAGTACAACTACGCCAGCGTCATCCTGGGCGAGAGCGCCACGGCCCGCGAGGGCGTCGAGCTCCTCGGAAACCTGGTCGACGAGCAGGGCATCTGCACCAACGACCAGATCATCATCGCCGACAACAACGAGACCTGGCTTTTCGCCGGACTTTCTGGCCATCAGTGGATTGCCATGAAGCTCACCGTCGACATCGCCTCGGTCAACCCCAACATCGGCAACCTTAACTACAAGGTTAACTTCGACGACACCGAGAACTGCCTCCACTCCAAGGACATTCAGACCATGCCCGAAGAAAAGGGCTTTGCCAAGTACTTCGATGACGGCCAGTTCGACGTTGCCCAGACCTACGGTGAGGAAATTAGCGAGAAAGCCATGCATTCTTGGTCGCGCTATATCCAGGGCCGCGATTACTTCATGGCTCCGCTTGCCGAGGGCACCGACTACGAGATCGTCAAGGACGAGCGCGAAGACGCTCGCGCCACGACCGGCGCCCTGGTCCACGAGATGCAGCCCCTGTTCTTCCAGCCCGGCAAGTCCGACTGGAACACCTTTGAGATGATCCGCAGCTTTGCCACTCGTGGCGAGAATGTCGCCGGCCTCAACGCCAACACCGACGGCGCCTATGCCATTGGTTCCAACCGCAACACCGAGATCCACACCTTCCAGATCCGTCAGGGCATGGACCCCGAGATCGCGACCATCCAGTGGGAGATGCTCTCCAACGCCGAGTTCTCCGTCGCTATCCCCTTCTACTCCGCACTGCTCACCGAGGTCAGCCCCTACTTCAGCGATCAGGATGTCTCCTTCGATCACTGTGAAGAGGAAGACGTTGTGAACAACGAGGAGCCCAAGAACTCCATCAACTACGTTCTCATGGACATCAACACGCTCGCCTATGAGAACCGCGACAACTGCGCTACCGGCGTACGCGCCTATCTCGACGCCCTGCAGAAGGAGCTCATTGAGCAGAACCTGACCGTCGATGAGGCCATGCAGGCCGCAAAGGACACCGAGGCCCGCACCGCCCTGGCCAACAAGGCCGGCAAGGCTGCCACCAAGAACACCTATGTCAAGTGCAAGGCCATGCTCGAGGAAATGCGCGATTACCTCAAGAAGGGCGACCTCTCCGAGAAGTTCGTCCCGAGCGACTACGATGCCGACAACGATTGCCTGGTCGAGTCCATCACCTACGCCGACGAGGCCCTCTCCGATGCGGACGTTGCCGAGCCCGAGGTTAAGGAAGAGGCAACCGAGGAGAAGTCCGAGGGCAACAACATGGCCGCCATGGCCGTTGGCGCCGTCGTCATCATCGGTGTCTGCGGCTTCGTGCTCTATCGTCGCAAGAAGGCCTAAGACTCTTACGTTCTAAATGAGGGCGAGACAGCGTGAGCGGCCTTGCCCTCCTAGCCCGTCATCTGTCCGGCGGGAAACACCGCCGAAATCTTTTCAAAAAAGATTTCCCTGCGCACACTTCACTGTGCTATAGTGCAGCGCAACAGCAATCAGGTGCTACCGCGCCACGGCATCACGAAAGGAGCCACCAACATGAAGAACACGATGAAGTCTCTCAACAACTGGTGGTGGCGTGATGCGAATACGATCGGTCGACGGTGAGTCCCTCACGCCTGTTTTTTGCGCTCTAGGTGATTGAAAGGCCTCCGGTTTCGACCGGGGGCCTTTTTCTATCTCGAGCCCGACCGCATTCGCATCACGCGCCTCCGCTTTTTATTGCACTCCCCTTTTCGAAAGGACTTTCATCATGTCTCAGAACACCACCGCCCAGCCCCGCACCGTCCAGACCACCGACCGCGGCAAACTCGATATCCGCGCCCTTGTCCTGCTCGCCATCCTGCTTGCCGCCGGCTTCATCCTTAACTTCACCGTCGGCAAGGCCATCTCGGGCATCTCGGGCGGCATGATCAGCCCCGAGTTCATCATCTCGGCCTTCTGCCTCACCATCCTGGTCGTTCGCCCCAACATTGGCCAGGCGCTCGTCATCGGCCTCATCTCGGCCGCCGTGATCCAGATCACCACCACCTCGCCGTTTGTCGATTTTGCCGCCGAGGGCATCGCCGCCATGCTCATGGCCGCCATCGTCAACGCCGCCGCCAAGGGCGGCCAGGTTAAGCCTGTCGTCGCCATCGTCGCAACGTTCGTGACCACCTTTGTCTCGGGCGTCATCTTCATGGTCATCAAGATGGCCATGCTCGGCGTGGTGAGCGAGCTCGCCGCAGCCATGTTGCCCGTCGTCGCCATGACCGCCGTCTTTAACGCCATCCTGGTCGGCGCCCTCTACCTGCCCATCCAGAAGGCCCTTAGGCTCAACTAACCCGCTCGGCTTTACGAGCCACCCCATCTTGGCGTTCATTCGTCGCTCGCGTACCCAAGTACGCTTCGCTCCTCTTTCGCGCCAACCTGGGGCCCCTCGTAAAGCCGTATCCGCGCTCCACCACCAAAGACTGTCCCAGACAACTAGCTCTTGGGGACGTTCTTAAACGACTAGTCATGTAAGAACGTCCCCAATGACTCTGAAAGGTATCCATGGAAACGATCATCGACGTCGAAGATGTCTCGTTCTCCTATGGCACGCAGACCGAGCAGGCGCTCAGTCACATCTCGCTCAGCGTGAACAAGGGAGATTTCATCGGCATTATCGGTCCTTCGGGCGCCGGCAAGTCCACACTTGCCGCCTGTCTGTCGGGCGCCGTGCCTCACCACTACACCGGCGCCTTTTATGGCTCCGTGTTAGTTGACGGCCACGACACCTGCGAGGTCTCGCTCACCGACATATCGCAGATTGTCGGCAGCGTGCTGCAAGACATCGACACGCAAATGGTCGCCTCGGTCGTCGAGGACGAGATGCTTTTTGGCCTGGAGAACTTTGGCGTTCCCCACGACCAGATCGAGCGACGTGTGAGCGAGACGCTCGAGACCGTCGGCATCAGCGACCTGCGCGACCGCGAGATCGCCACGCTTTCGGGAGGCCAAAAGCAAAAGGTTGCCATCGCCGCCATCCTCGCCATGCGTCCGCGCGTGCTCGTGCTCGACGAGCCCACCGCGGCGCTCGACCCCGCCAGCTCCACGCTGGTCTTCGAGACCCTGCGTGAGGCCAACCGTGCGCTCGGCATCACCATCGTCGTCGTTGAGCAAAAAGTCGCCCTGCTTTCGGAGTATTGCAACCGCGTGCTCGTGCTCAATCATGGCGAAATCGCGCTACAGGGCGAGCCGCACGAGGTCTTCGTGCACGCCGATGAGCTCCGCGCCATCGGCGTCGATTGCCCGCGTGTCACGCGCATTTTCAACAGCCTCGAGGCCGATGGCCTTGCCGGCGGCACTCCCTGTTTGGATGTTGATGAGGCCGAGCGCCTGATTACGGACATCGTCGACCCCGCACACGCAAGCAGTGACATTCAGGCACCCGCCGGCTCACCGCACGCACCGTCGTTGCGCCCGCACGCCAAGGACGCCGAGCCCGTGCTCACCTTCGATCACGTTGAGTTTGCCTATCCCAATGGCGGCGCCGCCGTCCACGACCTCAACCTGACCCTCTATCCCGGCGAGCTCATGGGCATCGTCGGCCAAAACGGCGCCGGCAAGACCACGCTCACCAAGCTGCTCACAGGCCTGCTTAAGCCCGCCTCGGGCAGCGTGCGTGTCACGGGACTGGATACCGCAGCCGTTCCCACAAGCCGCATCGCCCGCGAAGTCGCAACCCTCTTCCAAAACCCCGACCGCCAGATCTGCAAGGACACTGTGCTCGACGAGGTCGCCTTTGGCCTGGAGCTTGCCGGCATCGACCGTGCCGAGGCGCTGCGTCGCGCCCAGCTCGTCATCGACCGCTTTGGCTTGCCGGCCGACGAGGCGCCCTTCTCGCTCTCGCGCGGTCAGCGCCAGATGGTGGCACTCGCCTCCGTCGTGGTCGTAGAGCCCAAAATCGTGGTGCTCGACGAGCCCACGAGCGGCCTTGACTACCGTGAGTGCATGACCGTGATGGAGACGGTGCGCACCATGGCCGAGCGCGGCTGCGCCGTCATCATGGTCTGCCACGACATGGAAGTCGTATCCGACTTTGCCGAGCACATCGTGGTGATGGCCGACGGCCGCATCCTCGAGCGCGGCCGCACGCACGAGCTGTTCTCGAACTGCGAGCTCATGCAGCAAGCCTACGTTGAGCCACCTCAGGTCATAGAGCTTTCTCGTCGTCTGGCATCCTCCGTCTCTCCCGCCTTTGCACAGGTGAGCGAGGTCACCGATATCGTTCGCATTACCGAGGAGATGGTCCACCGTGGTTAACGTCATCGACTATATGCCGGGCGACACACTGCTGCACCGCTTGAACCCGGTCGTCAAACTGGGCCTTGCCGCCGCCATCATCATCGGCATCTTCCTGTCCGATACCTACGTGGCGCTGTTGGGCTTTTTGGCGCTCACCCTTGCACTGGGCGCCTACGCCGGCGTCGTCGACCGTCTGCTCTCACTACTCAAGCTGCTGATTCCGCTCGCGCTTATCATGCTGGTGCTTCAGCTGGCCTTTATGCGCGACGGCAACGTGGTGTGGGGCTTTATCACCGACACGGGCCTCATTACCGGATCGAAGGCCTGCCTACGCCTGTTGGGCGTGGCGCTGCCACTCATCCTCATGCTTATGGTGACCAAGCTCAACGACCTCGCCAACGCCTGCGTCGAGGTGCTGCACGTGCCATATCGCTATGCCTTCACCTTTACCACGGCGCTGCGCTTTGTGCCGGTATTTGGCCAGGAAATGAACGCCATCATGGAGGCGCAGACTGCACGCGGCGTCGAATACGACACTAAGAATCCCGTCAAGAAACTCAAACTCATGCTGCCGCTGTGCGTGCCACTGCTTATTTCGAGTGTGGGCAAGACCGATGCCACCGCACTTGCTGCCGAGCAGCGCGGCTTCTACCTGCGCACGCGTGCGAGTTCGTATAAGCGCTACCCCATCAAAAGCCTGGATATCGCCGTACTCATCATCAGCATCGCCCTTATCTCCATCGGCTTCCTGTTCTAGCAATCGCTGGCAGCAACCGGCAAATGCAAAAGGCCTCGGCTCGCACCAAACGAGCCGAGGCCTTTACTGTTTTCCCAGATAAAACCTGCCAAAATAAACCTGTCCCTTTTTGGCAGGTCGAGGGTTATAGGCGGTAGAGGGCGCCGCTGCGGATGATGGACTCGCGTACCAGGACATCCATCGCATCAAGGGTGATCTCGGGCATCTCTCGATACTTCTGCAGCACCGATAGCTCGGTGCAGGCCAGAATGACACGGTCGCAGCCGCTACGGGCGAACTCCCACATCACGCGGTCGAACTTATCCATATCGGGCTCACGTCCGGCTTTCACATCATCGTAGATAAGCGACATCACATCGTTCTGACGTTTCTCGCTGGGATAGACGACCTCAACACCCGCAGCCTCGCATTCGCGGCCGTAGACGCCCGCGCCCACGGTTCCGTCGGTGCCCATGATGCCAATCTTGCGCACCGGCTCGGCCGGCATGCTCAGGTTGGGGTCGAACTCGCACTCCCCCATCACCGCACCCGCAAGGGCATAGCGCACCGACTCACGCGGCATGTGGATAATCGGCACCTTCGTAAACGACTGAATCTGATCGTAGAAGTAGTGTGACGTGTTACAGGGAATCGCTATGTGCGCGCAGCCCAGCGACTCGAGTGCTTGGGCACACTCCTTCATGGTCGCCAGCAGCTCGGTATGCTCACCGGTCTTGATGGCCAGCGTGCGGTCGGGCATGGTCGACTTGGAAAGCACCACCATGTCGATATGCTCCTGGTCGCACGTAGCCGCCGTATGGCGTACTACCTGGTCGTAGTAATACGACGTGGCCTCGGCGCCCATGCCGCCGATAACTCCCAGCTTTTCCATCGCCGCCTCCTTGGTGACGCCCGCGCAATTGCGCGTATCATACCCGCGCCCGCCCGATACATACCGGACGGGCGCCACGCTCGTCTACTTGTAATACGTCTTGAACAGCTTATAGTGACGCAGTTTGGTGTGCCACATGCGCAACCAGCGGTTAAAGACAAAGTCTCCCTTCATAAACGAGGGATCGGCGCCCTTGCCCTCCTTGGCAAGACGATGCACCTTCGCGCGCAGCTCGGGAGCCTTGACGTACTTGTCGACGACGCCCATGGGAACGACCATCCACAGCGCCTCGTCCTTCGCCGTCACAAACTCCGGCTCAAACGGGCGGTTATAGACGTACTCATCCACCACGTACTTGGCAACGTTAAAGCCGCTGTTGGTTACGTAGTAGTTGCTGCGGCCCTGACGGGTGTTAAAGTCAAAGAACTTAAACGAGCCATCGCGCTCGTCATACTTGACGTCAAAGTTGGAATAGCCCACAAAGTGAAGGTCCTCGAGCAGCTTGCGCACGCCACTCATAAGCTCATCATTGGGCTCGGTGATGATGCAGGCGTGATTACCGACGCCATGGGGCTGATGCTCCTCGAGCAGCACGTGACCAAGGCACATCATGCGAACCTTGCCGTTGCGGTCAGAATAGCTGGTGAGCACGCGCATGTACTCGTCGTTGCCGGGCACGCGATCCTGCAAAATCAGGTCATCGGTGTAGCCACTGGCATAGGAATCGCGGATAACCTGCTCCAGCTCGGCGCGGTCGGCAATCTCATAAGCCTTCTTCTGACCCTCGAACTCATGCTGCCACCACATGATGCCGTCGGAAGGCTTCAGGATCATCGGGTAGGAAAAGTCGATCTGGTCGAGCACCTCGGCAGGCGCCTCTCCTTGCGTGTTGAGCATCTGCGCAGTAAAGGTAAACGTATGCGGATAGGGCACACCGTGCTTCTCGCACAGCTCGTAGAAGATCTCCTTCTTCTGGCACTGCTCAAGCATGCTATAGGGCGCGTAAGGCGCAACGATGTTATCCGCCAGCTCGTTGGCATCCTTGGCCTGGGCCACCAGGGCAACATAGTTATCGCCGCAGCCCATCAGGACAATCGTCTTGTCGGCATGTGCCCGAGCGATACCGTTGACGGTCTTAAGCATCACGGGCATGGTGTCGATATCCACATTAGGCGTGTAGTCGATAATCTGGCTGCGATACGCAGGGCCCGTCTGATACTTGCCAAAGACCAGGCTCTTGATCTGATACTCCTCGTAGAAGGCGCGCGCCACCGAATACGCGTTGATGTCGCCGCCGAGCAGCACGGGAATAAACTCGCGCTCTGTAAACTGCAATGCCATGGAAACTTCCTATCATGAACTGCCCACACGACGGGCGGTCTTTGTGCAACTGATTTATTCTAGCGTGCCGAGCCGCCGGCACCCAAAGCTCCACCGTATCTATGGCAATCGGCGTAATTATCCAGCATGAAGGCCAAGCTCACCGCGATGGGACCTTGTAGTTGCAAAACCCCACGTGAGGGCAACTTTTACAGCCAAAACCCTCACAAACAGGGTGCCGTAACGTTAAAGTTGAACTCTATGGTTTCTCAACAATTCACCATTCCCGCAGGTCAAGGCCAAAGCCTCAAGTTCAACTTGACCCTTTAGAACCTTTAAGGTTCAAGTTGAGGTCGAAAGCAGTAGTAGAATACACCTCGACCAATAACCTACGATTGATTGCAGAGGGACTGGATGCAGCATTCGAACCATCGCACCGCAGCGCTCATCGCGTCGAAGCCGGCTCGTATCATCACGAACGCCGCGCTCGCCGTCGCGCTGACGGCCACGCCGATGCTCTCCCCCGTCGCGGCCTATGCCGCCTCGCAGGCAACGCAGGATCAGCTTTCCGCCGCCCAGAAAAAAATCGAGAACGCTACGAGCGCCTACAACGACGCCCGTACCAAGCTCGAGGATCTGCAAAAGCAGATCGACTCCAATGAGGCGAACATCGATAAGATTGAGGCCGAGCTACCCGAGCAGCAGGCCAAGGCAAGCTCTGCCATGCGCGATCTGTATAAGTACCAGAAGGGCACCAGCCCCATCGTGAGCTTCCTGGTGAACACGCAAAGCCTGGGCGACTTTATCACCACTTGCAAGTACACCAACCAGATTACGAGCTCGAGCGTCGACGAGATCGAAGAGCTTAACAAGATGCAAACCGAGCTCGAGCAGAACAAAACCGAGCTCGATCAGGCCAAGTCTCAACTCGAGGGCGAGCAGAAAAATGCCGAGGATGCGCTGGCGCAGGCTCAGCAGCTCCGCAGCGAGGCGCAGGCAAAGGCCGAGCAGGAAAATGCCGCCGAGCTGGCAAAGCTCGAGGCCGACAAGGCCGCTGCCGCCGAGAAGCTCGCGGGTACCGGCGTGAGTGGCAATAACTCCAACAGTCAGGCCACCAACTCCAACACCACCATCGATACCACGGTGAACAAACCCAATACCGGCAACGCCGATTACGACTCGTTTATCAACGAGTGGACAAGCCGCATCGACAACTACCTCGCCGGTTCCCCCATGGCAGGCCAGGGCTATAACTTTGCCGTCGCCGCCTGGAATACCGGCGTCGATCCCCGTTGGTCCCCCGCCATCGCCTGCATCGAGAGCAGCAAGGGCCTCTATTGTGCCGGCTCCTATAACGCCTGGGGCTGGAGCGCCCGCGGCGGCGGCTGGCGGAGCTTTGGTAGCTGGAGCGAGGGCGTCTCTGCCCACGTTGCCTACCTGGGCGCCAACTATGGCTCCACGCTTACCCCGGCAGCGGCAAAAAAGTACTGCCCGCCCACGTGGCAGGACTGGTACAACA
>CAUDCB010000064.1 GCA_958447915.1 uncultured Collinsella sp. | reverse complement strand
GCACTCATCTGTCGCGAGGGGCTTTCGGGCGCCCGCGTGGTCCGAGCCTTTGTGCGCGAGGATCACGAGCGCGAGCGTTTTGCCCAGGCAGCCGATGACCAGGCGCATACCGCCATCGCGGTGGGCAAGCTCTCGTCGATTCTTAATCCCGTCACGTTTTTGGTGATGAACCTGGGCGTGTGCGCCATCCTGTGGGTGGGCGGCGTCCAGGTCAACGTGGGCGAGCTCACGCAGGGCCAGGTCATGGCGTTCGTCAACTACATGACGCAGACCCTGACCTCCATCGTGTATGTCGCCAACCTGGTCGTGGTCTTTACCAAGGCGAGCGCCAGCGCGTCGCGTCTCAACGAGGTGCTCAATTGCGAGCCGAGCATTACCGACGAGGGCAACCAGCCGGTTGCGCTGCCCGAGCCGAGCGCGATGGGCAACGCTGTTCCGGTTCCCGCGCTGAGCTTCGGCCATGCGAGCTTCTCCTTTGGCGCGGGCGCCGCCAACGCCGTCAATGACGTGACCCTGGAGCTGCCGCTGGGTAAAACGCTCGGCATTATCGGCGGCACGGGCAGCGGTAAGTCGACGCTCGTCTCGCTCATCCCGCGCCTGTACGACACGGGCGCCGGCAGCGTGAGCGTAATGGGTGCCGACGTGCGCGCCTGGCCGCTCGATCAGCTGCGCCATGTGGTCGCGACCGTACCGCAGCGCGCGTCGCTCGTGAGCGGCACGATCCGCAGCAACCTAACCTGGCGCGACGAGTCGGCAACCGATGAGGAGCTGTGGGCGGCGCTCGATATGGCGCAGGCCAGCGAGTTCGTGCGCAACAAGCCGCAGAGGCTCGACGCCCCGGTCGAGGCGGGCGGCAAGAACTTTAGCGGTGGCCAGCGCCAGCGCCTGACCATCGCACGTGCCCTGGTGGGCTCTCCGCAGGTCCTGATCATGGATGACTCCGCCTCGGCGCTCGACTTTAAGACCGATGCGGCGCTTCGCCACGCCATCCGCGTGCGCAGCGTGCGCGGTGCCGCCGAGGGCGGGCTGCCACTCACGACCGTCATCGTGAGCCAGCGCATTTCGACCGTGCGCGATGCCGACATGATCTGCGTGCTCGACCACGGCTCGGTCGCGGGCCTGGGCGCGCACGACGAGCTCTACGCAAGCTGCCAACTCTATCGCGAGATTTGCCAGTCGCAGCTTCGTCGCGAGGAGCTCGAGGGCCGGCAGGGGAGCGCAGCGCCCGCACTCGCCCCAAGCCCCGTGCCCGCCCCAGGCGCCGCGTGCGCCTCGGCATCCGCTTGCGCAAAGGAGGGCTGCTAAATGAACCCGTATACTTCTTCCGGTTCGGTCGCCACGATGACGGCCAACGTGTCCGGCAACGATAGCCTCAACGACCTGGGTGACGGTCCGCGCCAGCCCGGCGATCCCGAGCGCTACCCCGTGGGCGCGGTAACTCGCCGCCTGCTGGGCTACGTCCGTCCGCATCGCATTTCGTTTACGGCGTCGTTTGTGAGCGCCGCCATCTCGGTGATCTTGCAACTCTATACGCCCATCCTTATCGGCGAGGGCATCGACCTCATCGTTGCCGCCGGGCGGGTGGACTTTGACGCGCTGCTGCCGCTCGTCACCAAGCTCGCGATTGTCGTGGTAGGTGCCGCGGCCTTCCAGTGGCTGCAGGGCTACTGCGTCAACCGTCTGTCCTACGAGACGGTGCGCGACATGCGCGTGGAGGCGAGCGACAAGCTCAGCCGCATGCCGCTCAGCTTTATCGACAGTCATGCCCACGGCGACCTTATGAGCCGTGTGGTCAACGATGTCGACCAGGTGGGCGACGGCCTGCTGCAGGGCTTTACGCAGCTCTTTACCGGCGTCATCACCATCGTGGGCACGCTCGCGTTTATGCTCTCCATTAACCTGGCCATGACGCTCGTGGTGGTGCTCGTCACGCCGCTTTCCATCTTTGCAGCCGGCGCCATCGCCAAGCTTTCCAACAAGAGCTTTACGGCACAGCAGCGCATCCAAGGCCAGCTTGGCGGTCATATTGAGGAGTACGTGGGCGAGCAAAAGCTCGTGGACGCCTTCGCCTACGGCCCGCACGCTCAACAGCGCTTCGATGTCCTCAACGCCGAGCTCTATACGGCGGGCGAGCGCGCGCAGTTTATGGGTTCGCTTTCTAACCCCGGCACGCGCTTTATCAATAACATCATCTACGCCGTGGTCGCCGTGATCGGCTGCGCGGGCGTGATCACGGGCGTGCCTGCGGCGCTCACGGTGGGCGGCGTGCAGATCTTCCTGTCCTACGCTAACCAGTACACTAAGCCGTTCAACGAGGTCACGAACGTCATCACGCAAATCCAGACCGCGTACGCCTCGGCGCGCCGCATGTTCGCGTTGCTCGATGCGCGCGAGCAGGAGCCCGACGCGGCGGATGCCGTGGAGCTTGCCGCCCCGCAGGGCGAGGTGACCTTTGAACACGTGGACTTTAGCTATGTGCCCGACCGCAAACTGCTGCAGGATATCTGCATCGATGCCAAGCCCGGTACGCGCTTTGCCCTCGTCGGCCCCACGGGCTGTGGCAAGACGACGCTCATCAACCTGCTGCTGCGTTTTTACGATATCGATGCCGGGTGCATCTTGGTGGACGGTCGCTCGTCGCGCGACTACACACGCGCAAGCCTGCGCCGCGCCTTTGGCATGGTGCTGCAGGATACGTGGCTGTTCGAGGGCACCGTGGCCGAAAACATCGCGTACGGTTGCCCCGATGCCACGCGCGAGCAGGTTATCGAGGCCGCCAAGCGCGCGCATGCGCACAAGTTTATCGTGCAGCTGCCAGGTGGCTACGATACGGTCATCGGCGAGGACGGCGGCACGTTTAGCCAGGGTCAAAAACAGCTGCTGTGCATCGCGCGCGTCATGCTCACCGACCCGGCGATTTTGCTGCTGGACGAGGCGACCTCGAGTATCGATACGCGCACCGAGCTACAGGTGCAGGCGGCGTTCGACGAGCTCATGGCCGGGCGTACGAGCTTTGTCGTGGCACACCGCCTGTCGACGATTCGCAACGCCGATTGCATCCTGGTGATGCGCGACGGCCAGATTATCGAGCGCGGCACGCACGACGAGCTGCTAGCGGCAGGCGGCTTCTACGCCGAGCTTTATCGTAGCCAATTCGCCCAGTGAGCAAGCCCGTGGGGCAAATAAATCAATCGACAGACGGTGGTTTACATCTGTCACGTTAGTACTAAGATATTCATCTAATAAATTGCATTAGTGGCTTTAGTTTTGGGGGAAATGAGGCAACGTGACTATGACGTGCTCTTTGGTGGTTAACAGCAAGAGCGGTAATACCAGGATGGTTTCGGGTGCGATTAAGCGCGCTCTGCAGGCTGCGGGCGTTGAGTTTGTCCATGCCGCGGCGTTGAGCGACGATGCGGATGCAGATCAGGTTGCGCTCGAGGCGCAGGGCGCCTGCGCGGCCGACACGGTGCTCGTCGGTTTTTGGTGTGACAAGGGCGCGTGCACGCCTTCGGTCGCGGCGTTGCTCTCCGCCTTGCACGGTAAGCGCGTCTTCCTGTTTGGCACCTGCGGTTTTGGCGCCGACCAGAGCTACTATCAGCAGATTATCGACCGCGTAACTTCCAATTTGGCTGGGGATGCCGAGCTTGCGGGCTGGGCGATGTGCCAGGGCAAGATGGGCCCCGCGGTCAAGCAGCGCTACGAGGCCATGCTCGAGCAAGATCCCGATAACGCCCGATTTAAGATGCTGCTCGACAACTGGGTTGCCGCGAAGGATCACCCCACCAAGGAGGATCTGGATAACATGGCTGTAGCCGCCAAGAAGGCCGTGCTGGGCGAGTAGCTTCGCCGTTCGCGGTCCTTCGTGCAAAACAATACAAATGTGAAAGCCTCGAAGTTCTCGAGGCTTTTTTCTTGACACTCGTGGGCGCAACCGTGGCAAGCGTTCGCTGGATGTATTCAGAGTGGGACACGGTTTCCGGATGCAAAAAAGGCCACATGACGTGGCCTTCGACTTATATATGTTGCGGGTACCCCCCCATGACAAGCCGCGTTCCAACAACAGGGCGTCTGTCCGGGCGGAGGCATATAAGGTTCATCGCGAGTTCCGCACGCAAAGGAGGCCACTTAATGTGGCCTCCGTCTTGCGCAGGACTGTCCGAGCAGGGAACCTTATATGCCTCCGCCCGGACAGACGTTTCAGTTATGAACTCGCAGCTAGCCGCTATTTGATCTTGGTCGTACCCGGTGCCAGGTTGGGGTCGGTCTCGTTGGCCTCGGTCTGGAAGTGCTCCGTATAGACGTTCTTACCGTCGCGGAACATCTCGTAGTACTGCATCTTGGCGTAATCCTCGCGTGCCTTGGTGGCGGCTGCTGCGGCGGCGTCGTCACCGGTGACGTTGGAGGAGAGCGCCCAGCGCAGGCTGGCGTCCTCGTAGCCCACGGAGTTGATAGCGGGCAGCGACTCGCGCAGCGTCATGTGCGCCTTCTGATAGTCGGAAAGCGGGGCGCCGATCAGCTGCATCAGCTGCGTGGACAGGTAGTTGGTGGACAGGTCGTCGACCTCGCTCGTCTGATCGCAGCCGGCGACGTCGTAGTTAGCCCAGATGATGTAGTCGGTCTGCCACAAGCGCTCCTGGTGGGTGGCGTCGTCCTCGTCGGTAAACCACTTGTCGTTGAACTTGGATGGGAAGAACGGCTGGTGATCGCCCCAGAACACCACGACCACCTTGCGGTCGAGCTTGCTCAGGGCGTTGAGGAAGTAGCGAAGCGCCTGGTCGGACTGCTCGATGCACGAGACATACTCGTCGACATCGGAGAGCGTGCCGTCCTCGACGGTCTTGGCGTCCAGATCGGTCGTGTCGATATTGAGGTGCATCTGCTTATCTGCCGGCAGCAGGCCCGTGTCGTAGCCCGAGTGGTTCTGCATGGTTACGTCGAAGATAAACTGCGGATCGGCGTTCTGGTCGAGCAGCTCAAGAATCTTGTCGTAGGTAGCCTGGTCGGTCACCATGCCGCGCAGGGTGTCGGCGCCCTGGAAATCGTTGATGGACAGGAACTGGTCAAAGCCAAAGTCCTTATAGACGTTCTCGCGGTTCCAGTTGGTTGCGTGGTTGGGGTGCATGGCCGTGGTGGAATAGCCGAGCGATTTGAACTGCTCTGCCAGGTTCCCGGTCGTCTCCATGTTGTAGATGGTGTAGGGGTACACGCCCGAGCCCAGGTTGGCCATGGAGTTGCCGGTCATAAACTCAAACTCGGTATTGGCGGTACCGCCGCCGTAGGCGCTCACGTAGAGCTTGCCGCGGCTGAGGCAGTTGGACAGGTTCTTAAAGTACTGCGGGCCCTCGTAGCCGGCGCGCATGTTCTGGTAGATGGACAGGTCCGAGAAGGTCTCGTTCATGATGGCGATGACCGTCGGCTTCTCGCTGTCGAATTGCTCCTTTGCGGCGGTGCGCTCGTCGCTCTTGGCGGCGTCGGACTTGTCATAGGCCTTGGCGTACTTTTTGAGCGTGGCCTTGGCGTCATCGACGGAGTAGTCGGCGGGTTTGGGCGGCTTAATGGACTGCGCTGCACTAATGAAAGCGGGCAGGTAGCCCTCGCGCCAGTAGCTCTCGAGCGGGCGCCAGGTGTAGACGGTGATGCCGAGGGTGTTGTAGTAGTCGATGAGCGTGACATGCGCGGTCACGCCACCCAGGCACAGCACGGCGACGAGCAGGTTGGTGAGCAGCATGCGCTTGGCGTTGGCGGCGCCCTTCTGGCGATGCGGCGCAACCAGGCCGGCGTACTCGCACAGCAGCATGGCGATGGCGGTAAAGCCCATGGACAGCACGCAGAACAGCGAGATGGAGAAGGTGTAGCCGGTGCCGGCGACCGCGGCGGCGGTGGAGATGGCCGAAAGGTCGCCCGGCTGGATGGGCATGGATTTAAACGTGATGACGAAGAACTCGGCAATGCCCAGGACAAAGAGGGCAAAGGCCAGGACCGCGGGAGCTGCGCCGTGGCGCTGGAATAGGAAGAACAAGCCGGTCATGAGCACGGTGATAATGGCCCATTCGAGCAGGATGCACAGGGGGTAGACCCAGGTAAAGTCGTGGTTGGACGAGACCTCCATGCCCAGCAGCGCAAAGACGCCGGCGAGCAGCAGGCATAAGACCGCGGCGACGAGCGGTTTGCCCACAAAGGCGCCGCGCAGGCGGGCGAGCTTGCCGGTGGGGGCGGGGGCATCGGTAGCAGCGAACGCAAAGACGCGCGGCGCGATGCGGTCGCGGGCGATGCTGGCCCAGGCGCAGCCGGTGAGAATGGCGTTGGTCAGGATGAGCATCACAAAGGCGAGCGGCTCGTTTTGAGCGACGAGGCCAATGGCGCCCCAAATGGTCAAAAAGAGCTGGAACAGGCCAAAGGCGACGCTCCACCCAAGAGCGCTTTTGGCAACGGTGCCCGACTGAGCGCGAATGGCCTTGGCCTCGCGCAAGACAAGGTAGACGGTCGCCGCAAGACCGACGAGCGAGATGGCGGCAGCGAACATGCTGAGACTCCTCACAAACTAAAACCTACGAAAGCGGGGATTTACCCGATTGTTACCTAAATATGCGCTGCATTTGCGGGCTGCGCACAACAACCAGCCATATTAACGCGCACGCGTGGCGGTGTGGCGCAATGTAGTGGCGACCTGCGCGATAATGGACGGGAATTACACGGAAACGTAAAGGCTTCTTAAAGAAATGGCGAGGGTAGGGCGATGAGCGAGCAGGTTTGCAAGGCGGACATGGGCGGCGACGGAGCTGCGGTCGTGGATACGTGCGGCTATCCGGTCGAGACTACGGGCAACGCGGTGCTGGACATCTTGGAGCATCGTTCGTCTACGCGTGCCTTCGCGCGTGACGACAACGACCGTCCCGTGGCGGTGACCGACGAGCAGCGGGCGGCGGTTTTGCATGCGGCGAGTCGCGCGCCGTCGGCGGGCGCCATGATGATGTATTCCATCGTGAGCATTCGCGAGCAGGCTACGCTCGACCGCCTGGCCGACCTGTGCGACCACCAGCCCATGATCGCCAAGGCACCCTGGGCACTCATATTTGTGGTCGATTATGCCAAGTGGATCGATCTGTTTGAGCACGTGGGCTGCTTTGAACCCGAGTTTGTCGAGCGCACGGGCAAGGCGCCCCGCCGCGCGCCGGGTTTGGGCGACTTTGCCATCGCGGCCCAGGACGCCGTGATCGCCGCGCAAAACGCCGTGGTTGCCGCCGAGGCCCTGGGGCTGGGGAGCTGCTACATCGGTGATATCGTCGAGAATGCCGAGGAAGTTGCCGAGCTGCTCGATCTGCCGCCCTATACCATGCCGCTGTCGATGCTTATTATCGGCACGCCCCGTAAGGAGCGTCCGGCCATTGCGCATCCCGTGGTGAACCTGGTGCACGAGGAGCGCTACTGCCGCGCCGATGCCGCGACTATGGACGCGCAGGTGGCCGAGATGGATGCGATGTTTCGTCCGCACGCCCGCGAGGTGGGGGAGCGCGTCGTGGACATCTATACCCGCAAGCACACGAGTCCCTTTATGGCCGAGATGAGCCGCTCCATGGAATGGTGGTTCAAAAACTGGCTTGGAAAATGACGAATGTGACAAGGGGGCAGTCCCTTTGTCACATTCCATATCGCCGCGGTAGCCTAAAGACTGTATAAATCTTTATCTAGCTGGGAAAACAGTGCATTAAAACATGGGCCGATTGCCTATAATCCCTTCGAACATTAAAGTTGGGAGGAAACCGGCTTATGGAACAAAAGGCCAAGGAGGCAGCCTCGCACGCTGCGATTCCTGTGAGCATCTCGGCGATGCTCGTCACGCTGGGCGTGGTGTACGGCGATATCGGCACCAGCCCTATGTATGTAACCAAGGCGCTCGTTGCCGGCAACGGCGGCATCGGAAGTGTGACGGAGGAGTTCGTGCTTGGCGCGCTCTCCCTTGTCGTGTGGACGGTCACGCTGCTGACGACCGTCAAGTACGTGCTGATCTCGCTGCGCGCCGACAACCACGGCGAGGGCGGTATCTTTGCCCTGTACAGCCTGGTCAAGCGTTGCGGCAAGTGGCTCATCATCCCCGCCATGCTGGGCGGCGCCGCATTGCTCGCTGACGGCATCCTGACGCCTGCCGTCACCGTCACTACGGCCATCGAGGGCCTGCGCACCATCCCGGCGGTCCACGCCGTGCTCGGTGACGACCAGGGTCGCGTTGTCGCGATTACGCTCGCCATTATCATTGCGCTCTTCTTGGTGCAACGCATCGGCACGGCCAAGATCGGTCACGCCTTTGGCCCCATCATGACGCTGTGGTTTTTGTTCCTGGGCGGTACGGGCCTGTTCTTTGTCTTCCAGCATCCCGCGGTGCTGCTGTGCCTCAACCCGCTGCGCGGCATCGGCTTTCTGCTGAGCCCCAACAACCATGCGGGCATCATGATCCTAGGCAGCTGCTTCCTCGCCACCACCGGTGCCGAGGCGCTCTATTCCGACATGGGCCATGTGGGCCGCGGCAACATCTACGCCACCTGGCCGTTCGTTAAGTGCTGCCTGCTGCTTTCCTATATGGGCCAGGGTGCTTGGCTTATCAACAACGCTGCCAACCCCGAGCTCATGGGCATCGCCGACCTCAACCCCTTCTACCAGATGCTCACCCCGGGCCTGCGTCCCTTTGCCGTCGGCCTTTCCACCGTCGCCGCCATCATTGCCTCGCAGGCGCTCATCACCGGCGCATTCTCGCTGGTGTCCGAGGCCAGCCGCCTGGACCTTATGCCGCACATGCAGGTCTTCTACCCTGCCGAGACCAAGGGCCAGCTCTACATCCCCATGGTCAACAACGTCATGCTCGTGGGCTGCGTCATCGTGGTGCTGCTGTTCCAGAACTCGGCGCACATGGAGGCTGCGTACGGCTTGGCTATTACCCTGACCATGATGTGCACGACAATGCTGCTCTTCTTCTATCTGCACGTGGAGCGCAATCTCAAGGTCGCGCCGTGGATCTTTGCCGCCTTCTTCCTTTTGCTCGAGGGTTTCTTCTTTGTGAGCTCGCTCACCAAGTTCTTCCACGGCGGCTACTTCACCATCCTCATGGCTGCACTCATCATGGGCATTATGGTGTGCTGGTACAACGGCACGGCGGTCGAGCAACGTCAGTTTACGCTGCTGCCGCTGCGCAGCTATCTGCCGCAGCTCAAACGCCTGCGCGACGACGATCGCTACGAGCTCATGAGCGACAACATCGTGTACCTGACCAAGGACACCAACACCGACTATATCGACCGCGATATCGTCTACTCGATTTTGGATAAGCACCCCAAGCGCGCTCGCGCCTGGTGGTTCGTGAATGTCGAGACCATGGAGGAGCCGCATACCTTTGCCTACTCGGTCGAGACGTTCGGCACCGACTACGTATTCCGCGTGCATCTGTACCTGGGCTATAAGATCAACCAGCGCGTCAATGCTTACCTGCGCCAGGTTGTTCAGGACCTGGCTGCCAGCGGTGAGCTGCCGCCGCAAAAGCACGACTACTCGGTCTACAAGGACCCGGGCAACATCGGTACGTTCAAGTTCGTCATGATCCGCAAGCTGCTGGCGCCCGAGAGCGACGTGGAGCCCAGCGAGCGCACGGCCATCACGCTCAAGTACATCATCCGCCGCGCCGCCGGCACGCCCGCGCGTTGGTACGGCTTGGAGAACTCCAACGTGAGCTTTGAGTACGTGCCGCTGTTCACCAAGTTCAAGGCCGTGAACAAGATGCAGCGCCTGGCTCCCAACGAGCGCCCGTAGTCGCCAGCGGGCTACACGGAGTTGATCATCGATGGATGAAATGAAAGCCGGGGAGGTAAACATGGATGCAAGGACACTTGATGTGCGCGAGGCGGGTATCGACGCCGCCGAGGACCAGTTCTTTACGAACCGAGCCAACATGGATATTGCCGATCGCGTGATTTCAGCTGTGGCGTTGGTATTTGCCGCGGCGTGCGTATGTGCCCTGCTCGCGCACGTGCTGTTTGTCTAGCGACCGCAGGTTGTAAAGGCTTTACACTAGGAACCACCACGAGGGAAAACCACCACAAAGGTGCCTGTCCCCTTCGTGGTGGTTTTTCATTCTGAGGGAGGGCGCGGCGTCGATGGATGTTCGCTCGGATGGTGATCTTGCCGACAGTTTTTGGTGGAGGCGCTCGACGCAGACGCGGCGCG
>CAUDCB010000063.1 GCA_958447915.1 uncultured Collinsella sp. | reverse complement strand
CCCTGTCGGGTTCGAATCCCGGCGTATGGGTAGCAAAAAGCCCGATACCGAATTGGTAACGGGCTTCTCAGATTCTGTGGTGCCCCCAGCGGGATGTCCGCGTGCGGCTGGCGCCGCCCGCCTTCGCTGTGTCGCTCCGCTCCTTGCGTGCTGCGCTGGAAAACGCTTGCGCGTTTCCTCAGCTCCGCATCCTGTCGGGTTCGAATCCCGGCGTTGGGGTAGAAAAAAGCCCGTCACCGCGGGGGTAACGGGCTTCTCGTTTCAAATGGTGCCCCCAGCGGGATTCGAACCCGCGATATCCACCTTGAAAGGGTGGCGTCCTTGGCCGCTAGACGATGGGGACAGCGGGAAAGAGTATAGCAGACTTTTTTGCCGACGCGTATATCGTTGGCAAACTGGAAAACCACCACAAAGGTGCCTGTCCCCTTCGTGGTGGTGGGGTGTTAGGGGAGGAGCTTCATGGCGGCGTCGGGGGCGGCGGGCTCGTAGGTGTCGTCGAGGGGCTTGAGCGGTAGCAGAGCTGTGGCCTGCGCATCGCCGCGGCGCTCGAGGGCGTGAGTAATGAGCCAGTCGGCGAGTTCGGGGTTCTTGGGTAGCGCTGGTCCGTGCAGGTACGTGCCGATAACGCCCTTGTAGATCAGACCCTCAAAGCCGTCGTCGCCGTTGTTGCCGGTGCCCGTGACCACAGACGTTCCGAGCGGCGTGGCATCTGCGTCGAGCAGAGTGCGGCCGCCGTGGTTCTCGAATCCCACAAAGGGCTCGGGTGTCAGGTCGGTCTTGACGGCGACGTTGCCGATCAGACGGTCGGAGCCGCGCACGGTCTCGGCGGCAATGATGCCCAGGCCCTCAATGCGATCATCGCCCATATAGTACGAACGACCGAGCAGCTGGTAGCTACCGCAGATGGCAAGCAATGAGCCACCATCTTCAACATAGGACGCGACCTTGTCTTTTTGAGCGAGCAGCTCGTGCGCCACGGCCAGTTGGTCGCGATCGGAACCGCCGCCCATCATGACGATATCGGCATCGTGCAAATCGAGCGTCTCGCCCATGCGGACCTCGTCCACGCGTACGGGAATGCCACGCCAGGCGCAGCGGCGCTCGAGCGCGATAACGTTGCCGCCGTCACCATAGAGATTGAGGGCATCGGGATACAGGTAGACGATACGCAACGGGCGCGAAAGCTCGGTCGGCGCGACGCCAACGGGGACGGCACTGCCATCGGCGCACTTTGCAGCGTGGGCGGCAACCGTAGCCGCATCGGTGTCTTTAAGTCCGTCGAGCTCCTTGACCAGCGGCGGAAAGGCCGTGTAGTTGGCGACGGCGTAGAAAGTGTCGCCGGCAGCCTCGTCTGCCACGGCACCAATCGCCTGCTCGACACTCGAGATAATCGTGGCATCGATGCCGGCGTACTTGAGGCGCACTTGCATGTCGTGCGCGCGTGTGCCGCCGGCAAAGGCGACAAGCCCCGTTGTGTCGGCGATGCGCTCAAAGTCGACGTCGTAGATCCACGATACATCGTGGCCGTCGGCATCGTTGTCGTTGAGGAAGAAAGCGCAGAGTCTGCCGCCTGCCGTCTTGATGGACTGGATTTGTCGATCGAAGCCTACGGGATTCTTGGCCAGGTTGGCCTCGACGGTTCGGCCGGCGATATTCCAACGGCCCATGCGACCACCTGCCGGCACGTAGGCGTCGAGCGTGGGCTGCAGGCGTGCGGCGTCCACGCCCAGCTCGTGGGCGGCGAAGAAGGCTGCGGCTACGTTGTAGACCATATACAGGCCGTTGTAGCGCGTGGCGATGTGTACGGCAGCCGCGTCGGGCGCAGATCCAAAGACCAGGTCAAAGCCATAACCGTCGCATCCGAGCTCCACGCCCGTCACGCGACGGACAAGCGCGGGGCGGGCCCAGCCGCACGAGGGACAATGGTATGCGCCAAGCTGTCCATACTGCACATAGTCGTACTCCAACGGCGCGTTGCACTGTGAGCAAAAACGCGAGTCGCTAATGCGGTCGGATTCGGTGTTGGTGGCGCCGTCGATGCCAAAGGCGATGCCTGCATTGGGAACGCGCGCGGCGATCGCGGCACAAAGCGGGTCGTCTGCGTTGTAGATGAGCGTTGTTGCCGGAGAGAGCTCCAGCGCATGGGCGATGACGTCTTGGGTATGGTCGATCTCGCCGTAGCGGTCTAGCTGGTCGCGGAACAGGTTGAGCAGCACAAAGTACGTCGGCTTGAGCTTGGGCAGCACACGTACGGTGTAGAGCTCGTCGCACTCAAAGACGCCCACGCGCTTGCCGCTGGCCGTTCGCTTAAGGTTGCCGCGGGCCTCGAGCAGAGCACCCACCACACCGGGCTCCATATTGTTGCCGGCACGGTTGCACACCACGGTAGCACCGCTGGCAGCAACGGCGTCGGCGATGAGGTTGGAGGTGGTGGTCTTACCGTTGGTGCCGGTGATCACCACGCTGCGGTCGACCAGGCTCGCGAGGTCGCTTAGCAGCTCGGGGTCAATCTTCATGGCGATGCGGCCGGGAAGCACGCCGCCCTGGCGTTTGAGGACAGAGCGCAGTCCCCAGCGGGCGATATCGCTCGAGGTGCAGGCGAGAGATGAGCGGAGGTTCATGAAGCCGTTCCTAACATTGATGACATGGTCGGGGTGATCGCGTCGCTAAAAGCCGTAGCGGCGCGCAAATTCTTGGGCAAGCTGCGATACATCTTCGCAGGCGTTGGCCCAGGGGGCAAAGTCGGGGGTGTCCGAGATAATGCCGTCGGCTTCCCAAACCGCCTGGTGCGAGAGGTCCCAGGGGTCGCGCGGCTCGGGTCGGCAGGGAAGATACGGCGTCTGGTACATGGGGTTCAGCAAGAAGAACGCGCCGCCCTCGCAACGGTTAGCGAACTCACGCAGCGCGCGCGTCGCCGGGCGCATCTTGTTTGTTTTGAACAGCAAGATCGTGCGGGCGAGCAGGTACCAGGGGGAGTTCTCGAGCGCATCGGCCCCCATCTGCTCCTCGAGCTGGTGGGCCAGGGCAAAAAAGCCGTCCTCGTCTTCCAAGCGAGCGAGGGTGAGCAACACGGTGCCGGCAGCTCGGGTGGGATAGCCTTCTGCCTTAAGGACGCGGCGGGCGTAGTTGGCAGCAGCGCGGTAGCGGGCGCTCGCCATGCACAGCTGCGAGATGGCCTCGAGCGTGTGGAGCCACCCGATAAGCGCCGGTTCGCTCACGGTGAGATCTGCCGCTGTCACGCCGTCCGTCAAAACCTTGTTGGCCCAGTAGTGCGGGGCTTCCATATCGAACCCGGGCACGCTTTGCTGCAGGTAATCGGCCGTGGTCGCCTCGAGCTTCATCAGGTCGCCCAGGCAGGCGTCAACGGGCGTGTCGGCCAGGATGATGGCGAGCAGCTGGGCATCGAGGACATGCGCATCGATGCGGACGATCTTGAGCAGCTCATCGCGCATATCGTCGAACAGGCGATTGCGCGTCTGCTCGAACTCCTCGTCGCTGCCCATGTCCTCGATGCGATGGAGCTCGTCGAGCAGGTGGCGGTGAACACCGGCATAGGACAGCAGCGCCTGGGCATGCTCGGACTGCGCATACTTGTGAGGATTCGCGCTAATGTCGTTATGGACAAGCTCGCGTGCCGCATCGGTGAGCTCGGGGTGCGATGCCAGATAGGTGCGCTCCAGATAGGCGGGGATGTAGACGCTCGGATCCATTAGAGGTCTCCTCCCTTAAACGGCAATCCCTGCTCGGCTGCGTGCAGGATTCGTTCGTCGATCTGGGAGCGCACGATGTCGTTGGTGGCGACCCAGGCGGCAAAGCTGGCGTTGTCGGGCGCGCCTAGGCCCTCCTGCAGCACCGGCGTCGCCTCGGACAGGGCAAGGACGAGCTCATCGGTGGAGCCCACGCCCACGTTGACGCGGGCATAGACGCCATCGGGAAACTCGGTTTGGAAGTAGAGTGCTTCGGCTGCATGCGGGCATGAGCGTACCAGGATGCGCAGGTAGTGTTCGGCGCCCTCGTAATCCAGCTCGCGCCAGGCGGCGCTCATCAGCGCGATGAGCGTCCACGGGTCCAGGTCGCGCTCTGCGTCCTTGGGACGGCGGCGCAGCGGCGTGTTGGCAAGATAGGGCACGGAGTGGGCAGAACGAAAACGCTTGAGCTCCTCGGCAGGGTATTCGAGCTTTGCCATGGCAAGCATCGCAGTATGGCGGACGCCGGCGGGGTCGTTGGGCACAAAGTCTAGGCTGCGATTCGCGGCATCCAGCGACATGCGGTAGCGGCCGCTAATGAGCGCGCGCGATGCCAAGGCGGCAAGCCAGCGCAGGTAGGGACGGCGGGTCAGGTCGCCTGCGGCCTCGCGCTCGTAGGGGTCCTGCGCCGAGGCAATCTTGAGCGCCAGATCGTGCTCCACCTCGTCGCACTTGGACACCAGATATTGCACGTATTCCTCGTTAGATTCGGCGGTGAGCGCGCACAGCATGCGCTGGGCATCCCAGTTGGCCGGATCGAGCGCGGCTGCCTCGCGGAGCATGTTCTCGGCTGCGGTCTCTTCTTGCTCTGCCTGGGTATCGTCAGGGATAAAGGGAATGCGGTAGTCGACAGCCTCGACAACCTTGGCAATGAGGTGCCCGGCGCGGTCGCGGTCGTGCACGATGAGCGGCGCGGGATTACGGGTGAATTGTTCCATCAGACGCTCTACGGCGGGGCCGTCGGTGAGTGGAATATTGTCGCGGCGCAAGGCCTCAAGAACGAGGCGATGGCAATCCTCTTGTATGGGGTCGAATGCCATGGGGCCTCCTTTGCTGCGGTTAGGGTTCAAATATCTCTATATAAGGTTCTAGTTTACCCGCATGTGGCACACCGGGGGTGCCGCACTTGGACATGCACCTTTGCACCACGAAGACGGATGTCGCACAAATGTCGGCACCTTGGACGACCGAGTGGTATCACGGTGCCGCAAACGGTCGATTTTTGGCGGCGAACGGGGCGCATTTTGGAGGGGCACAGTCCTGCCCGGGATATGTGGTCAACCTTGATAAAACGTTTGCCCAGCTTGGGAGTATGAATGCCCCACAAGGGTCTTCAGGGATAGAAAAAACGTTTCATCATTGTCGGCTTTAGGTGAATAACTGACCAACCAGAACGGTAGAATAGTGTTTGTCTGAGCGTTGAGACGTTTAGACATCGCGCATTGTCATCGCCGGCAACGCGCAAAACGGTCCTAACGGAGCCAATCGGGTGCTCCGTTATATACGCAAGTCTAAGAGGGGCTTGTTTAGGAGGCACAGTATGGGACGTTTTACCAATCCTCGCGATCTGTACTTTGGTGAGGGCGCTCGCCACGAGGTGAAGAACCTCAAGGGCAAGAAGGCCATCATCGTTTCTGGCGGCAGCTCTATGCGCCGCGGCGGGTTCTTGCAGGACGTCGAGGCCGACCTTAAGGAAGGCGGTTTCGAGGTCAAGCTGTTCGAGGGCGTCGAGTCCGACCCGTCCATCGAGACGGTCATGAAGGGCGCCGAGGCCATGCGCGAGTTCGAGCCCGACTGGATTATCGCCATCGGCGGCGGCTCGCCCATCGATGCCGCTAAGGCCATGTGGGTCTTCTACGAGTATCCCGAGGAGTCCTTCGATAACATCATCCAGCCGTTCAGCTTCCCCGAGCTGCGTCAGAAGGCTCACTTCTGCGCCATCTCCTCTACCTCCGGTACCGCTACCGAGGTCACTGCCTTCTCCGTCATCACCGACTACGCCAAGGGCATCAAGTACCCGCTGGCCGACTTCAACATCACCCCTGATGTCGCCATCGTCGACCCCGAGCTTACCTACACCATGCCCGCCAAGCTGTGCGCTCATACCGGCATGGACGCTCTGACCCACTGCATGGAGGCCTACGTTTCCACCTTCGCCTCTATGTTCACCGACGCCAACGCTCTGCACGGCATCCGCGAGATCGTCGAGTGGCTCCCGAAGTCCTATGAGGGCGACAAGGAGGCCCGTCAGCACATGCACGAGGCCCAGTGCATCGCCGGCATCGCCTTCTCCTCGGGCCTGCTCGGCATCGTGCACTCCATGGCTCACAAGACCGGTGCAGCCTTTGAGAACGGCCACATCATCCACGGTGCTGCTAACGCCATGTACCTGGGCAAGGTCATCCAGTGGAACTCCAAGGACCCGCGTGCCGCCGAGCGTTACGCCTACGTCGCCAAGGAGGTCCTGCACCTTCCCGGTGAGACCAACGAGGAGCTCATCGCTGCGCTCGTCCAGAAGATTCGCGACCTCAACGACCAGCTCAACATTCCGCAGTCCATCAAGGATTACGCGAATGGTGGCGTGAAGGTCGACGCCGAGAACCCGCAGATGGTTTCCGAGGAGGAGTTCCTCGCCAAGCTGCCCGAGATCGCCGCGAACGCCGAGACCGATGCCTGCACGCCCGAGAACCCGCGTGAGACCAAGGCTGCCGACTTCGAGAAGATCCTCAAGGCCTGCTACTACGACACCGACATCGATTTCTAATCGACTCTTGTTATCGTAACGAGGGGCTCCGCACGTATCCGTACGGAGCCCCTTTCTTTTTAATTATTAGAGAGTGGGATAAAAATGGCTGCAATTTTCAATAGCCCCAGCAAGTACATCCAGGGTCCGGACGAGCTCGCCAAGCTCGGCTCCTATGTCGAGCCGCTCGGCGCTAAGGCCCTCGTCATCGTGACGCCTTCGGGCAAGAAGCGCGTCGGTGCCAAGATCGAGGGCGGTTTTGCCGAGGCTCAGGCCGAGCTGCTATTTGAGGACTTTAACGGCGAGTGCTCCAAGGGCGAGGTCGATCGCCTGGTTGCGCTTGCTCGCGACAACGGTTGCGACATCATCGTTGGCGTCGGTGGCGGCAAGATCCTCGATACCGCGAAGGCCGTTGCCTACTACCTGGAGTCCCCGGTTATCATTTGCCCCACCATCGCTTCGACCGATGCACCGTGCTCGGCGCTTTCGGTGCTCTACACCGACGACGGCCAGTTCGATAAATATCTCTTCCTTAAGGCAAACCCCAACATTGTCCTGATGGATACGACGGTAATCGCGGCGAGCCCGGTGCGCCTGACGGTTTCCGGTATGGGCGATGCGCTCGCAACCTACTTTGAGGCCCAGGCGACGCACGATGCCGACGGCGGCACCTGCGCTGGCGGCAAGGGCGGTATGGCTGGTCTGGCGCTCGCCAAGCTCTGCTATGAGACGCTCATGGCCGATGGCGTTAAGGCCAAGGTTGCGCTGGAGAAGGGTGCGCTCACGCCTGCCGTCGAGCACATCATTGAGGCCAACACGCTGCTTTCCGGCATTGGCTTTGAGAGCTCAGGCCTTGCTGCTGCTCATGCCATCCACAACGGTTTGACGATGCTGCCCGAGTGCCATGGCATGTATCACGGCGAGAAGGTCGCCTTCGGCACCATCGTCCAGCTGGTACTCGAAGATGCCCCGACCGAGAAGCTCGAGGAAGTCTTGAGCTTCTGCATTGAGCTGGGCCTGCCGGTCACGATGAAGGAGCTTGGCGTTGCCGAGCTTACGCGCGAGCAGGCCATGATTGTTGCCGAGGCCGCCTGCGCGCCCGATGACACCATGTGCAACATGCCGTTTGAGGTGACGCCCGAGATGGTCGCAAACGCCATCCTGGGTGCCGACGCGCTGGGCCACTACTATCTCATGGATGAGTAAATCAAGCTAAGGAAGGGGCAAAGCCAGCAGATGGCTTTGCCCCTTTTTGCTATGGTGCAAAGGGGTCGGGTTGCTTTGCACCAATTGTTATTGATGAAAGGGCGGATTTTCGTATGGCGCTTCCCATGGTTTATGGCGGTCCCGGTCGGTATGTTCAGGGGCCGGGCGAACTTTCGCGTCAGGGCAGGTATCTGTCATGGTTGGGCTGCGCTGCCTATGTCTTGTTTGACCAGGGTACCGAGGATCGACTGTGCAGGCAGATCGTCGATGGATTTCTGGATGAAGATCTAAGTGAGCCGTTCTTTAAGATTTATGACGGTCCGTGTACGGAAGAGGCCGTTGTCGAAATGGCTAAGGAAGCCCAGGCTGAGTATTGCGACATGGTGGTGGGTATTGGCGGCGGCAAAATGCTCGATATCGCCAAGGCAGTAGCGTTTTATGCCGAGCTGCCGTTGTGTGTATGCCCCACGGCGGCTTCGATGGACGGTCCGTGCAGTGCGATTTCGGTGCTGTATCACGAGGATGGGTCGTTCGACCGCTATCTGATGCTCGAGAAGAATCCAGACCTGGTCGTGGTCGATACCAACGTGGTCGCGGCGGCCCCGCTGCGTATGACGGTTGCTGGTATGGGCGACGCGCTGGCAACGTATTTCGAGGCGCGTTCGTGCGCCGCGGCGCGGCGCGCCAACGAGCACGGTGGCGCGCCGGGACACTTGGCTCTGGTTGCGGCCCGCGCCTGCTATGACACACTCATGGAGTGCGGCGTCGCTGCCAAGCGCGATCTCAAAAAGGGACGTATATCGCCGGCAGTTGAGCGCCTGATCGAGTGCAATATTCTGCTCTCGGGCGTCGGCTTTGAGAGCGGTGGTTTGGCGCTGGCGCATGCCATCGCCAACGGCCTGACGATTTTGCCCGAGTGCAAGGCCATGCATGGTGAAGCCGTGGCATTTGGCCTAGTGGTGCAGCTGCGCCTGGAGCGCGCGCCCGAGCTTGATCAGGTGCTCGAGTTTTGCCAGCGCGTTGGTCTGCCGACGACGCTCGCGGAGCTGGGTCTTGACGAGATTTCCGATGCCGACCTGCAGGGTGTTGCAAATGCGGTCTTTAGAAACGAGCGTAATATGGCCAACGAGCAGGTCAAGGTGACCAAACAAAAGCTCGTGCAGCTCATGTGCGAGGCATAGTTTGGCGCTTGATTGACCTTGTGCAATCGAGGTGGCGATAGGCCATGGGCTATTTGCCGCAAAGATGCTCCGCGTGTAATTTGCTCGAGGCGTGGGCCGATAGCGTATCATTATCTCTTGCTTGTTTGCACTGCTCAGGGAGGGGCCGCGCATGGCGCAGGAACACGATCTGTTTGATGACATTATCGAGATCAGCAAGGGTTTCGACTTTCTTAAAAACCCGCTTGGCGGCGTGACCGATGCGCTCGATCCGTCGGCGCCGCAGTGGAATCCTGCCGACTATAAGGAGCGTCCGCGCGGCAACACCATTCCGTGCCTGACCTGCAAAAACGAAAAGAGCGGCTGCACCGCGTGCATGGACGTGTGCCCGGTCAACGCTATCGAGGTCGAGGAAGACGCCATCGAGATCCTCGACTCCTGTCGCAAGTGCGGCCTGTGCGCCGCTGCCTGTCCGACCGAGGCGATCATCTCGCCGCGCTTGGCGCCCAAAAACCTGTATGACGACATCGTCTCTGCTGCTACGAGCCACGAGACCGCCTACGTCACCTGCACGCGCGCCCTCAAGCGCATGCCGCGCGAAAACGAAGTCGTCGTTGCCTGCGTGGGGGATATTACGGCCGAGACCTGGTTCTCGGTACTGGCGGACTATCCCAACGTGAGCGTGTACCTGCCGTTGGGCGTGTGCGATAAATGCCGCAACATCGGCGGTGAGGACATTCTGGGCGAGGCGATTGCGAAGGCCGAGGAGTGGTCTGGCACGGGTATGGGCCTGGAGGTCGACCCCAAGAGCCTCAAGTGCCATAAGCGCCGCGAGTACGAGCGCAAGGAGTACATGGAAAAGATCGCCCGCACCACGGGCCTGACGGTGACCAAGCTCAATCCGGCGACGGCGGCGCTGGCCTCGGTGACGCAAAAGCTCAAGGCCCATCGCCATCAGATTACCCAGCTGGAGCGCACGCTCAACACCATGTGCGGTACCACGACGACCAAGCGTCGCCGTTCGCTCACGCACGGGCGGCAGCTGGTGCTCTCGACGCTGCAAAACCACCCCGAGCTTGCCCAGAACATGCAGGTGAGCACGCCGGAGTGCGATTTTGACAAGTGCACGTCGTGCGGCGAGTGCGTCAATGTATGCCCCACGTTCGCCTGCGATTTGGTGGGAAGCGGCCGCTTTGCGTTGGAGTCCACGTATTGCTTGGGCTGCGGTGCCTGCGTCAAGGTGTGCCCCGAGCATGCGCTCAAGTTGGTTGAGCATGACGCGTCCAATCTGGTCGTCGTCGATCCCGAAGCCGAGGAGAAGGCCGCCCAGAAGGCGAAGGCTCACGAAGAAGCTGAGAAG
>CAUDCB010000062.1 GCA_958447915.1 uncultured Collinsella sp. | reverse complement strand
GATAAGCCATCGACGAAGATGCTCCCAGTTTTCAAATTGCGCGTCGCTTTTGAGTAACTTCAGAAAGACGTCTTGAGCAACATCGTCGGCGTCAGCGCGATCACGCAGATACGTCAATGCGATCCGAAACACGACATCCCGGTGGTCTTCGACCGCCTGTCTAAAAGCTTGTTCTTCCATAATCACCTCCCGGTGACGCTGATGGTTCTTGATGAGGTCCTCACCATAGATACGCTTTGGCCGAACGAAATGTTTCAAATTCAAGCAGGAAAAACCTACCAAAATAAACCTGTCCCTTTTTGGCGAAAGGAATCCCCTTCTGTGCGCGGGGGCAGATTCCCGGAACGGGCCGCCCGCTGTTTAAGTTTGCTGCTCTACAGTCCTGCGCAAGACGGAAAGCACATTAAGTGCTTTCCTTTGCGTGCGGAACTCGCGACAAACTTAAACAGCGGGCGGCCCGTTCCGGGAATCCGACGTGCTCGTCGGGGCAACGTTCCTCACCAAAAAAGACCCGCTTCCCTGTTGGGAAACGGGTCTTTGGAAGGGCGGTTAACGTACTAGGAAGTTACTCCTCGTCGTTGTCCTTGGCCTCTTCGACGTCATCGGTGTCCACGAGCTGGTTGAGCAGCTCGTCGAGGGAAGCCATGTCCTCGTTGATGGCACCGTTGGCGGGAGCCTTCTTGTCGTCGATCGGGGCGCCCAGGAGCTCCTCGTCGGCGTCGGCGTGATGCGTCGGCGTGGCGGAGGTGCCCAGCAGGATGTCGTCCGGACCGTCGGGGCTAAAGACCATCTGCAGCAGCTGCGAGAGGTCTTCCTCGTCGGCAACGTCGTCGTTGTTCTCGAGGATGTAGAGCAGGTCGTGGGCCTCCAGGCCGTCACGGAGCTCCTCGATCGCCTTGGCACCGATGCCATCGATGCGCAGCAGATCCTCCTCGGACTTGCCGACCAGGTCGCCGACCGTCTCGATGCCGACCTCGCTGAACTTGTTGGTCCAGCGCTGCGACACGCCCAGGTCGTCGAACAGGTACAGGCGAGCCTTCTCGGCGGAGATGGTGTGGCCGTTGCGGGTGAACGAACCGTCAGCACCGCCGAACTCGTCGTAGCCGGCCCAGTCGAGCTGCTGCGGGAGCTGCTCGTCCAGGTCCTTAAGCTCCACAGGAGCCCACTCAGGCAGCGACTTGGCGTTGGGCGAAGCCGGACCGTCGATGTCCACGTAGCCGTCGGCCGTGCGATACGTCAGCTTGGCGTTGGCGTACGGCTTGAGGCCGGTACCGGCAGGAATCTTCTTACCAACGATGACGTTGGACTTAAGGTCGAGCAGGTGGTCGACCTTGCCCTCGATGGCAGCCTCGGTAAGGACACCGGCGGTGCGGATGAACGAAGCGCTCGACAGCCAGGAGTCGATGTTGGACGCGACCTTGAGCGTACCCAGGATGACGGGCTCGGCCACGGGAGCCTGACCACCCAGACGGGCAACGCGCTCGACCTCGTCGGCGAACTCGTAGCGGTCGACGTACTGACCAAGCAGGTACTTGGAGTCACCGGGGTTGGTGATCTGAACGCGACGCAGCATCTGACGTGCGAGCACCTCGATGTGCTTGTCGTTCAGGTCGACGCCCTGGCTGGTGTAGACGTCCTTGACGCTCTCGACGAAGGTGTGCATCGTCGACTCGATGTCGGTCAGCTTGCGCAGGTTGCGGAAGTTGACGAAGCCCTTGGTGATCTGGTCGCCGGCGCGAACCTCGCAGCCATCCTCGATCTCGGGCATAAAGCGCACCGATGCGGGGACGCGGCGCTCGTCGAGGACACGGGTGTGATCCTCGGAGTCGGTGAGCGTCAGCACGTACTCGGACTTCTCGGGCTTAATCGAGAGGTGACCGGAGTACGGAGCCAGCTCGGCCTCGCGACCCAGAATCTTCTCGTTGACGTTGCCGACGATATCGAACATACGGCTGACCGTAGGCAGACCCTGCGTAATATCGTCGACGCCAGCGACGCCGCCGGAGTGAATGGTACGCATCGTAAGCTGCGTACCGGGCTCGCCGATGGACTGGGCGGCAATAATGCCGACCGCGGTACCGATGGCGACCGGACGACGGGTGGAAAGATCCCAGCCGTAGCACTTCTGGCACACGCCGTACTTGGAGCGGCAGGTGAGCAGCGCGCGAAGCTTGACCTTCTTGAGGCCGGCATCGACCATCTTCTGGATGTCAGCGACCTTCTCGATGTAGCCGTCCTGCTCAAAGAGCACGGTGCCATCGGGGGCCACGACGTCCTCGATGAAGCAACGGCCGACGAGGTCGGTGTTGAGGTCGGTGGTGCCGGGGATGATGAGGTTGTAGGTGACGCCCTCGTGCGTACCGCAGTCCTCCTCGCGGACGATGACGTCCTGGGCCACGTCGACCAGACGACGGGTCAGGTAACCAGAGTCCGAGGTGTGGGATGCGGTATCGACCAGGCCCTTACGGGCGCCGTAGGTCGAAATGAAGTACTCGAGCGGCAGCAGGCCCTCGCGGAAGTTCGCCTTAATGGGAAGGTCGATCGTCTCGCCGGACATGTCTGCCATCAGGCCACGCATGCCGCCGAGCTGACGCAGCTGGGTCTTAGAACCACGGGCGCCGGAGTCGGCCATCATGTACAGCGGGTTCTCCTCGTCGAACATGTCGAGCATGAGCGCTGCAACCTTGTCGGTACAAGCGGTCCACTCGTTAACGACTTCGATGTGGCGCTCCGTCTCGTTGATGAAGCCCTCCTCGAAGTACTCGTTGATCTGGTCGACGTTGGCCTGGGCGCGGTCAAGCAGCTCCTGCTTCTCGGCAGGGATGAGAGCGTCCCACACCGAGATGGTGAGGCCGGCGCGGGTAGCGTAGTGGAAGCCGGAGTACTTGATGGCGTCGAGGATCGGGCCGACCTTGGCCTCGGGGTAACGATCGCAGCAGTCCGCAACCAGCTTGGCCACGTCGCCCTTGACCATCTTGTAGTTCATGAACTCATAGTCTTCGGGCAGGCACTGGCGGTTGAAGATGATGCGGCCGATAGAGGTCTCGAAGCGCGCGGTCTTGTTGCCGGTGACGTCGTAGTCGACAAACTCGTTCTTGCCGTTCTTGACGCGGAAGATACGGGTGCCGTCCTCGTTGATGACGTTGGCGTTCTCGGCGGACACGCGGACCTGAATCTTGGCCTGCATGTCGACCTCGGAGCGGCAGTCATAGGCATGCAGCGCGTCGTCGAAACTCGAGAACACGTGGTTCTCGCCCGGCAGACCGTCGCGGACCTGGGTCAGGTAGTACACACCGATGATCATGTCCTGCGAGGGGATGTTGACCGGCTTGCCGGATGCCGGCGAGCGCAGGTTGTTCGCAGAAAGCATGAGCACGCGAGCCTCGGCCTGAGCCTGGCTGGACAGCGGCACGTGGACAGACATCTGGTCGCCGTCGAAGTCGGCGTTGAAGGGCGAGCAGACCAGCGGGTGCAGGTGGATAGCCTTGCCCTCGACCAGCACCGGCTCAAAGGCCTGGATGGACAGACGGTGCAGGGTCGGTGCACGGTTGAGCAGCACGACGCGGCCGTCGATGACCTCTTCGAGGATGTCCCACACAAAGGTGGCACCGCGGTCGATAGCGCGCTTGGCGCCCTTGATGTTCTCGACCTTGCCAAGCTCGACCAGGCGCTTCATGACGAAGGGCTTGAAGAGCTCCAGCGCCATGGTCTTGGGCAGACCGCACTGGTGCAGCAGCAGCTTGGGGTCGGTAACGATTACCGAACGGCCCGAGTAGTCGACACGCTTGCCCAGCAGGTTCTGACGGAAACGACCCTGCTTGCCCTTGAGGGCCTCGGCGAGCGACTTGAGCGGGCGACCGCCACGGCCAGAGACCGGGCGACCACGACGGCCGTTGTCGAACAGGGCGTCCACGGACTCCTGGAGCATGCGCTTCTCGTTGTTCACGATGATCGCAGGGGCGTCCAGGTCGAGCAGGCGCTTGAGTCGATTGTTACGGTTGATCACGCGACGGTACAGGTCATTGAGGTCGGACGCGGCGAAGCGGCCGCCGTCGAGCTGGACCATCGGGCGCAGATCGGGCGGAATGACCGGGATGACGTCCAGGATCATGTTCGCGGGGCTATTGCCGCCCTTCAGGAAGGCGTCAACGACCTCGAGGCGCTTGACGGCCTTCTCGCGCTTCTGCTTCTGGGAGTCCTCGTCGGCGATGATGGCCTTGAGCTTCTCGGCCTCGGAAGGAAGGTCGATGGCAGCGAGCAGGTCGCGGACGGCCTCGGCACCCATGCCACCCTTGAAGTACATGGAGTAGTAGCGGGTCATCTCGCGGAACAGCGGCTCATCGGAGATGAGGTCGCGCTCGGTGAGCTTCATGAAGGCGTTGAAGGCGTCCGTACGGAGCTGCTTCTCGTCCTTGCACTCTTCTTCGATGTCGACGATGCCGGAGGCGATCTCCTCGGGGGTCAGCGGCTCCTCGTCGGAGAACTCGTCAAAGTTCTCGGGGTCGCCCTGCTCCTTGAGGGACTCGATCTGGCGGGCGCACTCGGCATCGATCTCTTCCAGATCGGCGGCGAGCTCCTCGCGCAGATCGTCAGCGTCGGCCTCGCGGGCCTCGTAGTCAACCTCGGTGATGATGTAGCTGGCAAAGTACAGAACCTTCTCGAGGTCCTTGGACTTGATGTCGAGCATACGGCTCATCGGGAAGCTCGTGGGGCTCTTGAAGTACCAGATGTGGGACACGGGAGCGGCGAGCTCGATGTGACCCATGCGGTCGCGACGCACCTTGGCCGAGGTGACCTCGACGCCGCAGCGCTCGCAGACGATGCCCTTAAAGCGGATGCCCTTGTACTTGCCGCAGGAGCACTCCCAGTCCTTGGCGGGACCGAAGATCTTCTCGCAGAACAGGCCGTCCTTCTCGGGCTTGAGGGTACGGTAATTGATGGTCTCCGGCTTCTTGACCTCGCCGTGCGACCAGGAACGGATCTGGTCGGCGGAGGCAAGGGAGATCTTTACCGAGTCAAAATCAGTAGCTTCGAAATCTGCCACAGTCAACTACTCCTTATCAGTGGTCGTGGCGGCGACAGCCTCGGGCGCCTCGGCGGTCTCGGCATCCTCGGCCTCGACGTCGGCGTCAACGCCGGCGAGCGCAGCCAGGTCGTCGAGAGCGGAGGTCTCCTCGGCGGTCACAGGGGCGGAGGCGTCCTCGTCGGCATCGTGCATGGGCTCGATGTCCAGTGCGAGGGAGCGGATCTCCTTGACGAGAACCTTGAAGGACTCGGGGATACCCGGGACAGGAACGTTCTCGCCCTTGACGATGGACTCGTAGGTCTTGACGCGGCCCACGGTATCGTCGGACTTGACGGTCAGGATCTCCTGCAGGACGTTGGAAGCACCGTATGCGTACAGTGCCCAAACTTCCATCTCGCCGAAGCGCTGGCCGCCGAACTGGGCCTTGCCGCCCAGAGGCTGCTGGGTAACCAGGCTGTAAGGGCCGGTCGAACGGGCGTGGATCTTGTCGTCGACCATGTGGCCGAGCTTGAGGATGTAGGACGTACCCACGGTAATGGGCTCGCGGAACTCCTCGCCGGTGCGGCCGTCGAACAGACGGGTCTTGCCGCGCTCGTCAAGCTGGGTGACGAACTCGGGGCGCATGTGATCGCCAAAGGCAGCGGTGGCCTTGTTGAGCATGTTCTTGTTGGCACGACGGATGACCTCGGCGATCTCGTCCTCCTTGGCGCCGTCGAAGACGGGCGTGGCGGTGAAGAACGGACCGGGGACGTACTTGTCGGAGTCGGCCTGCTCGGTATCCCAACCGCAGGCAGCAGCCCAGCCAAGGTGGCACTCGAGCAGCTGGCCGACGTTCATACGCGAAGGAACGCCCAGCGGGTTGAGGATAACGTCGATCGGGGTACCGTCAGCCATGTAGGGCATGTCCTCGACCGGCAGAACGTTACAAATAACACCCTTGTTGCCGTGGCGACCGGCGATCTTATCGCCCTGCTGGATCTTACGACGCTGGGCGACGTAGACGCGCACCTGCTCGTTGACGCCGGGGGCCAGGTCGTCACCGTTCTCGCGGCTAAAGCGGACAACGTCGATAACGCGGCCGTAAGCGCCGTGAGGCATCTTAAGGGAGGTATCGCGGACGTCGTGGGCCTTGGCGCCGAAGATGGCGCGCAGCAGGCGCTCCTCGGCGGTCAGAGCGCTCTCGCCCTTAGGCGTGACCTTACCGACCAGGATGTCGCCAGGGCCGACCTCGGCGCCGATGCGGATGATGCCGTCCTCGTCGAGGTTGGCAAGCATGTCCTCGGAGAGGTTCGGGATCTCGCGGGTAATCTCCTCGGGGCCGAGCTTGGTGTCGCGGGCGTCGATCTCGTGGCGGGTGATGTTGATGGTCGTCAGCAGGTCCTCGGCCACCAGGCGCTCGGACACGACGATACCGTCCTCGTAGTTGAAGCCTTCCCACGGCATGTAGGCCACGGTGAGGTTCTGGCCCAGTGCGAGCTCGCCGTGATCGGTCGAAGGACCGTCAGCCAGGGGCTCGCCCTGCTCAACGGTGTCACCGACGCGCACGAGCGGACGGTGGTTGATGCAGGTGGACTGGTTGGAGCGCTGGTACTTGGCCAGGTGATACTCGTCCATGCCGCCGGCATGCTTGACGATGATCTTAGAAGCGTCGGCATAGATGACCTCGCCGGCGTTCTTGGCCAGGGTGACCTCGCCGGAGTCCAGAGCGGCGCGACGCTCCATGCCGGTACCGACATAGGGAGCGGCGGGGTGAACCAGCGGCACGGCCTGACGCTGCATGTTAGCGCCCATCAGCGTACGCTTGGCGTCGTCGTGCTCCAGGAACGGGATCAGCGTGGCTGCGACGGAGAGCATCTGACGCGGCGAGACGTCCATGTAGTCGACGTCCTCGACGGGCACGTCGGCGGGTGCGCCGAAGGAGCCGTCGAAGTCGCGGGTACGGGCGATCACGGCGTGCGGACGGACGATCTTGCCCTCGGCATCGGTCGTGATGAACTCGTTGGTCTTGGGATCGAGCGGCGTGTTGGCCGGCGCGATGACGTGTTTCTCTTCCTCGTCAGCGGTCATCCAGTCGATCTGGTCGGTGGCAACACCGTTCTCGACGCGACGGAACGGGGCCTCGATGAAGCCGTACTCGTTGACGCGGGCGTAGAGGGCGAGTGAGCCGATCAGGCCGATGTTGGGGCCTTCGGGGGTCTCGATCGGGCACATGCGGCTGTAGTGCGAGTTGTGAACGTCGCGGACGGCCGTCGGCACGTTGGTGCGGCGGCTGGAGCCGGACTTGTGGCCGGCAAGACCACCAGGGCCGAGTGCGGACAGACGGCGCTTGTGGGTCAGACCGGTCAGGGGGTTCGCCTGGTCCATGAACTGCGAGAGCTGCGAGGAACCGAAGAACTCCTTGATGGAGGCCACGATCGGGCGGATGTTGATGAGCGACTGCGGGGTGATCTCGTCGATGTCCTGGGAGCTCATGCGCTCACGGACGACGCGCTCCATACGGCTCATGCCGATACGGAACTGGTTGGCGACGAGCTCGCCGACGGTGCGGATACGACGGTTGCCAAAGTGGTCGATGTCGTCGACCTTGAAGCCCTGCTCGCCGGCAGCGAGGGACAGCAGGTAGCGCAGCGTCGCGACGATATCCTCGTCGGTAAGCACCGTGACCTCTTCCTCGGTGGTGAGGTTGAGCTTCTTGTTGACCTTGTAACGACCGACGCGGGCCAGATCGTAGCGCTGCGGGTTAAAGAGCAGACCCTCGAGCAGGCTGCGGGAAGCGTCCACGGTGGGAGGCTCGCCCGGGCGCAGGCGACGGTAAATCTCGATGAGGGCGTCCTCGCGGGTAAGGGCGGTATCGCGCTCGAGGGTGCGCTTGATCACATCGGAGTTGCCGAGCAGCTCGATGATGTCGTCGTTGGTGACGGCGATGCCAAGGGCGCGCAGGAACATCGTGGCGCTCTGCTTGCGCTTACGGTCGATGGAGACCATGAGCTGGTCGCGCTTGTCGACCTCAAACTCAAGCCAGGCACCGCGGGACGGGATGATCTGGGCCTTGTAGATCTGCTTGCCCGAATCCATCTCGGAGCTGTAGTACACGCCCGGGGAGCGGACGAGCTGCGAGACGACGATACGCTCGGTACCGTTGATGATGAAGGTGCCCTGATCGGTCATCATGGGGAAGTCGCCCATGAAGACGAGCTGCTCCTTGATCTCGCCGGTCTCCTTGTTGGTGAGACGGACGTCGGTCAGAAGCGGAGCCTGATAGGTCATATCCTTCTCGCGGCACTCCTCGACGGTGTGCGCGGGGTCGCCGAACTGATGCTCGCCGAAGGTAACCTCGAGAACATGGTTCTGGCTCTGGATGGGGCTGGATTCCTTGAACGCCTCACGAAGGCCCTCGTCCTTAAAACGCTCAAAGGATTCCCTTTGAACAGAGATAAGGTTGGGGAGCTCCATGGCCTCCGGGATTTTCCCGAAGCTGACGCGCTTGCGCTCAGTGGCAGTGTATGCGTAGGTCACCAGGTTTTTCCTCCTTCACGGAAATGCTCGGTGGGTTGGCGAGGCATAGCTTCGCCAGTTATCGCAACCTAATAGTTTATCAGGTACCGACCGTTGAGCAAGAAAAGCCTTGACGCGATTGAGTTTTTGGAGTAGCAAAGTTTTTCGACAGAAAAGGTGCAGGTAGATAGGTATGTACCGAACATCTGTTCATATATTTTCTGTGAACAGTTCTGCTGATGCGGGCTGCCGACGACGGAATGGCGGCGAGGATTGATCAGGCGGAAGCTGCGTCCCGTTTTGAGGCCTCAAACTGGGACGCAGTTTCCGGTTGTGCCCTGTTTGGGAAAGCATATCCCGTTCTGAGCCGAAATTCCGGGTCGCACTTTCCGCTAGGGGCCCTAACCGGAAAGCGCGTCCCAGAATTCGATCAAATTGTGGGTCGCACTTTCCGGAGCCACGATTGCAGCCCGAACAAAAAAACGGGCGCGAACCGAGGTCCACGCCCGTAAATGTCGATGCCCGAAGGCTTACTTACGCATCAAGCCGCCGCGCTCGTCGATGGCGTCCCAGAAGGCGCTGGCAAAGCGAGGATCGCTTGCGGCCATGAGGGCGTTGGTTGCCATCCAGCCAGACGGGGTGCCGGTGTCGTAGCCCGAGAGCGGGTCGATGACGACAGCGTACATGGCCTCGCGGTCGAGCGAGCGGGCCATGGCGTCAGTCAACTGAATCTCGCCGCCCTTACCGGCCTGCTGATCGGCCAGCAGGTCCATGACCAGCGGGCTCAGCAGGTAACGGCCGACGATGTACAGGTTGGACGGAGCCGCCTCGGGAGCGGGCTTCTCGACCAGACCGCCGATGCGCCAGACAGCGCCCGGCTCGGCATCGGCAACGCCCTCGGCGCCCTCGAGCGAACCGACTCGCTCGCCGGCAATAACGCCGTAGCGGCTGACTTCCTCGGGCGAGCAAGCAGCGACGGCGATAACCGAAGCGCCACCGTGCTCCTTGGAAACGGCGAGCATCTTGTCGCAGATGTCGCGGTTAGGCACAACGTAGTCGCCCAGAAGAACCAGGAAGTTCTCCCCTGCCACAGCGTCGGCAGCAGAGCGGATAGCATGGCCGAGGCCCTTGGGCTCGTACTGATAACGGAAGTCGACCGGCATACCGCCAGCGTGGGCAACGGCATCGGCATAGGCGTTCTTGCCGCGCTCGCGCAGCAGGTTCTCGAGCGAGCGATCGGGCTGGAAGTAGCTCAGCAGCTCAGGCTTACCGGGAGAGGTAACGATGATGGCGTCGTCGACCTCCTCGGGGTCGAGTGCCTCCTCAACGACATACTGAATGACCGGCTTGTCGAGCACCGGCAACATCTCTTTGGGCGTGCACTTAGTGCCAGGCAGAAAACGCGTGCCAAGACCGGCGGCGGGGATGATTGCCTTCATGTTATTCAAGGATCCTTTCGCAGGCGCAGAATGCGCCCTATGCGTGCGGCACGGCGGCCGCAGACCAAATTGCGATACCGAAGTATCTTACCGCCGAAGACATACGTCGCCGTAAGGCAAACGCAATTCTTCAGCAGGTCAACGCAAATTATTGCTCGAATGGTGCAATTTTACGCCCCAGCGGTAACGGGATTGGCACGGCGAAGACAGCGATGTTCTGCATGCCGAGCAATGGGAATGAGGGGCCAAAATCAGAACCACCCTTAAAAAGGGTGGTTTGCTCTTGGGGTATAACCCACGGG
>CAUDCB010000061.1 GCA_958447915.1 uncultured Collinsella sp. | reverse complement strand
CAGGCAGGCCATCACCACATCGAACAGCTGAGCGTCGACAAACGCCAGCGCATCGCGCAGGTCCTCGGAATTTGGATCGAGCCCCAGCTGCTGAGCCTGTTCGGCCGCGGCAAGTGCCACATCGGGCTCGCGTCGCAGCAGTTGCGTCAAGTCGCAGCCGGGCGCGTGGGCGCCGACGGGATAATCGGGCCGCGTGTCCATCTTGAGGCGATAAGGGCTGGCGATATCGCGAGTCTTTTTGCGCGAGCCCGAAGTACCCGACGCACCCGGCGCTACTTCGTACGGCGCGACACCGGCGATGAGCTCGTAGACCGTACTCGCCGCTGCATAGACATCGATCGCCGGCGACATGCGAAGCATGCGCAGGTCGGGAATATCGTCGGTGAGCATCTCGGGCGGGGCGTAGGCCACCGTCGCGCGGCGCAACGTGGCATAGCGCTCGGTAAACGACGCCTTGCCGCCGGCGCCGGCCACCGCAGAAGCGGGCTCGAGCGCCAGCGACGAGCCAAAGTCGATCAAGCACAGGTCGAAGGTGCCTTCGGCAAGCTGTCGGTCGAGCGGCAGGCGCGCCGTGCGCACCATAATATTAGCGGGCGAGATATCGCGATGGACGAACCCCTCGCCTACCAAGCTCATGCGGCAGAGCAGATCGAACAGGTCGCGACCCAGACGCGCCGCCACGAGCGGCGACAGACGCCCGGCATCGTCCACGGCAAGGCGCGAGCGCAGGCGAGCGAGCGTCTCGCCCTCGACCCACTCCATGACAATCGCGGGCACGCCGTCGACCTCGCCCCACCCGTACAAGCGGGGAAAGCCCTTAAGGCCCGAAAGGGCACGATGGCATTCATATTCCTCGCGAAACGCCGCCTTGAATTTGGTGACCAGAGCCTCGTGGGCGACATCGTCATCAAATTCGTCGCGCGTTGGCAAGATGAGCTGCTTGAGCGCCACGGCCTCGCCCTGCGCGTTGACGGCACGCGTCACGCGGCCGATACCGCCGCGGCGCATGGTGGCGTCATCGGCAAACAGCATCGTAAAACGGCGCAGGTAGGCGGGAAGCTCGTCCGTGCCCAAGGCGACGGCCGGCTCAAACCCATCGACGCGCGCCAGGCGCAGGCCCACCATGGGATCGTGGGCAAGCGATTGGCTTGTGGCGGAAACAAGATTGGTCATCATAGAGCGATCGCCGCCACATTGTTATTGAAGTTGTTGAGCGCGACGTTATCGTCGCCGTAATGTCCGACCCATTGACACAGGTTTGTGTAGCAGCCCCAAAGGTTGGCGAATTGTCGATACCACTTTGACTGGGGAGGAAACGTCTGCCGGCCAAACTCGGCACGGATGGCAAACATGTCATTGACCAGGCTGTCGCACGGTCCGGTATCGCCCGTGGCGTTATAGGTCGACACCACGCTATTGGCGCGGGCGACATAGCCATCGAGCATGTTGTATTTGGTCACGAGCCAACTGTGGATACTCTCCTCCTCGGCAGCCGAGAGACCACCCGAGCCCGTGTCGCCGCCGGCGCCGCCGTCCATCGAGCCACCACTCGAAGATCCGCCGCCAGAAGCGGAGCCCGAACCGGAACCGCCGTCCGAGCCCGACGAACCGGTGCCAGAACCGGACCCATCCGAGCCGCCGGGTTTACCCGCCTGCTGCGTACCCTGTTCCTTCTGCTGCTCCGCCTTGTTAACGATAGATGCCACGCTGTTGTTGGAAAGCTTCGTAATGACCTTGGTGTTGGTGAGCACGATGGTCTTGCCGTTTGCCAGCGTGATCTCGTTGTCCGATGTTTCGGGACTGTCCGCATCGTCGCCACCGAACACAACGTGCGAGACCACGCTCGCCCACGCATATCCAGCTGTCGTTCCCAAGTCGCTTTTGGCCTTGCGCCCAATATGCAGATCGCGCGCAGCATGCGCCTGCACCATGGACGGCACCGTCATGCCATAAGCCGAAACACTGGCTATGACCAGCACGAGCGAGCAAGACAGCAGCACATACGCCCGAGGCGCCAGGCCCAGCCGGCGTCGCATGCGCACCGCGGCGCCATGCTTTGTCTGAGTGCCCCCGGGCCGCATGCGTTCTCCTCCAACAAAAACACGCCGCTTAAAAGCGGCGCATTCTTTCATATCCACAGTTGAGTGTATCAGCGAACCCAAAAGGTTGCGCAACGAATGGGCAAATACGAGATGCGAGCGGACCCATACACGCGATAAGCAGATGAAAAGCAGGTTTGTTGCACAACAAATAAATGAACGCGCACCCAATTATGAGTGCCCCGTGCGGCAGGCCGACGGGACATGCCGCGAAGCTGACGCCGTTTAGATCGCGCGGCGGGCCTCGATAGCGCGGCCAAGCGTAAGCTCGTCGGCATACTCCAAGTCGCCGCCCACGGGCAGGCCGCTCGCAAGACGCGATACCTCAACGCCCAGCGGCTTGATGGTGCGAGCGAGATAGCTCGCCGTGGTCTCGCCCTCGATATTGGGGTTGGTGGCGATAATGACCTCGTGGATATCCTCATGGCCCAAGCGCGCCAACAGCTCGCGGACGTGCAGCCGCTCGGGGCCGATCTTATCCATGGGGCTGATCACGCCGCCCAGCACATGGTACAGGCCATGGTAGCTGCCCGTGCGCTCAATCGCCTGGACATCGCGCGGCTCGCCCACCACGCAGATACGGGTGGTGTCGCGCATCGGGTCCTGGCAGATGGAGCACTCGTCGGCCGTGGCGTAGTTAAAGCAACGGCTACAAAAGTGAACCTCCTGCTTGACCTCCAGGATGGCCTCGGCCAGGCGGCGGGCCTCCTCGACATCGGCCTCGAGCAGGTAATAGGCGATGCGCTGGGCCGACTTGGGACCAATGCCCGGCAGGCGGCCCAGCTCATCGAGGAGTTTTTGCAGGCTATGGTTGGCACTCATATATATGCGCGTCTTAGAACGGCATGCCCGGGATGTTGAGGCCGCCGGTGATGGCGCCCATCTGCTTGTTGGCGAGCTCGTTGACGCCGCGAACGGCCTCGTTGACGGCAGCCATAATCATGTCCTGCAGCATATCGACGTCCTCGGGATCGAGCGCATCGGGATCGATGGTGAGGTTGACGAGCTCCATCTCGCCGTTAACGGTCACCTTGACCATTCCGCCACCGGCAGAAGCGTCGACGGTCTGGGACTTGAGGTTCTCCTGCGCGGCGGCAAGCTGCTCCTGCATCTTGCGGGCCTGCTTCATCATCTGCTGCATGTTCATACCGGCCATAATGGCTCCTTTACGTGCGGCCGCACGCCGAGCTGCAAGGGCAGCCGGAGCGCGGCGGGACTTTCAAACTCAAAAATCGTACCACGGCACGGGGCAAGCAAGCAGGAAGGTCACGCTACCTCAGTCGATATACATGTCCTTGAGCGTAACGATTTGCCAATCTTCGCGTCCGGCGAGCTTCTTCTTTGTCGCGGCGCTCACATCATGCTTGCAAAACAACATGAAATGAGAGGCTGCGAACCCTTTTACCAAGCCTCGCTTGCTTTCGAGGTCGTCAATCTCTGCCGACTCGTCAAACGATTCCCTGTATTTGCACTCCCCGATCACCAGACGCTTTGACACCCGATCGGCAGCTAAAACATCGATATCATCCTGAGCCCGTTTGTCGGGATTCGTTCCCCACCACGACGACACTGCCGTTGCCGGAATTGGCAACTTGCCCTGTTTCGCCTGCTCAACCAGCCACTCGGCACACAACGCCTCAAACCGATGACCCAGGTATTCGTTCAGTTGCTCTTCTGGAAGCGCGTTGACAACTGCCTGGCCCAAACCGCCCTCGATATCGGACGAATACGGCATGACGAACCGGAACCAAAATGCAGAGCACGGCTCGGAAAGCCGATAGATTCCGCGCTTGCTGGTTTCGACACTCTCGCCAAACGGAACGACCTTTTCGATAATTCCCACCGATTCCAGTGCCTTGAGATAGCGGGGCAACGTTGTCTGGGCAACACCCACGCGATCTGCGATCTGCTTTGCGCGGTTTGCACCGGCAGCCACAGCCCGCAAAATCGAGTTATACATTGCCGGCTCCTGAAACTCCTGACGAATCAGGCCCTCAGGCTCGCCATAGAGAAACCCCATGGGATCGAAGTAAAGCCGGGCCAGATTCTCCTTGAGTCCTATGCTCGAATCCAGCTGCTGCAGATAGTACGGGACACCGCCAAAGCAGCCGTAAAATTTAAAAGCCTCATGAGCGCTCAGACCCGGAAGCATCTTGGCTGCATCCCTAAATCCAAGGTCGCGCACCTTGATTTGAGCCGTGCGCCGGCCAAACAGGGGGCTTTTGCGTCCCAGCACATTGCTTTCCATAAAACCCTGATTGCTGCCGCAAAGAATGAGAAATGCGTTCGTTTCCCTGAAGGCCCGGTCGATGGCGACCTGGAAAATCGAGGGCAGCGCCTCGTTGCGCATCGCCGCATAGGGAAACTCGTCGAAAACAAAGACAAACCGCTCGGTGCGCGCTCGGTCGGCGATGAAGGAAAGCGCGTCAGTCCAGGATGAGAACCCGCCAATCGATGTAGGGAGATTGAAAAAGCTGGCGATAGCGCGATTAAAATCCGCAAGGTTGTCGGCATCGCTTTGCTCGAGAGCGGTAAACGAGAGCGTCCTTTTGCCGCGGCAGAACTCGTTAATCAGCGTCGTCTTTCCCACGCGCCGACGACCGTACACGACGGCCATCTGAAATGAACGCCGCTCATAAAGGGATTCGAGTTTTGCAAGCTCTGCTTCGCGTCCGACAAACATTATGCACTCCCGAATTATGCAATGTTGAATAATTCACACTTGCATAATATCTCAAGCTAAATCTAGTTGAGCAGGAATCAGACAATTTATCCGCACGGCTAAATGCCAAGCCGCTGCTCGAGGCGGTGCGCATGGCGGCGGGGTATAATTTGATTGTCATAGATGACAATTTGGAGGTGCCCTCGTGAATGTCCCAGCCGTACTCCAAAACATCCGCTCAAAACACCCCGTTGCATATTTGGCTCTCTATCTCTTTGCCGGCTGGGTATTACTGGTTATCATCACCCATGCCATAGCCTTTGGAGCAGAACTGCTGGTAGCCGGCTCGGACCAGCCCGTCGTCAAATGGGAGACGACCGATGAGTGCGCCGACGGAACCCGAACCATTTACTACAACAGCCCGTCCCTCTACCAAGAGTTCAAGGTCAAGATAAAGGACTCCAAGATTGTCGATGCCGAACTGGGCGACTATTCGGCAATCGGAGCAAGCGTCAGCTCCGAACAAGTCGAGCACACGGACAGCCATGCGACGTATCGTATCGACCTCAGCATCCTAGGCCGACCGTCACGCGCCTGTCTGCTCGAATGCGATATACGCGGCACCACACTACACATGTCCGAAATACAGATGCGCCCGGAAGAAGAGTCCCTGATGGGCTAGAGACCCTAGGTCCAACGAGCGCCGTTCAAAGCAAAGAAGTCTCTTCTTGAGCAGTATACCCGCCAGTACGACTACTCCACCGGTTTGAAGATGGTGGACTGGCCGAAGACGCTACGGATGAGGGCTTTGGCCTCGTCCTCGGTCTGCGGGATGCTTGGGGCTGCGCCTTGATGGCCGAAGGGGCTGCCCGCGCCGGGGTTGGACTCCCAGGGAGCCGCAGGAGCGTCCTCCTCTTTGGGGGCAGCTGCAGCGGGCTTGGGCGCGGACGCCGCACCCGGCACGTCGAACGGGGGCAGATCGTCCCCGCCGGCATCGGCAGCAAAACCGCCGACCATGGCATCGTCGTAGGGAACCTGCTCGGATTCCCACGGCGCAGACGGCGCGGCGGGCTGAGCCGTGGGAGCGGACGCGCGCTCGGGCGCTCGGGGTGCGGGCTCGGTCGGGAGCTTGCCCGTGGCAGGAGCGCCGGCGGGGTTGTCGGAGCGCAGCCAGGGGGCCTTGGCCAGGTCGGATGACTTGGGCGCAGGCGCGGGGGTCGGAGCAGCCGGTTTGGGCGCAGCGGGTTCAGGCGCCGACGGGGTCGGTGCCGCTACCGGTGCCGCTTTTGGCTGCGTCGCGCTGGCGCTCGAGGATGCAGGGGCCGCCGAGGACACGGGTTGCGGGTCCGCAGATGCCGCAGCCCGTGCAGATGGAGAATGCTCCTCATGTTGAGGAGCCGGCGTGCCACCCCCATCCAGGACATAGTCGACGGTACGACGACCGAAGACCGCGCAGACCGTCGGCAGGACCACCGACTGCGTGTCGGCGCGACCGAGCATCTTGATGGCAAAGGTCGAGCCCGCGGGGAACGAGACCGTGAGCTTGGAGCCGTCGTCGGCCGTGGCGCGGGCATTGAGCAAAAGCCCTGCGTAGGAGGCCTGACGGGCCTTGACGCGTTCGACGACCTCGGCCCATTTGCGCTGGAGCTCACCGGCATCCTCGACCGCGGGGGTCTCGGCGGCGCCGGCGGCGGCAACCTGAGCGGCAGTGTTGGGCTTGGACACCGGCACGGTCGATGCAGCAGGCGCGGGAGCCGTAACGGGTTGAGGCGCAGGCGTTACAGGTTTGGACGCGGGAGCCGGAGCCGCGGACTTGGGCGCAGGCTGGGCAGCTGGAACAGCAGCGCCGCGGTCCCAAGGCATGCCACCCTGATGCGCGGACGTAGCAGCGGGGGCGGCGGTCGCCGCAGGAGTAGCAGCTCGGGCACCCGAGATCAGCGTCGGTTGCTGTGTCGTCGCAGGTGCAGCCACGACAGCCGCAGACGCACTCGCTTGAGCAGCAGCCACGCTCGCCGGAACGGCGGCGTTGGCAACCATGGCCTCCAAGCGCGCCACGCGCTCGGCCAGGGCCTCAATGGTCAGATCGGCCTCGGGACGTGCCAGGCGCGTGCAGGCGATCTCGAGCACCAGGCGCACGTCGCTCGCACCCCTCATCTCCAGTGCGGCATCGTCGAGCACCGTCAGCACACGGGCCAGGCGGTCGGCAGGATGCTCGCCAAAGGCAGCGGCCTCGGCAGCAAGCGCCTCGGCCTGCTCGGCGCCGCCCTCAAACAGCTCGGCACGGGCGCCGGCAACGCAGGCCACGTACACATCGCGCACATGCGCCACCAGGTCGCGCGTCAGCTCAAGCAGGTCATTGCCTTCCTCGACCTGCGCGCGAATGAGCCCATACAGCTCGGCGACATCACGATCGGCAATGGCACGCGCAAACTCGCCCAGAATCTGGTCCGAAACTTCGCCCAAAAGCGAGCGGGCATCGTCCGCATGCACGGTGCCGTTGCCAAAGACGCTCAGCTGCTCCAGCGTGGAGAGCGCGTCGCGCATGCCGCCCTTGGCATGGCGTGCCACGATGGCAAGCGCCTCGTCGTCGTAGTCGAAGCCCTCCTGCTCGCACACGTATGCCAGGCGGCGCTCGATATCCTCGTTACCGATGCGGTGGAAATCGAAACGCTGGCAGCGCGAGAGGATGGTCTCCAGAATTTTTTGCGGGTCGGTGGTGCACAGCACAAAAATCACGTGTGCCGGCGGCTCCTCGAGCGTCTTGAGCAGCGCGTTGAACGCCGCCGTCGTGAGCATGTGGACCTCGTCGATGATATAGATCTTGTACTTGCCGCGCACCGGGGCAAAGTTGACGGAGTTGATGATCTCCTCGCGCACATTGTCTACGCCGGTACGGCTTGCGGCATCGAGCTCGTAGACGTCTGGGTGGTTGCCCTCGGCGATGAGCTCGCACTCCTCACAGGTGCCGTCGGGCATGCAGCCGCTCGCGCCCTCGGCGCGGGCCGCCTCGGCATTGCGGCACAGCAGCGCCTTGGCAAGGATGCGCGCCATGGTGGTCTTGCCCGTGCCGCGCGGTCCGCAGAACAGGTACGCGTGGGACAGGCGCCCCTCGGTGATGGCGTGCTCGAGCGTCGAGACGATATGCTGCTGGCCCACCACGGAGTCGAAGGTGAGCGGGCGATACTTTCGGTACAACGATTCCATGGGTGCTCCCCCGGGTATACTGAGTCTTGTTGTCGCGACGACCATGCGGTCGCACGGCATACTGCATCCATAATAACCCGTACGGCGAGCCCGCCGCGATAGGAGTCCAAAGAGCATGGCAGACGCAGAGAGCAACCTCGTTCCCTCCGAAGCAGCCGACCAGGTCGAGGTCGCGCTCGAGGCGCAGGCAGCAGCCGATGACGGCATCCTGTACCTCAACGAGTATCAGTACGAAAACGACCTCGTCACCGATTTCGCCCGCTTGGTTGCCTCGCCCAGGCGCCGCGGCTCCCTGTACGTCGCCGCCGCGATTGCCGCGCTCATCGGCATCGGCATGCTGGTGGCCGGCGGCAGCTGGATCAAGTTCGGCGTCGTGCTGATCGTGTTCGGCGCCTTTTTGGCCTGGTGGAGCAAAAACCTGCACCACACCCTCGCCCGCGACTTTATCGACGCCGTCGAGGCAGACGAGTCCATGGGTGGCCGCTATCGCCGCGTCGCCGCCAACGAGGACGGCCTGATGGTCTGGGGCAAGAGCGGAAAGTCGCAGTTCTTCCCGTTTGAGAAGCTCGACCACGTACTCGACGGCGAGCGCATCTTTGTGGCCATGTTCGCCGACCAGGGCGTGACGATTCCCAAGGACACCTTTGTCCGCGGCGATGCCGAGCAGTTTGGTCCCTTCCTTAAGGCGCGTATCAACAAAAAACTCCGCATCGAGACCAAACGCAAGAAGATGAAGGCCGAAAAGGCTGCTGCCAAGGCCAAACAGGGCGACCAGCCCAAAAAGGACGCTCCCAAGCAGCGTAGGCAGAAGAAGAACAAGAAGAAGCGCTAAGGCCAAGTCAGATAGGCCACCTCGCCCCGCTACCCTCACCATGCGCCCGAGCGTGCTAAACTAGCAGCATCTATGCCACCGCGAATGGCTCGGCCCCGCGCCCGCCGCTCGCAAACGAACTTTAAACGCACGAGGGTTGGCCATGCCGCTTTTCTCGCAACATACCGCCCGGTTCTCGCCGGACGTTCCCTTGGAGGGCACCAGCTCTCGCGAGCTGCTCAAGCGGTACCAACCGCTCGAGACACTTGCGACCGGCGGTTTTGGCTCCATCGAGATTTGCCGCGACACGCACCTGCGCCGTCGCGTGGCCATTAAGCGCATCCCCCTTATCAACGGCGCCGGCATGCCCGCCAGCGACATCATGGATGTCCTGCGCGAGGCACATACCGCCGCCATGCTTCAACATCCCAATATCGTGCAGGTTATCGACTTTACGCACGATACCGCCTATGCCTACCTAGTCATGGAATATGTCGACGGCATGTCGCTCGCCGAGTTTTTGCATCGCGTGGACGGCCATTCGCTCACCTTTGACGAGGCCGCGGCCATTGCCGACGCGCTGGGCCAGGCGCTCACCTTCGCCCATAGCAATGGCGTGCTCCACCTGGACATCAAGCCTGCCAACGTGCTCATCGACCACTCGGGCAATGTAAAGCTCACCGACTTTGGCATGGCGCGACTGTCGTCCGCCGGTGGCTTTGGCGGCTCGCGCGGCGGCACCATCGGCTACATGCCGCCTGAGCAGCTCGACATCGAGACCGGCACGGTCGACGAACGTGCTGATGTCTTCGCCCTTGCCTGTGTGATCTACGAGGGCTTGTGCGGCAGCGCTCCCTTTATGGCGGCCACGCCCGCCGACTCGCTCGACCGCATCATCGGCGGCGCCACCTATCCCAGCGAGCTCATCCCGCACTTTCCCCCGGGAGCCGAGAGCGCGCTCATGAGCGCGCTCTCCCCCATGCCGCAGGACCGCCCCAACAGCATCGAGGCATTTTGCGACCAGCTCCTTGCCGGCCTGGGCAATGTGCGCGAAGGCCGTCGCAGCCTGGAGCAAATGGTGGGCGAGCTTTCGGATGACGAGCGCGCGGCAGACGATATCGAATCGTTGCCCTATGAGGACGACGCCATCGAGGTCGACCCCGCACTCGGCTGGGCCGGCACGCGCTGGGGCCACGCGCGCGACTACACCATGCGCGCCATCTCGGCGCTAACGTGTGGTGCCTTTAGCTTTTTGATCATGCAGACGGCTGGCGTCGCGGCGCTTCCCGGACTTATTGCCGCGGCCATCGCGATTGGAGCGGCCGCCGGCCTGGCCCCGCAGATTGGCTCGGCTATCTCGGCCGTGGGCTTTTTGGTACTTATGGCCAACGCCACCATGCAGGCGCAGGGCATCCTGTCGATGCTGCCCGTCGCGGTGCTCTTTGCCGCCACCATGTCCGGTTGGTGGATCGCCTGGGGCCGCACCGAGGCCGCCGCGAGCGCCGCGCTCACCTGCGCGGTGGCACTTGGCTGTCTAACG
>CAUDCB010000060.1 GCA_958447915.1 uncultured Collinsella sp. | reverse complement strand
CTCGTGCGGAGCGTAAGGCTCGTCGTGCTTTGATCGAGGCGGCTGAGGGGTCAGAGGAGAAAAAATCTTCTCAGAAATCCAAGTCGTCTCAGGACGCGAAGGGTAAGTCGGCCAAGGGCAAGGCTAAGGCCAAGCGTCCCGGCTCTCGTCGGAACGAGGATAAGACATCTCAGACTCGCTCCAAGCACTCGCATAAAGATCGGGTTTCGTCTGCGCGTAAGGCTGTGGACCCCAAGTCCCCCTGTTCCATCATGAAAGCTTGCGGTGGGTGTACGGCGCTCAATCGTCCTTATAAGAAGCAGCTCGCCGCCAAGCAGGCCGCCATGGAGGAGCTTTTTGCTGCTCTTTGCGAGCGCGAGGGTATTAGCGTCGACCCCATTCGCGGTATGGGAGTCACCCTGGGCGACCCGGGCAAATATCCTGCGCCGCGTGGCTTTCGTCATAAGGCTGCCACTCCCTTTGCTCCCGGTAAGGAGGGCGCCGTCCGTTGCGGTTTCTTTGAGCGCGGCACGCACAAGATCGTTGCCGTACCCGAATGCCCCGTCGAGGCACCGGGCGCCCGTCAGATTCTCAACGGCATCGCACGCGAAGCTGAGCGGCTGCATATTCCCGCCTTTAATGAGGACAGGCATCTTGGTTTACTTCGCTATGCCGTCGTCCGCTGCGGTTGGCGTACCGACCAGGTCATGGTCACGCTCGTGACCGCTCAGCGCGACTTGCCGCATGCGCAGGAGTTCTTTGAGGCTGTCGCCGCACTCAATCCGCACATCGTCACCGTCGCCCAAAACATCAACGGACGTCCCGGCAACGCCATCCTCGGCGAGGAGACTCGTATCGTCTATGGCGCCGAGTGCATGCGCGACCAGCTGCTCGGCTGCGAGTTCGATATCTCCCCCACCGCGTTCTACCAGACCAACCCGCAGCAGACCGAGCTGCTCTATCAGCTCGCGATTGACGGCATGGACCTGCAGCAGGGCGACGTACTCATGGATGCCTATTGTGGTAGCGGAACTATCGGCCTGTGCGCAGCTAAAGATGCCCAGAACAAGGGTATCGGCATTATGCTGCTCGGCGTTGAGCGCAACCCGGCGGGCATTGCCGACGCACGTCGCAATGCCGAGCTCAACGGCCTCACCCGCAGCGCTTGGTTTATGGCCGACGACGCCACCGACTACATCCTGGATGCCGCCGACAACAACGAACGCGTCGACGTTCTTTCCATCGACCCGCCGCGCGCCGGCTCCACGCCCGAGTTCCTCGAAGCTGCCTGCGCACTTAAGCCGCGCCGCATCACCTATATCAGTTGCAACCCCGTGACCCAAGAGCGCGACCTGCACCAGCTCCTCGACGGAGGCTATCGCCTGCTCAAGATCACGCCAGTCGACATGTTCCCCCATACCGACCACACCGAAACCGTAGCGGTCCTCGAACGCCGCTAACCAACCTCAGTAGATTTTTGGGACAAGAAAGGGGGCGACCCGCCTGGGCCGCCCCCCCTTCGCTTGGTTTATAAATTCCGCTACATCCCATTGCGCAGATCGCACACGCCGGCTGCCGCCATCTCGCGCAGCAGCGTCTCGCGATCGCGCGTCACGATCAGATCCAACGGGAAGTGAATCTCGTCGAGCATCTTGCGAGCGTAATCGAGCTTACCAATTGCCATGCCAATGTGCGCATCGGTCGAAACGCCAATGCCCACGCCCAGCTCGGCGCAGCGCTCGGCAATCTTGCGGCATACGGCCCAATGCTCAGCGTCGACACCGTGTTCAAGACTATGGTTGTTGATCTCGATAATCTTGTGCTTGGCCTTAGCTGCCAACAGCACCTCGTCGATATCGAACGGCACGCCCGAACGCCCCGTGTGACCCAGCATGAACACCTTGGGGTGCTCCAGGGCATTGATATACATCTCGGTCGTCTGGGCCAGCGTCGCGCCCTCAGCAATCTGCGGATTATGCACGCTTGCAACCAAATAATCCAAATTACGCGTAACCAAATCGAACAGCGAATGCTGACGGCTGTACGAATCGCCGGCAATATCGAGCGTCACAGGGGTGTCCTCGCCAAACAGGTTTCCGTCCAGCGAAACGATATCGGCCTCGGCACCACGCAGCACCAACACGCCGCTCCAAATGCGCGGCCAGATATCCTGGTTGATAAAGAATTGGTAACTGCGCAGGTCATTGGGGCAAGCCGTAACCATAGAGCTCAGATGGTCGGCAGATCCGAGCACCTGCAGGCCACGCTCTGCCGCCCAGTACACATTCTCCTCAATGGTCGAATATGCATGCGCAGAGAACATCGTATGGGTATGAATGTCACAAGAAAGCAGGTAGGGCATCAGGTCTCCTTATCTGGCACGGCCGTCGCTTATATTCATTGTACGCATAGCCTTCGATAGTCGTAAAACCACTCCATCCCAAAGACACAACGTCCATGACAACGGGGTCTGGCTTAACACCAAACCCCGTTTCACGTAAAACATTGTAGGCAGAGCGCTTTACTTTTAACGATACTCGTCCGCCAACTGTTTCCAAGCGGGTAGCGAATTGACAATCGTTTCGTAACTCACGCAATAGCCCAGGCGGAACCAGCCCGGCATACCAAAGCTGTCCGAGGGAACCGCAAGCAACTCATACTTCTTTGCGCGCTCGCAAAACGCATTCGCATCGGGCTCCAACGCTTTCACCCATAGGTAGAACGCGCCATCCGGCTCAACATACGTGTAGCCGTACTCCGCCAATGCATCGGTAAGCGCCGTGCGGTTGCGTGCATAGGCCTCAACGTCACTCGGCTCATCGATGCAATCGATGATCACACGCTGGAAGAGTGCCGGTGCGCATACAAAACCCAGCGTACGGGCAGCACCCGCAACAGCCGGCATCAGACGGGCAGCCTGCGGATTGGTGTTGGGAACCAAGATCCACCCCACGCGCTCACCCGGCAGCGACAGCGACTTGGAATACGAGTAGCACACGATGGTGTGCTCGTAGATCGAGGGCACCCAAGGCACCTCGGCACCGTACACGATCTCGCGGTACGGCTCATCCGAGATGAGCATAATCGGATTCTCGGGATCGCGCTGAGCGTTGGCCTCGCGCAGAACATTGGCCAGTCGCGTCAGCGTGTCGCGCGTATATACGGCACCGGTCGGGTTGTTGGGCGAGTCGATAATGACGGCTGCCGTCTTGTCGGTGATCGCCTTGAGCACGTTGTCCACGCTCAGCTGGAACGTATCTTCATCGGCGAGCGCCTCAACACACGTACAGCCGGCCTTCTCAATCCAAACGCGATACTCCGGAAAGTACGGGGCGATAACAATAACCTCGTCGCCCGGGTTCGTAACGGCGTTGAGCGTGCAGGTGAGCGAAGCCGCGGCACCCACCGTCATAAAGACGTCCTTACCCTCATAGCTCGTGCCAAAGCGGCGGTTGAGCGATTCGGCCACAGCGGCACGACATTGCGGCAGGCCCGGTGCGGGCGTGTAGCCGTGCAGCTGGTCGCTCGGCAGCTCCAGGGCCTTCTTAATCGACTCAGCCACGGCAGCGGGCGCTGGAACGCTCGGATTGCCCAGCGAAAAATCGAATACGTTTTCCGCACCGATCTGCGCCTTGCGCTCAAGGCCATAGCTAAAAATCTCACGGATGATGGAGCTTTCCGCACCGCGAGCATACATCGTTTCGTTGATCATCTGTTCCCCTTTCGCATAGGCGCTATTGTACGCTTTAGCCGAGCAAAGTGCCGCAGAATGTTGATTGGGGACAGACTTAAATGCGTGAAAACGCTCATTTAAGTCTGTCCCCAATCAGCAGACGGCCCCATATCGCTCAAAAGAAAAAGCCTCCGCAGGTTTCCCCGCGAAGGCTCTCGCCACAAAGACTATTTGTCGGCGTCGGTGTCGGCATCGGCATCGGCATCGACGACGGCATGGTCATCGTCAGCATCATCGGATGCGGCTTCGGCATCCTCCTGCATGGCCGCCTGCGCAAAGGCCGCGGCATCGGCCGCCAGCTCCTCCTCGCTCATACGAGGCACGCGCTTCTTGGTCGGCATGCCGGCCGCCTTGGCATTGCGCTCCTCCTTGGCCGCCAGGATATCGCCCTCGCGCTCAAGGTAGGCATCCCACTCGTTATCGAGCAGGGCGTTCACGGCATCGCCCTCGACAGTCTCGCGCTCGAGCAGCACCTTCGCCATCAGATCGAGCTGATCGCGACGGGCGTCCAGGATCTCGACCGCACGACGATGGGCCTCACGCATAATGCGCTGAACCTCGATATCGATGCGGCGCGCCGTCTCCTCGGAGTAATCCTGGTGATCGGCGTAATCGCGACCAAGGAACACCTGATGTTGCGCCTCGCCAAACACTTGCGTGCCCAGCTCCTCGCTCATGCCCAGGCGCGTGACCATCTCGCGCGCCATCTTGGTTGCGCGCTCCAGATCGTTGCTCGCGCCCGACGTAATGTCGTCGCACATAAGCTCCTCGGCAACGCGGCCGCCCAAGAACACGGCAAGCTCGTCGAGCATCTCGTTCTTGGTCTTGAGGAAGTGATCCTCCTGCGGAAGCTGTAGTGTGTAACCCAAAGCCTGGCCGCGGCTGACAATCGAGATCTTGTGGACCGGATCGGAGTGCTCCAGGATGTGACCCACCAAAGCGTGGCCGCTCTCGTGGTAGGCAATCGTGGTGCGCTCAGCTTCGGTCATCACGCGACCCTTGCGCTGCGGTCCGGCAATCACGCGCTCCATCGATTCCTCGACCTCGTCCATCGAGATCACAGAACGATGACGGCGGGCAGCCAACAGTGCAGACTCATTGAGCAAGTTCGCCAGGTCGGCGCCGGTAAAGCCAACGGTCATCTGGGCGAGCTTCTCAAACTTAACGTCCTCGTCCATCGGCTTGTTCTCGGCATGCACGCGCAAGATCTGCTCGCGGCCCTTTACGTCTGGACGGTCGACCGTAACTTGACGGTCAAAACGGCCGGGACGCAGCAGCGCCGGATCCAGAATGTCGGGGCGGTTGGTGGCGGCGATCAGGATGACCGACTCGCTCTCCTCAAAACCGTCCATCTCGACCAGCAGCTGGTTGAGCGTCTGCTCGCGCTCGTCGTGACCGCCGCCCAAGCCGGCTCCGCGCTGACGTCCCACGGCATCAATCTCATCGATGAAGATGATCGACGGGGCCTGAGACTTGGCCTCCTTAAAGAGGTCGCGCACGCGGCTGGCGCCGACGCCCACGAACATCTCGACAAAGTCGGAGCCCGAGATGCTAAAGAACGGCACACCGGCCTCGCCGGCAACGGCCTTGGCCAGCAGCGTCTTACCGGTACCCGGAGGGCCCACCAGCAAAACAGCGCGCGGGATCTTGGCGCCCAGCTTGCGATAGCGGTCCGGATCGCTCAAAAAGTCGCGAATCTCCTCGAGCTCCTCGACTGCCTCGTCTACACCGGCAACATCCTCAAACTTGACCTTGGGGCGCGTTGCCTCGTTGGTCTTGGCGTTGGTCTTGCCAAACTGCATGTTCCTGTTGTTGGCGCCCATCATCTGGCGCATAAAGTAGAACATGATGACGATCAGGGCAATCGTCGGCAGCGCGCTCATCGCAAAGTCGGCCCAAAAATCGGGGTCATTGGTGTTGACGATGTACTTGGTATCGGGGTGCTCTGCCATAAGCTCGGCAAGCGAATCGGAGCCGACATAGGTCGAGGAGAAGCTCTTGAGCTCGCTCGTGTCGCCCTTGTCCTTTTTTGTCTTCCAGTAATGGCCCGCCACGCTTCCGTCTTGAACCGTATAGGTCAAATCTTCGACACGGTCCTGCTTAATGGCATTGACCATCTCACTCGTCGCGAGCTTTACGGTATTGCTGGAATTGGCAAAGCCGGAGCCCATGTTAAAGAAGGCGTAGCCCAGAAGCGCGCAAGCCAAAATAAAATACAGCCAGCCCGTACGCGTGGGCTTCTTGCCTCCGGGCATCCCCGGGATCTTAGGCTCCCGGGGAGTCTGGGAATTGTTATCGTTACGGTCGTCGGGCATCTTACGAATAAACCTCCGGTTTCAAAATGCCCAGATACGGAAGGTTGCGATAGCGCTCGGCATAGTCGAGGCCGTAGCCCACCACAAAGGCATCGGGGCAATGGGTTCCAACATACTTGGGCGTGACGGCCGAGGTACGGTCCTCAACGTCCTTCCACAGGAAGGCGGCGACCTCCAGAGAAGCGGGCTTGCGGCTCTCGAGGTTCTTCATCAGGTACTTGAGCGTCAGGCCCGAGTCCAGAATGTCCTCGACGATCAGCACGTCGCGACCGCGGATGTCGATATCCAGGTCCTTAATGATACGCACGATGCCGGAGGACTTCACGCCGTCGCCGTAGCTCGAAACAGCCATGAAATCGATGTTGGTCGGCAGCTCGATCTTGCGCATCAGGTCGCCCATAAAGACCACGGCGCCGCGTAGGACCGCAATCAGCACCAGATCCTTACCCGCGTAGTCGCGAGTAATCTGCTCGCCTAGGCGAGAGACGATACCGTCGATATCCTCCTGCGTAAACAGAACCTTCTCGATATCCGGATGTTGAGAAGCCATGACAACCCTTTCTTGTGCTTATCGCCCACACACCGCCGTATGGACGCGAACTACACATTCTAGCAGCGCACGGGGTATATTTACCAGCCCGTGCGCCATCAGCGCAGGAATACCGTCAACGTCGCACAGAATAGTAGGCGCAAGGCGCTATTCCGCATCGACTACGCGGAGCAGATATGCCACGCGCGTTGCAGCCGTGCATTTAAAACGCTCGTCGGCCCGAACGCCCGCGACCCACACCACAGCTCCTCCCGGAGCCGTTCTTACCACGGGCACGCCAGAGCGTTCGGAAACGGGAATGCGCGCCTCGTTGAGCAGGTCGGACACTTTCTTGCTTCGACCACTCATTCCCAGCGGGCACATCACATCCCCCGGCACAGGGTTATCCACCCACAAGCGCGCCGATCGAGCCTCAGCGGGAATCTCTCCGCACGAGCCAGCGAGCATCCGATCGCTATCGCGGTCGGCAAAGCCCAAGGCTGCCGCATCCACGATAGCGGCCACCTCTCCGGCAGCCACAAGCTCGCGGGCTCGACGCACGACATCGTATCCCGGCTCAACGGCCATCGGCTCGGCCACCAGCATACGCCCCGCCCCCAACGACAGGCGCCCGGGAACGGAAATCCAGTCGGCAACTAAGCCCTCGCGCGCCACCGGAGCCTTGAGTGCCAGCATTCCAAACTCCACGCGCGCATCAATTCCCGCCGGGAGTGTGACCGAGCCCGCACCCTCGGCAACACAGGCGAGCACGCGCTCCACATGCCGCATCTCCGGCCGAGCATCGGGGTCGATGCGCTTAATTGCCAGTCGCACCATGCGCCGCGCAATCACCACCTCGGCCGCAGCAAGGCGGCGCGCGTCGAGGACCAGCGCACCCGACACTTCCTTGCGCAGACAGCTTCGAAACGCCTGTGCCGAAAGCTGAGACAAAAACGCATCCTCGTCGCCCAGGATCTCGCAAGCGGCACCAATCGTCTTGCAGACGTTCGCGTTGCGCTGTGCCACCACCGGCATCACCCGGTGGCGCACATAGTTGCGCAGGTACGAAACGTCCTCGTTGCTCTCATCCTCCCGCCATGGCTGACCATGCACCTGCAGATAGTTCACGAGCTCGCCATGAGTTAGGTCAAGCAAGGGGCGCACCACGATATTCCTTCGACGGGGAATGCTCGAAAGCCCAGCCGGGCCCGACCCCTTAATGGCGTTCATCAAAAATGTTTCCGCGCGGTCCGACGAAGTATGCGCGGTACAGATACGAGCCGCCGTCCGCGGTGCGCCCGATTCGGCACAAAGTTCGCGAACATATCTCCGTACCGCGGCATAGCGCACCTCGCGAGCCGCAGCCTCGATATTGCCCGATTCGTCATCAAAATAGGCATGCTCAACACACAGCGGCAAGCCGTATTGCGCGCACAGGTCACGTACAAAGGCCTCGTCGCCATCGGATGCCTCCCCGCGCAGATGATGGTTTACATGCAGCACGTGCAATCGCTCGCGCGCAATGGGAGCGACGCCGCGCCCGTCCTGGATATCCAACTTTGATGTGCAAGCCATAAGGAGCAGCGCCGTCGAGTCCGCACCGCCTGATACCATGAGCACTACGGGGGCAGCGGCCTGCCGCGTTGCCAGGGCGCTCTTATCCGTCCTCGGCGCGGCATGATGTCCATAGTGCTGAGATACCGTTGGCATTTGCTTCCTCCTCTATTCGTTCGCACCCATTGTATCCTTTGGAATCTTATGTCTCGTCTGCACCTTCATATCCTCGGCAGCGGCTCAAAAGGCAACTGCGCGCTCATCGAGGGACCGCAAGGTCTCATCATGATCGATGATGGCCTGTCCCGCCGCGAGACATTAAAGCGCATGGCAGAACTGGGGCTCTCGGCAGACAACGTCTCGGCTCTTCTCATTACTCATGAGCATAGCGATCACATCAAGGGCCTCGATGTCTGGTGCAAGCACTGGCACGGCCCCCTCTTTGCCAGCAGGGGCACTCTTTCGAACAAAGAAAATCTTTCTCATCTGCCTGTCGAGGAATTCGATCCCGGCGACACCCTGTCCATTGCCGGCATCCACGTGCAAACCTACTCAACATCACACGATGTCATCAATCCAGTCGGTTATCGATTCGACGCCCTCGATGATTCCATCGGCTTTGCCACCGACACCGGAGAGCTATCGAGCCAAGCCATGAACACCCTCGAAGATTGTCGAGTCCTCGCGCTCGAAAGCAACCATGATGTGACCATGCTGCGCGAGGGAGAATATCCCCGCTTTCTTCAGGAGCGCATCCTGTCTGCAAGGGGACACCTCTCCAATGGCCAAGCCGCCGAAGCCGCGCGCGCACTTGTTACCGATCGCACCGAACAGCTCATTGCCATGCATATCAGCCAAGATAACAATCGTCCGAGCCTTACCGTCAAAAGCTATGCCAAAGCTCTGGCCGCAACCCTGGATGACGAGGTCGGCAGCTCCGCAACCCTTCTCCAAGGATCGCGAAAACTCTCGATACGCCCTGCGAGTCAGTATCAGCCGGCAACCATTCAATAGACTGTCCTAGACAGCAAAAGGGGCCGAGAATCGCTTCCCAGCCCCTTTTGCTGTCTTTTAATAGCGCAGAACACCAACGAAGTTAGTCGATGGAGATCTTCGTAACGTTCTTCTTCTCGACGATCTTGGGAACCGTAACGGTCAGGATGCCGTCAGCGTACTTAGCCGAGAGGCCCTCGCTCGAAGCGTCCTTTAGATACACGCCACGCGTCGCGCTGTACGAGCTGAACTCCTTCTGCAGGAAGTTCTTGCCCTCGTTCTCTTCGTCTTCCTCGACATTCACGCTAATGGACAGACGGCCCTCATTGAGCTCGACATCGATATCGTCCTTGGCGACACCGGTCAGATAGGCCTTGACCTCATAGCCGTCGCCCTTATCCTCAACGTCAACGGGAAACGCCTTGGAAGCAATCGAGTTGTTTGCAAGGTCGGTCATATCATCAAACAGATCGAACAGCGAGCTAGCAGAAGGACGAACGCCAAAAACCGAACGATAAGGAACCATGCTTGCCATGTTTACCACTCCTTTTAGGACTGCCGAGCCATCTTCTAGGTGACTGGGACTTCTTTTGACGCTCTTATATATGCCCACACAGTGCTTATATATACATGGACTATAAAGTTTTTTGAGTCCAGTACTATAAGCATATCTAAGTGTGTGTGACTAAGGTTTTAGTAAGGTTAAGGTTCTTTGAACCAGAGCCTAAATAACAAGTATGTTCGCAGCTACAAATAGCAAGGGGCTTACAATGAGCGCGTACACGTTGTTGGTAACGAGCTAAAGGGCATCATGGACGACCAAAACCAGAACAAAATGTTTATGCCGACGCAGGGGGAAGATACTTCCACGCAGCCGCCACGGTTCCATCGCCCCCACATCTCGCAAGAGCCCATTAATGATCCTGAGCCCGAGTATGTGACGAGAAATCGATATCAAACACTCGAGGATGCCCAAACGGGACGTAAACATATGGGCGTGGCCTCGGGAGACCCTGTATATCTGAAGGACGCACCATTATCTAAAAACAGCGCAGCTAGTGAGGAGCCACTGAAAGCATCCGCCGCCAATCAACATAGAGGTCCTCGACCAAAGCAAACCTTGACGCATTCGGCTCGCTATCTCGAAACGCCAAAACAGGGAAAATCGATCTTCGTTTCGTCAAGTAAACGACGCAAGCAGCATCGACTGACAATCCTGCTTTTGATCATTGTGGCCATGGCAGTTGCCCTTGTTATTCGATTTATCTTCTTTAAATAAAGGCTCAATACCAAAAAGAATTAAATCGTCTGGCGTAAATGAGTCATTTATGCACCGCAAACGCAAAAAGGGGGAGGCCGCGAGGCCTCCCCCTTCTCAGTTCAAGCGTACGGCTCGGT
>CAUDCB010000059.1 GCA_958447915.1 uncultured Collinsella sp. | reverse complement strand
TGGTGGTTTTGGCGTATGCTGTGGTGAAGATTTTGGTGGTGGTTTACGCGGTGTTAGGCGTTTCTAGTTTTGTCGTGTTTATGGTGTTCGGCCGCGCCGTTTTGGTTATTATTAGTGGGTTTATGAACTTCGAGCACCGCCGTATCCGGTGAGGGTGCTATAGCAAAAGGAGGATACCCAATGCTGTCTGTCGACGAGCAAATGCGTATCATCACCTCGGGCGCAGCGCAGATTGTCCCCGAGGCCGACCTTCGCAAGAAGCTTGAGAAGGGCGAGCCCCTCAACATCAAGCTCGGCGTCGATCCCACCAGCCCCGACCTGCACCTGGGCCATGCCGTGCCCCTGCGCAAGATGCGTCAGTTCCAGGACCTGGGCCACAAGGTCACCCTCATCATCGGTAACGGCACCGCATTGATCGGCGATCCTTCGGGCAAGAACTCCACCCGCCCGCAGCTTTCGCAGGAGCAGATCGAGGCCAACGCCGAGACCTACGTGAGCCAGGCCATGAAGACCACCATCGTGCACAACGGCGACTGGATCCTGTCGATGGATCTGGCCGGCCTGCTGCAGGTGTGCTCCAAGTTCACCGTCGCCCGCATCCTCGAGCGCGATGACTTTACCAAGCGCTACCAGTCCCAGACGCCGATCGCCCTGCACGAGTTCCTGTACCCCGTGATGCAGGCCTTCGACTCCGTTCAGATCAAGGCCGACGTGGAAATGGGCGGCACCGACCAGCTCTTCAACCTGCTCGCCGGCCGCGAGCTCATGGAGAAGATGGGCATGGAGCCGCAGATCGCGCTTACCATGCCGCTGCTCGAGGGCACCGATGGCGTGCGCAAGATGTCCAAGTCCTACGGCAACTACATCGGCCTGACCGATGCTCCCAAGGACATGTTCGGCAAGACCATGTCCATCCCGGACGAGATGATCGGCAAGTACTATCGTCTGGCCAGCTCGCTCACCCCGGCCGAGGTCGACAAGATTGACGCTGCCCTGGCCGACGGTTCCGCCGATCCCTATGAGCTCAAGCGCGCGCTGGGCCGCGACCTGTGCGACACCTATCACGGCGCCGGTGCCGGCGACGAGGCCCAGGCCGAGTTCGACCGCGTGTTCAAGGAGGGCCAGCTTGCCGACTTCCCCGAGAAGCATGTCGAGCTGACCGTCAACGACGAGGGCCAGATCTACCTCGCAGGCCTGCTTAAGGACCTGGGCCTTTCGGCGAGCGCCGGCCAGGCCCGTCGCGACATTGACGGCGGCGGCGTCAAGATCAACGGCGAGGCCGTGGCTCCCAAGAGCTACAACATCGACCCGAGCGCCCTCAAGCTGGGCGACACCCTCTCCGTAGGCAAGCGCAAGGGCTTCAAGTTGGTCTAACGAGCAAGTTGACCTCACAAGTGCAACAAGGCCGCAGCCGGAACGATTCCGACTGCGGCCTTTTTGGCACTTGGGGACGTTCCTTTTGTGCCGGCACTTTGGGACACTCCTTGTCATTGGTGCAAAGCAACCTGTCCCCATCGCGCCAAGCGGCGTGTGCCGTTAAGCGGAGGGGCGTATTGTTGGCCCATCGTTTGGGCATACAATGGCTATTGGCTTGCTGCGGTGAAGGCTCGTCCGCTCCGCAGCTGTTTTCTACGGTTAAAGGAGTATGTATGTCCGTTGAGGTCATGAGGTCTGTGATCGAGGCCGCCGAGGGTCGCGTGCCCGTCGACACGCTGTTTACCAATGCGCAGATTGTCGACGTGTACGGTCAGCGCGTGGCGCGTGGCAGCGTTGCCGTCAAGGACGGCGTAATCGTCGGCGTGCTCTACAACGGTCGCGACGATGCCGCCGGTACCTATGAGGCTGCCGAGGTTATCGACTGCCAGGGTCGCTATCTCGCCCCCGGTTTTATCGACGGACATCTGCACATTGAGTCCTCGAACATCCGCCCCGCCGAGTATGCGCGCATGGCGGCGACGCGCGGTACCACCACCGCCATTGCCGACAGCCACGAGATTGCCAACGTGGCGGGCCTCGACGGCCTACGCTTTATGATCGAGGACGGTCGTCGCGCGCCCATTTCCATCAAGTACATGATGCCCTCGTGCGTGCCCGCACTGCCCGATGAGCAGGCCGGTGCCGTCATCACCGCCGCCGATATGCAGGCGTTTTTTGGCGAGCATCCGGGCGATGTCTTTGGTCTGGGCGAGATGATGAACCTGCCGGGCGTCTTTATGGCCGATCCCGAGACCTGCGCTCGCATCGATGCTGCCAACCAGACGCCGTCAAAGCAGGTCGATGGCCATGCTCCGCTCGTTGCCGGCAAGGATCTCAACGCCTATGCTGCAGCGGGTATTATCGCCGACCACGAGTCGACGATTCCCGAGGAGGCGCTCGACAAGCTGTCCCGCGGCATGTACGTGATGCTGCGCGAGGGTACGTGCAGCCATGACCTGGCCAACCTGTCGCCGATGCTGCTGGAGAATCCCGCGCGCGCCCGCCGCTGTTGCTTTGCGACTGACGACCGCGCCCCTTCCGATGCGCTTGCGACCGGCATGATCGACAATGCCTGCCGCGTGGCGATTGAGGCCGGTATCGACCCCGTGGTCGCTATCTCTATGGCGTCCCTCTCCACGGCCGAGGCGTTTGGCCTGGATCACGGCTGCCGCGACCCGCATGAGCTCCGTGGTGCGATTGCCCCGGGTAAGCGTGCCGACCTGCTGGTGCTCAATGACCTGACGTTTGCCACGGCTCCGCATCGCGTATATGCCGCCGGTGCTCTGGTGGCGCAGGACGGCACCTTTGTGGGCGAGATCGCACCCGAGATGGCCGAGGTTGCGGCCCTTGCCGATGAGCTGCGTGCTTCCGTTAAGCTGCCGAAGCTTTCGCTCGATGTATTCGACTACGCCTTTAAGCCGGGCGAGGCCGTGATTGACGTGGTGCCGGGTAAGGCCATCACGGGTATGGCTCGCCCCGAGAGTGTCGAGGGCCTGCGCCGCATTATGCTGATCGAGCGCCACGGCCGCGGCGTGTCACTGCAGGCCGAGGGTGCCGACGGTGATGGCCCTGCGGGCCTGGGTCTTGTTGGCAAGCACATCGGTCGCGGCTGGGTGCGCGGCTTTACCATCACGGGCGGTGCCATCGCCTCGACGATCGGCCACGATTCGCACAACGTGTGCGTGGTGGGCGACAACGCGGCCGATATGATGGCTGCCGTCGAGGCTGTTGGCCAGGGCGGTCACGTGCTGGTACGCGATGGCGAGGTCGTAGCGCGCATCCCGCTGGCGCTCGGTGGCCTGATGAGCGAGGGCGCGGCCGAGGACGTGGCGGCGCAGCACGACGACTTTATGGTCAAGGCGCGCGCCATGGGTATTGAGCCGCCGCTCGACCCCATCATGGGCATCATCTTCCTGCCCCTGCCGGTCATCCCGACGCTTCGCATCCGTCCCGAGGGCATGTTCGACGTCACGACCTTCACCTACGCCGACTAGTCATCGGGGACGTTCTTAAACGACTAGCCGTCGGGGTGGCGTGTCGCCTGACGCTGCGGCCGTGGGACATCCGGCGCGCGTGAGCTATTTGCTAGGTCCTTGTAACGTTTACGCCCGCAGAGTCTTATCTGAGCTCCTTTTGGGTACGGTGATTTTGGATATACGTCCGATTCCATCAAGCCCGAAGGGAGCTTTTCTATGTTTAAACTGATTGCATCCGATATGGACGGCACGTTGCTTGATGAGAATAGCCAGGTACCGCCCGAGACATATGAGCTGATTGAGGCCCTGCGCGAGCATGGCGTGCACTTTGCTGCGTCCTCGGGCCGCCGTTACGACCGCCTATGCGAGTTCTTTGCGCCCGTTCGCGACAAGATGGACTTTGTCGCGGCGAATGGTGCGCAGGTCTATGCAGAAGGGGTTGAGGTCGATCGCGAGGTATATTCTCATCTCGCCGTCCGCAAGCTCGCGCGCACGGTCAAGATGTTTCCTAACATGCATCTGGCGCTCTTTGATCGCACCAAGTCCTTTTTGCTCGACGACGAGGACAAATTTGTCCGCGAGATCGACAAAGATCTGCCCAACGCCGAACGCATTTGGGGACTGCCCGATCCGCATGTGAATATCATCAAGGCATCGATTATCTGCGATGACGGCAACGTGATGGACAACGCCTACGTGTTGCAGCGCGAGCTGGGCGACCTGTTCTCTTTCGCGCCTTCGGGCAACGCGTGGATCGATGCCATGCAGCCCGGTGTGTCGAAGGCCTCGGGCATCGCACAGCTTGCGGAGCATTACGGCATTGGACGCGACGAGATCATGGCGTTTGGCGACTCGATGAACGACTACGAGATTATTCGCTTTGTCGGCACGGGCTGCGCGATGGAAAACGCGCGCCCCGCGCTCAAAGCGGTTGCCGATCGCGTCGTAGGCTGCAACCGCGACCACGCTGTTCAACAGGAGCTTCGTCACGTGCTAGAGGGCCTCGCTTAATCCGACAGCTGGGGACGTTCCTTTTCTGCCGGGTTGCTGCTGCTAGGCGAGGGCGGCCATGATGGTGCGGGCGACGCCGTCGTGGTCGTTGTCGTATTCGGTGATGGCGTCGGCGGCCTCGCGGTCCTCGGGCTCGGCGTTGATCATGGCCATGCCGTGGCCCGCTGCCTGCAGCATGGGGATGTCGTTGATGTTGTCGCCGAACGACCAGGCGTCGGCGAGACGCTCGCCCAGGTGCTCACATAGCCACGTGAGGGCCGTTCCCTTGGTGGCTCCCTCGCCCATGACCTCGATATTCATGGCGTACGAACGCGTGACCTCGATGCCTTCGAGCGTGTCGAGCGCTGCCGCGATGGCGTCGCGATCGGCTGGGTCGTGCCAGTACATGGCGATGCGTTCGAGTGTCTCGACTCCGTCGATCTTGCTGTCGATATCCATGTCGATCGGCGTTCGCGTGCGCTTGAGCGAAGCTGCGATGTGGGGGTCGCCGCCGCAGAATTCGTCCAGGCGCTCGTAGAGCGAGCGGGGGAGGAAGCACTGCCCGTCCGCGAAGATATCGAAGGTCACATCGTGGCCGGCGGCAATGCTATGGACGCGGTGGGCGATGGCGCGGTCGAGCGGTCGGCTCAAAATGCGCGTAGCACGTGAGGCATCGGTGGGCGTACCGTCGTCGAGCTGCCAGACGCTGGCACCGTTGGCGCAGACCGCGTAGTGTACGGCGGGGTGGGCGAGGATGGGCTCAAAGATGCCCGACAGCGGGCGCCCCGTGCAGGGCACAAACTCAACACCGCGGCGCGCAAGCTCGTCGAGCATCGTCCAGGTGGCGTCGCTCATCTGCTTATCGCTCGTCAGCAGCGTTCCATCCATATCGGAAAACACAATCATTCGATGCAGCCCTTTCTACTGGCATAAAAAGCGTGGCCGAGGGCGGTGATGCCCTGGCCACGCTCGGGTTCTATAACGGTCCGCGTCCTAGCGGTCGGCGAGCGGCTTGTACTCCAGCGGCTCGATCACCGGACGGTATGCCGGGCGGATGATGCGGTGCGCGCAGAAGAGCTCTTCCATGCGGTGCGCCGACCAGCCGGCCATGCGGGCGACGGCGAACAGCGGTGTAAAGAGCGTCTCGGGCACGCCGAGCATCTTGTAGATAAAGCCCGTGTACAGGTCGATGTTGGCGCAGATGGGCTTGGTCATGCCGTGCTCGCGCATCACCTGCGGTGCCAGGCGCTCGATGCGCTCGATGAGCGCGAACTCATCGCCCAGGTCCTTCTTGGCGGCAAGCGTGCGTGCGTAACGGCGGCACACCTCGGCACGCGGGTCGCTCAGCGTGTAGACGGCGTGGCCCATACCGTAGATGAGACCCGTGCCGTCGAAGGCCTGCTTGTCGAGGATCTTGCCCAGGTAGGCTGCGACCTCGTCCTCGTCCTCCCAATTGGAGACATGCGCACGGATGTCCTCGTGCATGGACACGACCTTGGCGTTGGCGCCGCCGTGGCGCGGGCCCTTGAGCGAGCCGATGGCCGCGGCGTAGGCGGAATACGGGTCGGTGGCCGAGGAGGACAGCACACGGCAGGCAAACGTGGAGTTGTTGCCGCCGCCGTGCTCGGCATGCAGCATGAGCATCACGTCGAGCAGCATGGCTTCGTCACGGTTGAATGCCATGCCGCCGCGCAACACCTGCAGGATGGTCTCGGCGGTGGAAAGGCCGGGCGTGGGGTGCGGCACATGAACCTCGGAGCCGCGGCGCTTGGCGACCGAGGCCATATGCGCGAAGGCGGCGATGCGGGGGAGACGGGAGAGCATGGAAATGGCGACGTCGATTTCGTGCTCGGGCGTAATGGCGTCGGGTTCGGCGTCGAAGGCGTAGAGCAACAACACGGCGCGCTGAAGCACATTCATGATGCTCGACGACACCGTGGTCATAGGGAACTCTTTGACGTACTCGTCGCTCAGATGTCTAAAGGCGCCCAGGCGCTCGCAAAAGCCGTCGAGCTCTTCCTTGTTGGGCAGCGAGCCCGTGATGAGCAGGTAGGCGACCTCTTCGTAGCCATAGCGATTCTCGGCCTGGGCATTGTTGACCAGATCCTCGATGCTGTAGCCGCGAAGCGTGAGCTTGCCCTGATCGGGCACGACCTTTCCGTCGACCTTGTTGTAGCCGTGCACATCCGAGATGCGAGTGAGGCCCGCGACCACGCCCGAGCCGTCGGCATTGCGCAGGCCGCGCTTGACATTGTGCTCAACAAACAGGCCCTCGTCATAAGGGTCGGTCGGCAGGCCGTGGTAGAGGCTTTCGCTCTCAGGCGAAATCTGGCGGCTTGCTTCGTAATCCAGAACCAGGCGGCTCAAGTGGTCATCGAAGCGGTAATAGATTTTCTTGGCGTCGTAGGCCATGCGCGCTCCTCTCCGGGCCGCATCGGGGTGACTTGCATGGGCATGCGCGCGTCAGGCTATCCCCAGCGGCTTGCTCGCTACAGGCGGTACATAAAGTTGAAGACGTCCTCGCGCTGGATGGACACGTTGACGCCCGAAAGCTCGCCGGCCTCGGCCAGCGCCTTCTGCAGCTCGGCGAAGTCGAGCTTGGACTCGGCGGTATCGGCCAGCATGGTCATGGTGAAGATGTCCTCGATAATGGACTGCGTGATGTCGCGGATGTCGACGTTGGCCTCGCCTAGGACACGGGTGACGCCGGCGACGATGCCGGGGCGGTTCTTGCCAAGGACGGTGATGACGATACGGGAGGACGAGATCTCGGCCATGGGAAACCCTTTCGCGTGATTGCGGCGCGCGCGGGGCGCTCCGCTACGGTACAGTGTTCATCATTGTACCTGTCTGGCGCAAAAAAGGCGCGCTCGCTGCGGCGTTACATGCCTGCAACATGAGCGTAAGGGGGAAGGCCGTACGGGGAAGAGCCGTCTGGCGCGTGTCCGGCTCGTGTTGGGTTGATTTCCGATCTCAGCCGAACACATTGAGCGGACAGGCCGTTCCCGCAGTCAGCCGAACGCCTCCGACGGCTGATTCCGAACTGGAAGCGGAGGGCATCCCCGCCCTTCGGTAGGGGATACCGCTCCGCGGCGCATGCCGCGGGCGGCGCCCCTATCGGACCACCGTGACCTCAGTTGGGATGGGCCCAGCACTGCCGCGTACTCGGTGAGCTAGAGCCAACTGTTCGTCTTCACGTCGCGTATGGCGATATTTCGGTCGTCCGGCTCGGTGATGCCGTAGCCGAACGCCTGGAGCGTCTCGATGGACTCCTGGATCCTCTGTTGGAACATGGGACCCGGATCGACCCTCGGCCCGAGGTGCCCGCGCCAAAGGCACGGCGTGGCGCGCAGCATGTTATGGATTTTGGAGATGGGCTCGATGTCGGCGTAGACGTTGAGCGTCGCCATGGCGTCCTTGTGGCCGAGGATCGATTGGAGCGCCTTGATATCGCCGCCTTGGCGGATCCACTGCGTTGCGAACGTGTGGCGAAGGCCGTGGAACGTGATCAGCTCGTCGTTGGTGCCCATGAGGCCGTTGGTCTCCGAGAACGTCTTGAACGCCCTGCGGATATAGCTTGTCGTCGCGAAGGTTGCGCCCGGCTCCGACAGGATGTAGCAGTCCCCGATCTCGACCGCCCCGGTAAGGCCGCGCAAGCGCAGCTTTCCGCAGTCGATCTCGTGGGTCTCCTTCAGGAAGGGGAGTAGGCCGACCGGGTCGATGGGGATACCCCTGGCGTCATGGGTCTTGGTGTCCTTGATGAACGAACCCATTCCCTTCGCGTACGCCACCGAGTGTCTGATCGAGATCAGGCCCGTCTCGAAATCCACATCGCACCACCGAAGGCCGCAGACCTCGCCGATTCGCATCCCCGTGTGCAGGGCGAGTACGACCGCCCTCTAATCCTCGGCGGACCAATCGAGTCCGAACTCCTTTCGGGCATCCTCTTCGCTCATGACTTCGAGAAGGTCTCCGGGTTGGCAACGAAGGGCGAGGCATAGCTGCTCGAGTGTGTTGAAGCGAATGCCGCGAATATGCCCTTTTTTAATACGGGACAGGTTCACGGGCGTGGTTCCAATCCTTTCGGCAAGTTCGTTCGAGGAAATTTTTCGCTCGGCCATGATCTTGTCGAGGCGAACAATTACGGGCATGGCGTTTCCTTACGCAATCTCGTCGGAGTCGAGGTACAGCTCTCGGGCGTACAAGAAGAGCTGGGAAAGCATGAACAGGACGATGCCGAGAACCAGAGAGGTCCAATCGAATGATGAAGCGATCTCTTGGGCGCCGACGGCCCCCTCGCCGCCAAACATCGAAACGGAGGTTTTGAGTGAGCCGGCGTAGAGGCTGGTGGCAGCTTGAACAACGAAGAGAATGCCGAGCACCTTCAAGCATGTCGCAGACCCTTTCTTGAAGGGGTCTCCGCTCTTGATCGTCCACACGAGAACGGCGCTGAGGATGGTCGTAGCGATACCGATGACGGCAGGGACCAATGTCGAGATCGCAAGGGCTGGATACGCGGGGGAGTCTGCAATTACAGGGTTGTCGAGCACTTCGATTGCTGGCTTTAAGGAGAACGCCACTTGTGCGATGGCGGTGGCGCAAAGGGTCGCAGAGGCTATCGCACATGCGATGCGGAAGGAATGAAGCCGGGGAGTGCGATTGTCGGAACTCATAATAACCTCCGAAGAATTTAAAAAACTCAGGTTACTTTTTAACAGTTTATGTTAAATTGACTTTGCCGGCAAGTAATAAGGGCCGAGCATTTTGTTCGGCCCCTCTGTTCCGACTGGATGAGGTTAAGGTTGGCGATGAATATGCTCAAAATCTCGAAGGCGATCTTTAGGTCGCTTCTCTCCTCCAGGTCGCTCTGTGTTGTCGTTGTTGCGTTGATGGTTCTTTGTGCTCTGCCCGTCTTCAGGAGCGCGGCTGGCATCGACGGACGGGTCGAATACCTCGAGTCGGGAATAACCCGTGTTGAGCAGGAATTGTCAGCATCCTATGCGGATGCGCTTGTGAATGCGGGGGAGGACGGTGTCTATACCTCTTCATCAAGCATGCCCGCGCTTCTGTACCCTCTTGCCGCGGGACGTCTTATCTTGGCACCGCTCTCTCCCCTACTTCCGTTTCTGCAGATATCGGATGGAGAGTACACCTATTATGACGGATCGAAGGAGTACTTGCTATGGGTCGCAACGGCCGTTGCCGTCTCGTTCCTTGCCGCGCGTCTTAACAAACGTGAAAAGCTCATCATCCAGGCACCGATGGGCGAGCTGGGTAGACTTGTTGCATCGAGCGTATGGGCGAGTGTTTTTGCAATGCTTGCCGTCCTCGCCATCAATCTTCCAGGGATAATCGCCGCGCTTGTGAAGAATGGCCCGGGCTCGCCGTTCTATCCGATAGGCTACATTCAATATGCGACTCCGGTTATCAAACCGGCTTGGCTGGTGTTCGCGCAGACGGCCATCTTGCAATTCTTGGTGGCAGCGTTCATCTCGCTTGTCGTTCACCTTGCCGTGAAGATTGCCAATAACCCTACGCTTGGAATCGTGTTCGTATGTGCCCTGATGGGGGTGACGATGGTTCCCGGGTATTACGGAAGATCCATCGCTTTACGTGAGTTCGCCCTGTTGAATCCCCTTACGTATGCGAACACTGAGTTGACCGTCGGCGCCTATAGCCCGTACCCGACAACGCAGATAGTGAATCTGCCTGGACTTTGCTTCGAGCGTGGCGCGATTGCCCTCGTATGCGCAATCGGGATCGAGGTGCTGGCAATTAGCCTGCTTTGCGTTGCTGGAAAGAGCGGCTGCGCGTGCCCGATATCCCCGATTTGTCTTGAGAGAGGTTCCTTCACTGCATCGAGAGCGGCAACTCGTTCGAGCGCTTGTGCCTCCGCCGTTGCATACGTAAGAACGATGGGGAAACTGCTCCTGCGTTCTCCTACCCTCGCCGTATGCGCGATTGCAATGTCGACGACGATGCTGGCCCCGGCTCTGGTCGAGATGTTTCCTGACGCTGATAACGTTTCCGCTGTTCGGTATAGGGATGGGGAGCTCCGTTCAATAGATCGGTATCTAGAGCAGAACGCTGCGAATATGGACGTCGAGGGCAAAGCGGCCCTGGAAGACATGCGGGATGCTCTTTCGGGTTTCGTGTACGCGCCTATGC
>CAUDCB010000058.1 GCA_958447915.1 uncultured Collinsella sp. | reverse complement strand
GACAAACTCGGCAGGAACAACCACATCCGCGTCAGTTACACCCCTCAGCGCCCATACCACTGCCGCCTCCACTGCTCAGCCAAATCGGCCCACTGCGGAATGCCCGCCAGTCTCATCTTTTCAGCCAGCTTCCCCGGAATCTTGAGTTCATCAAACGTAAACCGAAGCACCTTGTGCCCGAGCATCGTCAGATGAGACTCTCGCTGACGTTCTGCCACGAATGGGTCGACCGACTCCCGACCCTCGTCGTTCTGTAAGGCATACTTTCCCTTTCCATCGAGCTCGCCAATCACGCACGTCCCGTCCTCGAGCCTCCAGAAATAATCAACGCGAAACACTTGGCTCGGATCAAGCGGGTCGCGAAACTCCACCTGCAACTCTGGCACCGGAAAACCGTATGCAATAAAGAACGCCCGCAAGCGAGACTCGCCGCCGTTTTCGGACAAGCCGTCCGCATACGACGCAATCACCTGTGCCCTGCGATGTCCTCGCCTGCCCTCACAATCGGCGCGGAGGCGCTCGCACAAATCCCCACGTGATTCGCCTTTCGCCCGCAGTGCGGAATCGGCAATCGCCAACCCATAGGAGAACGGCGCACGCAACAAGCAATCCTCCGCCGTGCGCCAAAACGACGTCACCTGCACGCCGTCGACCTGTTCAAGTGCGCCCGCCGCCTGCGGACGCAACAGCCGACATCCTGCACTCAACGTCACCGAGCAACCTGTCTTAACAAGAAATCGCGGCCCGAGCAAATCATTCGGCACCTCCAGACCCCACAAAAGTGCCGCGTCATAACCCCAAAACGCCCAATCGGGATGAAACTCCGCAAGCCCTTTGACGGTCCGCAGCGCTCGCTCCGCCGGCGTCAACGCATCCCAATCATGTTGAAAACAGAACAAATACGGCTCGGGCTCCGCAATATCATCGGTTCCCACATGACGCCGCAACCACATGAGCTCGGCATTGTCGTGTGTCACAAGCAGCACGCCTTGCTCGGTCGTCTCCGTGAGCCGCGCGAGCATCCTATTCCGCGCCAAGGTGTTACGTGTTGCATGTTTGTGTTTGAAAACGGGATTAGACACTTCCGTCACCACCACATCGGACAAATGGACCATTGTCACCGTTGCCGCTGTCGGCAAACATCTCGATCTGTAACAGGTAGGTCGAGTTTTGGCCTGTAGATGTTACAGATTGAGACATTCCCCCAGCCAGGTGCCAAACGTCTCGATCTGTAACAGGTAGACCGGTTTTTTATCCCCAAACGCTACAGATCGAGACAAAAAGGCAGAAGGCAAGGCAGGCGACAACCGCCCATCCCCTACTCCCATTCCTGTTCGTAGATGCTGAGCGACTTCACGTACCGCCCCTGGGCGCCCATGATGTCGCGGACCAGGCGCAAAAAGAAGCTGATGCGCGAGGTGTCGAAACCGTCCTCTAAATCCTCGGGATGCACCGCGCCCGGCCCGTCGACCGCCGTGTCGCACAGGCGCGCGATGTCATACAGGTAGAGCTGCCCCGCCGTCAGCCAGACATCGTCGACGCACGCGAGTCGCACCGCAATCGCGCCATCGTTCCAGTGCTCCTTTTGCACGATATGTGGGTCGTAGACGTCAAAGCGACGGTCGGTGCGCGTGTCCTTCAGCACGACCATGCCAGTCGCGGGATCCTTGTCCAAAATGCCAAAGCGCGAGAAATACTGCGTGTCACGCACCTGCTTAAGTCGCCCGAGCGAAGCAGGAGAAATTGACGCTGGCGGCTCGTCCACATACAGCTCCAACAGCGTCTTGCCATGGTGATAGGGGCGCTCAAACAGCAGCCAATCGGTAAACGCCATGTTGTAGGCCATGATTTCGTTTTGAGAAGGCTCCTCGCAATAGCTGAGCCACGGATCGACGATAATCTCGAACTGCTCGCGCGCCGGCTCCAGGAATTGAAACTTCCGCAGCATCCAAAAGTGAGCCATGTCGGCAATATCGTTGCCGACGGCTTCGGCCAGCTGTGCTCGGTCAAAAACTTGGTCAGTCATGGCATCCTCCTCAAACTGATGGACCTCAATTTGAGCTTACGAGGAGGGCGAGCAACCGAGGCAAGCGCGGGCAAAATAGGCCTTCGACTGCAAACCAGATGCTAACCAAACACTTGACGGGGCACTTGGCCGAATGAGCGCACCGCAAAGAAACCGCAGGTAAACATAGACGGTCAACCCGCTCTTTTGAGTCAGATGCCCGCAGCCACCACAGAAACAACAGGTGACCACAGCCCAAGAAGTCGACAAATGAACACCCGTACGTCGACAAACGAGCAAATCGCTCGCAAATCCGCAAGGAGTGTCCCCGAATGCCGACAGAAAAGGAACGTCCCCAACTGCCGGCACTTAGGGACGTTCCTTATGTGCCGGCCGTTGGGGACAGCCCTTGTTGATTCGATTGCGGGCGACTACTTTACAGCTCCAGCGCCTCGGCGACCTCGGCTGCGCAGGCCAGGGCATCGGCCATAGCACTCACCACGAGCGAGCTGCCGTTGCGGGCGTCACCGGCCACGTACACCGGTGCGGCATCCGCGGCGACACCCTCCGTGCGAGCCGCGAGGTGCGAGCCCTCGGCAGCCATCACCGGCAGCGGACGACCAGCGGTGGCAACAGGCACGCCCACCGCATCGAACACGCCGTGCTCGGGACCCGTAAAGCCGCAGGCGATGAGCACCAGCTGCGCCGGTACCTCGTGCTCGGAGCCCGCGATGCGCTCGGGCTTTCCCGCCGACCAGTCCAGATCGACCACGCGCAGACCCGCAGCCGCGCCCTTCTTGTCCAGCAGCACCTCGAGGGTATCCACGCCCCAGGCACGCATCTCGCCACCCATGGCGGCAATGGCCTCCTGCTGGCCATAGTCGGTCTTCTTCACATTGGGCCACTGCGGCCAGGGGTTGCTCGCCGCGCGCTTATCGGGCGCAGCCGGCAAGAACTCAAACTGGCGCACGCTGCGCGCACCCTGGCGCACCGCGGTACCCACGCAGTCGTTGCCCGTATCGCCACCGCCAATGACCACGACGTCCAGGCCGCGCGCGTTCACCGCGGGCTCGCCGCCGTCGAGCACCGAGACGGTCGAAGCCGTCAGGTAGTCCACAGCATACACCACGCCGGGCGCATCGATGTTCACAGCCGAAAGCCCGCGCGGGGCACGGGCACCAGCAGCCACCACGACAGCGTCAAAGTCATCGAGCTTGGCGGTAACCTTGGGATCGCTCACGTCAGCACCCAGCTCGAACACAATGCCCAGCTCGCGCATAAGTGCCACGCGACGCTCGACCACGGACTTCTCGAGCTTCATGTTGGGAATGCCGTACATGAGCAGGCCGCCCGGGCGGTCGTCACGCTCAAGCACCGTCACGCGCGCGCCGCGACGGGCGAGCTCCCATGCTGCCACCAGACCAGCAGGACCGGAGCCCACCACGGCAACCGTGGGTGCGCCCTCCCCCGCCGGCTCAAAGCGGCGCGGACCGCCGTTGGCCCACTCATGGTCGCTGATCGCGCGCTCGTTGTCGTGAATCGTCGTGGGCTGGCCGTCGACCGAGCCCAGGTTGCACGCGGCCTCGCACAGCGCCGGGCACACGCGACTCGTGAACTCGGGCATGGGCGAGGTGAGTGACAGACGCTCGGCAGCCTCGTCCCAGCGGCCGCGGTACACCAGCTCGTTCCACTCGGGAATCAGGTTGTGCAGCGGGCAGCCGCTCGGGCGTGCCTTGCCAAAGCTCGCGCCCATCTGGCAAAACGCCACGCCGCACATCATGCAGCGGCTCGCCTGGGCGCGACGCGCATCGTCGTCGAGCTCCACGTACAGCGGATCAAAATCATGGCTGCGCTCCTTCACGGGGCGGAGCTCGTGGGTCACGCGATCGATATCAAGAAAAGCACCGGGCTTACCCATGGCACTTACGCCTCCTTCTTGGTCGAAGCAACAGGGCTGGCAGCCACGGACACAGCGCCCGCAGCACCGCCCGCGGCATCGAAGCGAGCGACATCCGCGGCGCTCGCGCGACCGGTCACGATGTCAAACGCCAACTCCTCGGCCTGCGCATGTGTCTTTCCCACGGCCTCGCCCGCGGCGACAATCGCCAGCACGCGCTCGTACTCGGTCGGAATGACCTTCACAAAGTGCTTGCTCATCGTCTCAAAGCTGTAGAGCAGCTTGATGCCGCGCGGACTCTGCGTCGCGTCCACGTGTTCCTGGATAAGCTCGCGAACCTGCGCCAGCTCGCCGGCCGTCGGGGCCTTGAGCTCAACGCTCTCGTGGTTCACACGGGTATCGAGCGTGCCGTACTGGTCAAAGACATAGGCCACGCCACCCGTCATGCCGGCGGCGAAGTTCTGCCCGACCTCGCCCAGGATGAGCGCCAGACCGCCCGTCATGTACTCGCAGCCATGGTTACCGCAGCCCTCGACCACCACGGTGGCACCGGAGTTGCGCACGCCAAAGCGTTGGCCGGCCAGACCGTTAATGAAGCCGCGGCCGCTCGTGGCTCCAAAGAACGCAACGTTGCCCACGATGATGTTCTCGTCGAACTTGTAGGTCGCATGCGGGTTGGGGCGCACCGACACCTCGCCGCCCGAAAGGCCCTTGCCAAAGTAGTCGTTGGCATCGCCGCACACGTTGAGCGTAATGCCGCGCGGCAAGAAGGCGCCAAAGCTCTGACCGGCCGAGCCATCGCAATCGATGGTGATGGAGCCGGCGGGCAGGCCCTCGGGATGCGCCTTGGTCACCGCGTTGCCCAGGATGGTGCCCACGCAACGGTTGACGTTGGCGATATCGGCGCGGAAGCGAATCGGACGCAGGTGCGCACGGGCATCGGCCGTATAGGGCACAAACAACGTGGAGTCGAGCGTCTTGTCGAGCTCACTGTCCGCGGCCATCTGCGGCAGGAAGTGGCGACCGTCGGCACCCGGGATATGAGCACCGAACTCGCAGGTCGCGCTCGCCAGCACGGGCGACAGATCGAGCAGGTTGGCCTTGCGGTTGCCCGGGACCTCGATCTGGCGCAGGCACTCGGGATGGCCGACCATCTCGTCGACGGTGCGGAAGCCCAGGCTCGCCATGACCTCGCGCAGCTGCTCGGCAACAAAGAGCATAAAGTGCTCGACGTGCTCGGGCTTGCCGCGGAAGCCGCGACGCAGGCGGCAGTTTTGCGTAGCGATGCCGGCGGGGCAGGTATCCTGCTGGCAATCGCGCTGCATGAGGCAACCCATGGAGATGAGCGGCATGGTCGCAAAGCCAAACTCCTCGGCGCCCAGCAAGCAGGCGACGGCAACGTCGGTGCCGTCCATGAGTTTGCCGTCGGCCTCGAGCACCACGCGTGAGCGCAGCCCGTTTTGCAGCAGCGTCTGCTGGGCCTCGGCAAGGCCAAGCTCCAGCGGCAGACCCGCATGCCAGATAGAGTCGCGCGCAGCGGCACCCGAGCCGCCATTGTGGCCGCTGATCAAGATCTTGTCGGCAGCGCCCTTGGCCACACCGGTGGCGATGGTGCCGACGCCGGCCTCGCTGACCAGCTTGACCGACACGCGCGCGCCGGGGTTGGCGTTCTTAAGATCAAAGATCAGCTCTGCCAGGTCCTCGATAGAGTAAATATCGTGGTGCGGCGGAGGCGAGATCAGGCCGATGCCAGGCGTGGACTGACGGACCTCGGCGATCCAGGGGTAGACCTTCTTGCCGGGGAGGTGTCCGCCCTCGCCGGGCTTGGCGCCCTGGGCCATCTTGATCTGAATCTCGAAGGCGCTGCACAGGTAGCGGCTCGTCACGCCAAAGCGCGCACTCGCCACCTGCTTAATCGCGGAGTTCTTGGAGTCGCCGTTAGCCAGCGGGGTCTCGCGACGCGGGTCCTCACCGCCCTCGCCCGAGTTGGAACGGCCATGCAAGCGGTTCATGGCGATGGCCATGCACTCGTGTGCTTCCTTACTGATGGAGCCATACGACATGGCGCCAGTGTTAAAGCGGCGGACAATGTTGAACGCGGGCTCGACCTCGTCGAGTGCCACCGGGGTACGGCCGCTGGCATTAAAGTCCAGCAGGTCGCGCAGGCGCACGGCACGACCGGTGCGGTGCAGGCGGGCGCTGTACTCCTTAAAGGTGTCGTAGCTGTCCTCACGGCAGGCGGTCTGCAGCAAGTAGACAGTCTGCGGATCGATCAGGTGATCCTCGCCACCGAGCGGGCGCCACTTGGTCAGACCCAGCGTGGGCAGCTGATCGAGAGCCGGGCTCTTAAGGATAGCGAGCGCGGCGTCGTAGCGCTCGTTTTGCTCGCGCTCAACGTCCTCGACACCCATACCGCCCACACGGCTCACCGTGCCGACGAAGTACGCGTTGACGAACTCCGGCGTAAAGCCCACAGCCTCGAAGATCTGCGCCGAATGGTAGCTCTGCACCGTGGAGATGCCCATCTTGGACATGATGGAGACGATACCGGCGGTCGCAGCCTTGTTGTAGTTGGCGATGCCCTGCTCGGCCGTCACGTCCAGGTCGCCGCGTGCCGCCAGATCGCGGATGCACGCATGTGCGTTGTACGGATAGATGCCGCTCGCGGAGTAGCCCACCAGTGCCGCAAAGTCATGCGGGGACACGGCGTCGCCGCACTCCACCACGATGTCGGCAAAGGTACGCACGCCGGCGCGGATCAGGTGGTTGTGCACGCAGCCCACAGCGAGCAGCGACGGCACGGGCACCTCGCCCGCAGCGGCACGATCGCTCAACACCACGATGTTCACGCCGTCGCGGACCGCGGCCTCAACGTTCTCTGCAAGCTGCTTGAGCGCAGCCTGCAGCGCGCCCTCGCCGGCATCGCGGCGGTACACGGCACGGAAACGGTGGGTCTCAAAGCCCACACGGGCGATGGCGCAGATGCGGTCAAACTCCTCCTCGCTCAGCAGCGGACGCTCCAGGCGAACCAGCTGGCAGGCCGTGCGGGAATCCTCGAGCAGGTTACCGTGGTTGCCTAGGTAGAGCGTGGTCGAAGTGACCATATGCTCGCGAAGGGCGTCGATGGGCGGGTTCGTGACCTGGGCGAACAGCTGATAGAAGTAGTCAAAGAACGAGCGCGTCTTCTTTGACAGGCAGGCCAGTGGCGCATCGATGCCCATCGAGGCGAGTGGCGCCTTGCCCTGCTGGGCCATGGGACGCACGACCTCGTCGACGTCATCCCAGTGGTAGCCGAGCTTGGCCATACGCACGGCGGCGGGCACCTCGGCGTCCTCGGCGGGCGTTGCCGCAACGGGCCCATCGAGCGCGTCAACGGTCAGCGTCTCCTCGGCAATCCAATCACGGTAGGGCTTTTCCTTGGCATAGCGGGCGCGCAGCTCATCGTTGTAGATGACGCGCCCGCGGGCAAAGTCGACCTCGAGCATCTGGCCCGGCCCCAGACAGCCGCTCGTCAGGATGTTCTCGGGGCTCACCTCGATGGTGCCCACCTCGCTTGCCAGCATAAAGCGACCGTCACGCGTCACATAGTAGCGGGCGGGACGCAGGCCGTTACGGTCGAGGGCGGCGCCCAGCGTGCGACCGTCGGTAAAGGCGATAGCGGCAGGACCGTCCCACGGCTCCATGAGCATGGACTGGTAAGCGTCGTAGGCGCGGCGCTCCTCACTCAGGCTGTCGTTGTGGTCCCACGGCTCGGGCAGCAACATGGATGCGGCACGCGTGAGCGGGCGACCGTTCATGACCAGGAACTCAAGCACATTGTCCAGAATCGCAGAATCGGAGCCCTCGCGGTTGATGATGGGCATCACGTGCTCAAGGTCGTGCTGCAGCACAGGGCTGTACAGGTTGGGCTCGCGGGCGCGAATCCAGTTGACGTTGCCCTTGAGGGTGTTGATCTCGCCGTTGTGAATGATAAGGCGGTTGGGGTGCGCGCGCTCCCAACTGGGCGTGGTGTTGGTGGAGTAGCGCGAGTGGACGAGTGCCACGGCCGTCTTGACGGCGGCGTCGTTAAGATCGATGAAGAAGCGGCGCATCTGCGTGGCGACCAGCATGCCCTTGTACACGATAGTGCGCGAGCTCATGGAGCACACATAGAAGATCTTGTCGCGCAGGGCAAACTCGGCGTCGGCCTTTTTCTCGATAGTGCGGCGGCACACGTACAGGCGACGCTCGAAGGCGTCACCTGCCGGCGTGTCGTCGGGGCGGCCCAGGAAGGCCTGCAGGATAGTAGGCATGCAGGCACGGGCCGTCTCACCCAGGTCGTGCGGGTCGACGGGCACCTCGCGCCAAAAGAGCAGCAGCACGCCGGCCTCGGCGCAGCCCTCCTCAAACACGCGACGGGCATCCTCTACGCCCTTGTCGTCCTGCGGGAAGAACAGCATGGCCACGCCATAGTCGCCCTCTGCCGGCAGAATCTGGCCGCACTTTTGGGCCTCTTTACGAAAAAAGTGATGCGGAACCTGGAACAGGATGCCAGCGCCATCGCCGGTGTTCTTCTCGAGTCCCGTGCCGCCGCGGTGCTCCAAGTTGACCAGAATGGACAGCGCATCGTCCAGAATCTGGTGATGGCGCTCACCGTTGATATCGGCAAGCGCGCCGATGCCACATGCATCGTGGTCGAATTCGGGGCGATAAAGGCCCTGCTGCTGAGCGGAATCTGCCTGCATCGCGATCCTCCCCTAGATATGAGACAGTCAGTTGAATAGGCATACTAGGAGCATCGCCGGCCCGCTGTGTTTCCCGCCCGTTTCGAAACAATCGCGTAACGCACGCAATTATTTTGTTAGTCATGGTTAACTTTAAAGTCCAAAACGGGTATCCTTTGCGGCGTCAAGCAAACGGCACGTCGCCCATACACAGGAATCGACCATGCTCAACCATCTCAAACAACACTTTGGCTCCCGACGCACTGGTGGTCACGGAGGCCTAGACATTGCGCGGCATATCGGCCCCGGGCTGCTCGTGACCGTCGGCTTTATCGACCCGGGCAACTGGGCCTCCAATATGGCCGCGGGCTCGCAGTTTGGCTACGCGCTGCTGTGGATCGTCACGCTGTCCACGATTATGCTCATCGCGCTGCAGCACAACGCGGCACACCTGGGTATCGCCACGGGCGCCTGTCTTGCCGAGGCCACGACACGTTACCTCCCCCGCTTCGTTGGGCGCGCGGCGCTCGGCAGTGCCTATCTCGCGACCATCGCCACCACCATGGCCGAAGTCCTGGGCGGTGCGATCGCGCTCCAGATGCTCTTTGGGCTGCCCGTGCGCGCGGGCTGCGTCATCGTGGCGGCAGTATCGATGGCGATGCTCATGACGAGCTCCTACAAGCGCGCCGAGCGATGGATCATCGCCTTCGTAGGCGTGGTAGGACTCTCGTTTTTGGCCGAGCTCGCGCTGGTCAAGGTCGACTGGCCGCAGGCCGCCGCAAGCTGGATCACGCCCAGTATGCCCACCGGCTCGGCCGCGATTATCGTAAGTGTCCTAGGCGCGGTCGTTATGCCCCACAATCTCTTCCTGCACTCCGAGGTCATCCAATCCATGCACTTCGAAGGCCAAGGCGAGCAGGTTATCGAAGAACGTCTGCGCTACGAGCTCTTCGACACACTCTTTTCGATGGGCGTGGGCTGGGCAATCAACTCGGCCATGGTCATCCTGGCCGCAACGACCTTCTTTGCGCACGGCATTGTCGTAGACGACCTCGCCGTCGCGGCGGCCACGCTCTCCCCCATCTTGGGCCCGGCGAGCTCGACCATCTTTGCGGTAGCGCTGCTGTTCGCGGGCCTCTCGAGTAGCGTGACAGCGGGCATGGCAGCGGGCACCATCACCGCGGGCATGTTCGACGAGGAATACGACATCCACGACCGACATTCTTCGATCGGGGTGGCAGCCTGTTTCGTCGGTGCAGTGGCGGCGTGCTTGGTCGTCCCGAATCCTTTTGAAGGTCTCATCTGGAGTCAGGCACTGCTGTCACTTCAGCTGCCGATTACGGTCTTTGTGCTCATACGACTCACCAGCTCACGCCGTGTCATGGACAAATACGCCAACTCGCGCCCGCTCAACGCGCTGCTTGTAGGGATCGGTGTCGTCGTGACGATTCTCGATGTCGTGTTGTTGACAGGGATGTGATGGGCGGGGCACCTACCCAGGCAAACGTCTCGATCTGTAACATCTAGACCCGCTTTTGATGTCTAGATGTTACAGGTTAAGACAAACGGTCGGCCGGGCTCACGACAGACAGGATCGGCTAACAGCAGCCGCGATCCCTTGGGGACGGAAGAAAAGGGCCCCGGCCGGGATGACCGACCGGGGCCCTTGGACAGAGCTATGTTCAGCTTTCGCCGTGTGCCTGCGAGCTACTCCTCGACGAGCTCAAACTGATCGGGACCGACGCCGCACACCGGGCACACATAATCCTCGGGCAGCTCGGGCGTATCGACCTCAACCTCGTAACCGCAAACGACGCACACGAACTTATACGTCTTCTTCTCCTCAGCCATGATGTTCTCCTCTCGAACGTGACTGGTGATGTACTTCGCTTATTAGTATATGTTCTCAATAAAATAATGCAAGTGTTTTTACAACAATTCTAGCCTTGATAGGACGAGGCCTTCGGAGGCGTCTTGCCCTTCAGGACCTTGTGGTAGTAGTCGTAGGTGAGCGGTGTCTCGTCGCTCAGGCGCTCGGCATCCTCGACCTCGCCGATAAACAGCAGATGCGTGCCCACATCCACAGTGTCGATCAAACGGCAGCTAAACAGGGCCGCCGCGTGCTCGGGCACATAGGGCATGCCCAGAGCCGTCTCGCGGGTCTCGTACTTGGCAAACTTGTCATAATCGCTGCTGGTGCGGAACCCAAAGTTACCGATGTAGAGCATGTCAGCGGTCTGATCGATCACGGTCAGCGCGAACGCTTTGGCCGATGCGATGACGCCCGAGGTGACGTTGTCCTTATTCACGGTAACCGAGATGCACGGCGGCGCGGACGTCACCTGCACCGCAGTGTTGATGACGCAGCCGGCGCGCAGCCCGTCTGCCGCAGCGCTCACCACGTACAGACCACTCGGCATGGTAAAGAACGCAGTTTTGTCCATAACGATCACTCCCCTAACCCGGGTTGGTACCTTATGGATGTATGTACCCACAAAAAAGGCGGCGCCCATAACGGA
>CAUDCB010000057.1 GCA_958447915.1 uncultured Collinsella sp. | reverse complement strand
GGCGCCGTGCTGGCGCGCCCCGTAAGGAAATCTCCGACGAGCTGTGCCGGCGCGTTCCAGTTGGAGCCACCCAGGCGATAGGCGGCTCGCTCGCAGGCGCGCTGGAGCTCAATGCCCGCGAGCGGATCATCGCCGGGAAGGTCGTTAGGTGTGACGTTAACGAGTAGGGCGGCATTCGCGTTGCGCCCGTCGCGGGCATTGAGGCTGGCGCCGTTGACGCACAGATGGCCCTGCTCGGAAGAAGCCGCGACAACCTGTCCGCCGGGGCACATACAAAACGAGAACACGCTGCGGCCGTTGGGGAGATGGGCGACAAGCTTGTAGGGGGCTGCTCCGAGTGCCGGGTGCCCCGCCGAAGGGCCATATTGGGCATGGTCGATGTCGCGCTGTGGGTGCTCGATGCGCACACCCATGGCAAAGGTCTTTTGCGCAAGGGCAACGTTATGTTTTTTGAGAAGCTCGAATACGTCGCGGGCGGAATGGCCGCAGGCGAGAATGAGGTGCTTTGTGGCGATTGTCTCGCCTGCGGTTTCTTGGGATGGTTGGACATCGACGCCGGTGATGGCGCCAGATCCATCGGTTCGAATATTGACGAGCTTTGTTCGATAGTGGACGGTTCCACCGAGCTGCTCGATGCGCTGAGAAATGTTGGTGACGACGGTGGGGAGGATGTCGGAGCCAATGTGCGGCTTGGCGTCCCACAGGATGTCGCGAGGTGAGCCCGCTTCGACGAAGGTCTCAAGAATCAGGCGATGGGCGGGATTTTTGGTTCCCGTATTGAGCTTGCCGTCCGAGAAGGTCCCCGCGCCGCCCAGGCCAAACTGGATATTGCTCTCGGGGTCGAGGATGCGCTCCTTTAGAAAGAGGTCGATTGCCTGCGAGCGGCGAAGTGCCGGGTCGCCGCGCTCGATGAGCAAGGGCTTAAGACCTGCTTCGGCAAGGGTCAGGGCGGCGAAAAGGCCAGCGCATCCGGCACCGACGACGACAGGGCGCTCTTTGGGTGCGTCGGAAACGGGGGAGGGGAATGAAGGCTCATTGTCGTCTATCGTGCGCACGCGTGAGCGGTCGCGCTCGGCCACGCTGCCGAGCACTGTCTGCTCGATGTCTGGGCTCGTCAGCTCAACACGAAAGCTCAGGATGAAATGAACGTCTCGTTTTTTGCGGGCATCGATGGACTTGCGGTGGAGCTCGATGGACTTGATCTCGGAGTCTTTGCAACGTAGGACGCGTTTGACGACTCGCTTGCCAACGATGAGGCAAGATTTTTCATCGCCGGCCTCATCGAGCGACGCGTGGACTTGGGTGATTTCGATCATCGAGGTCTCCTTAGATGCAAGAAAGAGGCCGCCCGGCGTCCCAGACGGCCCGAATGCGTTTTGATTATAGACTGCGCGGCTATAGGCTGCTTGCAGCGCGAATACCCGAGATCCAAGCCCACGCAAGGTTGAAACCGCCGCAATCGGCATCGATGTCGAGCGCCTCGCCACAGATGTAAAGTGGGGTGCCTGCCGCGTTGCTCACGCAGAGGTTGGGAGCTGAGAGGCTCTCGATGGGCACGCCGCCGCGCGTGACCTGGGCCGAACGCTCCTCTGCCGTTCCCTCGACGAGCAGCTTAAAATGCTTGAGGATTGAGACCAGATGGATGGCGTCGTACGACCCGGGGTGGCACTGTTCGAATGCGGTGCAGACAACGTGAGAGAACTGCGGGGCAAGCATGCCGTCGAGCCAGCGGGGGTCGCGGGGCGAAAAGCCGCCGAGCAACTCAACTCGCTGGTTGAGCATATCGAGCAACTCGTCTTTGGAGAGGTCGGGGAAAACGTCGAGCAGAATCGTGTCGCCACGCTGGACGCGACGGGAGAGATTAAAGGCGGCAACGCCCGAGATGCCAAAGGTTCGGAAGAGCACTTCGCCGTCTTCGCGCCAGAGCTCCTCGTGATTGCTGGTGAGCGTCAAACGGGCACGGACGCGCAGGCCATCCAGCGTCTTGAGCGCAGTCTGGTCGCCGAAGACCGATGCCGACACGGGGCAGAGGACGGGGCGCTGCGGTGTGAGGGAAAGATTGAACGTCTTCGCGATGTCGGCAGGGCTGCCGCCCGTAGCGATAATTACGGCCTTTGCCTGCAGCGTCTCGATCTTGCGAGGGATGTCGGCGAGCGCCTTCCGAAGCGAGCGGAGTTCCGATTTTCGGTCGTCGTGCTTTTTTGCCTTGAGTGCTCGCGCGGGACGGTCTATTTGGAGTGCCCAGCCCTCGGGGGCTTTGAATGCCGAGGCAACGTTTGCTCCACATACCAAGGTGATACACAGGCGATTGCAAGCGTTGAGAAGCGCATCGCGCACCGATTCGGCACGAAGGGAGCGCGGATACAGCCGGCCCTCCTCGGAGGTCGTCATGATGCCCAGCGAGGAGAAGAAACTGCCGAGCTCTTGCTCAGGCTGGGGACCCATGACGGATTCGACGAATTCGGGGTGGTTGTACCGCTGGAAATCAATTGATTCGTTGGAAAGGTTGCAGCGGCCGTTGCCGGTCGCAAGGAGTTTAAGGCCGCAGGCAACATCGCGCTCAACGATGCAGGCGCTTTTGCCTGCGCGTGCGGCCGTAATGGCGGCGGCGAGACCCGAGGCCCCGCCGCCGATTACCAAGACGTCATAGGAGGCGTTTGTGTTCACTTAGGCCTCGGCGGTCTCGTGCGGGGCGATGGCCTCGACGGCAGAGACGGCCTTGGGCAGCATGCCATCGGGCAGCGCGGTCTCAACCTCGCCCTTATCGCAGGCCTCGGCGAGTGACGGATTGATGGGAAGCTGACCCAAGATGTCGAGGTTGTAACGCTCGGCGACCTCGGGGAGCTTGCTCTTGCCAAAGACCTCGATCTTCTTGCCGCAATCGGGGCACTCGATATAGCTCATGTTTTCGACGATTCCCAGAATGGGGACGTTCATCTTCTCGGCCATGTTGACCGCCTTGGCGACGATCATCGAGACCAGATCCTGCGGGCTCGTGACGATGACGATGCCATCGACGGGCAGCGACTGGAAGACCGTGAGGGCGACGTCGCCCGTTCCCGGAGGCATGTCGACCAGCAGGTAGTCGATGGGGCCCCATGAGGTTTCGCTCCAGAACTGCCTGATGGCACCCGCGATAACCGGACCGCGCCAGAGGACGGGGTCGGTTTCGTTTTGGAGCAGCAGGTTAGAGCTCATAACCTTAACGCCGTGCTCGGAGATTTCGGGCAGCATAAGGTTGCCGAGGGCATGGACGTGACGTCCGCTCATGCCGAACATCTTAGGGATAGAGGGGCCGGTAATATCGGCATCGAGGACGCCGACCTTGTGACCGTGGCGGGAAAGCTCCGTGGCGATGGCGCCGGTGACGAATGACTTGCCGACGCCGCCCTTACCGGAAAGCACGGCGATAACGCGCTTGACCTCGGACAGCGTATTCTCCTCAAATTGCGACGGCGACGTTTGCCCGCCGGCTGCCTGTGCGTGCTCGCAACCCATGTAAGACTCCTTATGAATGATATTGGGACCAGGATCCCACGATGTGACACGAGCGTCATTGTACCCTCGTTTGCGAGCGGGAGTCATTCATGATGCGTGGTAGGTGATCGACGGTATTCGAAAGTACGGTCCGAGCGTGCAGTCTGCGGCGTCAGGCAACGCAAAAGGTCTGCGAATCTTGTATTACGAACATCTGTGCGCGTCGAGTGCGCTAAACTCATCGTCAGTGTGATTTGAAGTTGTAGGAGGCAAGGAGCTTCCATGTCTGATTCTTCTATCGTTATTCGCGGCGCGCGCGAGCATAACCTGCGCGATATCGATGTTTCCATTCCGCGTGACCAGCTCGTGGTCATAACCGGTCTTTCCGGATCGGGCAAGAGCTCGCTGGCGTTCGATACCATCTATGCCGAGGGCCAGCGCCGTTACGTCGAGAGCCTTTCGAGCTATGCGCGTCAGTTTTTGGGCCAGATGGACAAGCCCGATCTGGACTCGATTGACGGCCTGTCGCCGGCTGTGTCGATCGATCAGAAGACGACGTCCAAAAACCCACGCTCCACGGTGGGCACCGTAACCGAGATTTACGACTATCTGCGCCTGCTGTTTGCTCGCGTGGGAACGCCGCACTGTCCTGAGTGCGGTCGTGTCATTGAACGTCAGACGACCGATCAGGTCGCCGATAAGGTGCTGGCGGCGGGGGAGGGCCGTCGCGCGTTTGTGTTGGCGCCAGTGGTTCGTGGACGCAAAGGCGAATATGCCAAGCTGTTTGAGGACCTGCGTGCGGAGGGCTTTAGCCGCGTGCGCGTCGACGGCGAGGTGCGCTCGCTTGACGACCCTATCGACCTGGACAAGAAGTTCAAACACGACATTGAGGTCGTGGTCGACCGTATCGTGATTCGACAGAACTCCCTGGGTCGCATCGCCGAGTCCGTTGAGCAGGCGACGGCACTGGCGCACGGTAACGTGAACGTGTACATGCTGCCCGACCGCGACGCTCCCGAGGGAACCGAGGGCGAGCTGCTGGAGTATTCGCTGGCACTGGCGTGCCCGGAGCACGGGCATTCCATCGACGACCTGCAGCCGCGCGATTTCTCGTTCAACGCGCCCTATGGCGCATGTCCCGAGTGCGATGGCCTGGGCTTTAAAAAGACAGTCGATGCCGAGGCGCTGATTGAAGACCCCTCAAAGTCGATTGCCGACGGAGTCTTTGGCAGCCTGTTCGGCAACTCCAACTATTATCCGCAGATTTTTGCTGCGGTCTGCAAACACTTTAAGGTGAGTGCCGATACGCCATGGGAGGACCTGCCCCCGCGGGTGCGTCGCGCGTTTTTGGATGGCATGGGCGACACGAAGATTTCGGTCGACTATCAAAAGCTCGATGGGCGTCGCAGCCAGTGGGACACTAAGTTCTCGGGTGTGCGCAACATCCTGTACGAGCGCTACAGCGAGACGACGAACGAGAACACCAAGGCTCGCTTGGAGAAATACATTCGCGAAGAGCCATGCTCGAGCTGTCACGGTGCTCGCCTGCGTCCCGAGATGCTTGCCGTCACCGTAGGCGGCAAGTCCATTTACGATGTCTGCTGCCTGTCGTGTCGCGAGTCGCTCGAGTTTTTTGAGGGCCTGGAGCTTACCGAGCGTCAGCGGTTTATCGGCGGGCGCATCGTCAAGGAGATTCTGGAGCGCCTGCGTTTTCTGGTCGACGTCGGACTCGACTATCTGACGCTCGATCGTGCCTCGGCGACGCTTTCCGGCGGTGAGGCCCAGCGCATTCGCCTGGCAACGCAGATCGGCGCCGGCCTCATGGGCGTTCTGTACATTCTGGACGAGCCGTCGCTCGGCCTTCACCAACGCGATAACGAGCGCCTGATCAAGACGCTCGAGCGCTTGCGCGATGTCGGTAATACCGTTATCGTCGTCGAGCACGACGAAGATACAATTCGCGCTGCCGACTACGTGATCGATATGGGTCCCGGTGCGGGCGTTAACGGTGGACACGTGGTCGCCGCGGGAACGCCTGCCGACATCATGGCGTGCCCCGATTCCATGACGGGTGCCTATTTGACCGGCAAGCGGATGATCCGCGTGCCCGATGAGCGCCGCAAGCCCGGCCGTGGCTGTCTTAAGATCACGGGTGCCCGCGCTAACAACCTCAAAAACGTTACCGCCAAGATTGAGTTCGGTACGCTCACGGTCGTTACCGGTGTTTCGGGATCGGGCAAGAGCTCCCTGGTCACCGATACGATTGCGCCCGCTCTTACGAATGCCATTCATCGTTCGACGCGTCCCGTGGGGCCGTACAAGAAGATTGAGGGCATCGAGTGCATCGATAAGGTAATCGATATCGACCAGTCACCGATCGGTCGCACGCCGCGTTCGAACCCTGCGACCTATATTGGCCTGTGGGATGATCTGCGTGCGCTATTTGCAAGCACGCCGGAGTCGAAGGCGCGCGGCTACTCGCCGGGACGTTTCTCCTTTAACGTAAGCGGCGGTCGCTGCGAGGCGTGCAAGGGCGATGGCCAGATCAAGATCGAGATGCACTTCCTTCCCGATATCTATGTCCCCTGTGAGGTATGTGGCGGTAAGCGTTATAACCGCGAGACACTCGAGGTTACCTACCGCGGCAAGACAATCTCGGACGTGCTCGACATGAGTGTCACCGAAGCACTGGCGTTCTTTGGGAATATCCCGCAGATTAAGCGCAAGCTGCAGACCCTATATGACGTGGGTCTGGGCTACGTGAGCTTGGGCCAGCCCGCTACGACGCTTTCGGGCGGCGAGGCGCAGCGCGTGAAGCTCGCCAAGGAGCTTCATCGTCGCCAGACAGGCAAGACGTTCTACATTTTGGACGAGCCCACAACCGGCCTTCATTTTGAGGATGTTCGCCAGCTGCTCGACGTGTTGCAGCGCCTAGTCGATGCGGGCAACACTGTTCTGGTGATCGAGCACAACCTTGACGTCATCAAGGTTGCCGACCGCCTGATCGATATGGGTCCCGAGGGCGGCAATGGCGGCGGTACCGTCGTGGTCTCAGGCACGCCGGAACAAGTCGCGGCATGTTCGCAGAGCTACACGGGCAAGTTCTTGGCGCCGCTGCTCAAGCGTGACCGTGAGCGTCAGGCGCAGCTCGACGCGCAGTAAAGAGACGTTGTAGTACCTACGCGCCGCCGATTCCTTCTGATTCGGTGGCGCTTCTGTGCGTCGAGATGGCATATGCAGCGGAATTGGCCCTATACTTAATCCTTGCGTCGCTCTGCGAGGGAAAGGATGTGCCATGGCAAAGGCTGTTAAGACGCCAAAAACCAATGCGATGCGCGAGCTGGAAAGCGCCGGTATCTCCTATATTCTCCATACGTACGAAGACGATGGCGATGAATCGTCAGGTCTGGGCGTCGCGATTTCTGAGCAGCTTGGCGAGGAGCCCGGTCAGGGATTTAAGACCCTGGTCTGCACGACGCCGTCCAACGACCATGTCGTGTGCTGCATTCCTGTTGCCGACGAGCTCGACCTCAAGGCCGCCGCGCGCGCTGCAGGCGAAAAGTCGCTGACCATGATGCATGTCAAAGATTTGCTTGCCGCGACGGGGTATGTCCGCGGCGGTTGCAGCCCGGTCGGTATGAAAAAACGCTTCCGGACGCTTATCGATGAGACATGCGTCCTTTGGGATACCATTTTTATCTCGGGCGGCAAGCGCGGCTATCAGCTTGAGCTTGCTCCCGATGACTTAGTTGCATTTTGCGGGGCGACGGTTGCCCCGATCACGAGAGAGGACTGAGCGATGCCGCAGGAAGAACCAAAGTCCGGCGCTCACTTTGCAAAAGGGTCGGCTCCTCAGGCGCCCGCGCCCGAGGCCGCTTCGATCGATAACGAGATTCGAAACGCCTGGTCTGCTGCCGCTGACCCGGGCGAGACGGCCGTGTACTTGCGTGCCGCCGGTGCCGGCACGGCGCTTCCCTGTACGGTTCTTTCTTCGGCTCGTCCCGATGAGACGGCTGTCTTTTTGGCCGCCGCTCAATCTAGCGCCAGCGTGATGCCGATCGCCTCCGAGGCTCCTCGTGCGCCGCGTCCCGATGAGACGGCGGTGTTTTTGATGGCGGCCCAGGGAAAGAGCACGCCGCAGAGCGCCCCTGCCGTTCGTTCCGCCAAACCCGCGGCTCATGATGATGGCGAACCGCTTCTTTCGGATGACGAATGGTCGCCGCTTGGTTCGACCGATCCCGTCGAGGGCGTGGCCATCGACGGTGATGACGACTGGGACCCTCTGTCGTTTTCTGCCCGAACCGTCGCCGCCAAAGAAGTTGACACGGTGTTTGGCGACCATGCCATATTCGATGATGATGCCGTATCCGGTAACAACATGCCGAACAGCGATGACGCCGCACCTGCTGATGACGCCGTTTTGGTTGACGACCCCTTTGCGATGACCGGCTCCTTTGCCGTCGTGGACGATTTACTGCCACAAGATGAGGTTCATGAGGACTCTCAGGACGACGTAGACGATATGGGTTCGTCGGACTACTCCACGGTTGGTCGTTCTGCTGGCCTCATGACCGTGCTGACCATCGTGTCGCGCGTCACCGGGTTTATCCGCACGTGGGCCATGGCGGCCGCCATCGGCATGTCGCTGCTCTCGTCCTCCTATCAGGTTGCCAACAACCTGCCCAACATGCTCTACGAGCTCGTGATGGGCGGCATGCTCGTTACGGCGTTTTTGCCGGTGTATATGGGCGTGAGGCGCGAGCAGGGCCGCGAGGCATCGAACGAGTATGTCGGCAACCTGCTCGGTATTCTGCTTCTGCTGCTGGGCGGCATCTCGCTGCTGGGCACCGTGTTTGCTCCCGGCTTTATTTGGACGCAGTCGTTCCTTTCGGGCGATGGCGGCAGCATGGATACCGCTGCGTTCATGTTCCGCTTCTTTGCTATCCAAATTCTGTTTTATGGCTTGGGCTCGGTGTTCTCGGGCGTTCTCAACGCACACCGCGACTACTTCTGGTCGACGTTTGCCCCGGTTCTCAACAATGTCATCGTCATCGCCAGCTTTATGGGCTTTGCTCCCGTGTCTGCACAATTTGGCGAGCAGGCCGGTATTATCTTGATCGCAGCTGGTACGACCCTCGGCGTTTTTGTCCAGATGGCCTGCCAGATTCCCGCGCTTGGCAAGCATGGCGTGCATCCTCATATCCATATCGACTTTAAGGACCCCGCGCTGCGACAGACGATTGCGCTTGGTATCCCGACGCTGCTCGCCACGGTGTGCATGTTTGTCTCGACCTCCATTACCAATGCCGCCGCGCTGGTGGTGCAGCCCGAGACCGGCCCTTCCGTCATCGCATATGCGCGCCTGTGGTACACATTGCCCTATGCGCTGATCGCCGCCTCGCTTTCGACGGCGCTCTATACCGAACTGTCTCACGATGCACAGGAGAAGGATTACGACAGCGTCCGCACGGGCATTTCGCGCGGTGTCGCCCAGATGCTCTTTTTCCTGATTCCGTTTGCGCTGTACCTGATCGTCTTCGCCCGTCCGCTCAACATGATCTACTGCGCCGGCAAGTTCGATGAATCCGGTGTGGCGCTGGTGTCGGAGTTCCTTATCTATCTGGCACTTTCCCTGCCGCTCTACGGCGTGATCGTGCTGATGCAGAAGAGCTTCTCGGCCCTGCTCGATATGAAACCTTATAGCCGCTATTGCCTGTACTCCGCTATCGGTCAGGCCGGTTCGGTGCTGTTGTTTGGCGTGGTGCTGGGCTACGGTATGCCGGCAATTGCGCTTTCGTACGTCGTTGACTACGTGGTTTTGGTCGGATGCTCACTGTGGTGGCTGCGCCGTCGTCTGCATGGCCTTCAGGTCAAGTCTATCCTGCACGGCGGTTTCTTCGGCCTACTGTTCGGTGGCTTGGGCGCTGCCGCGGGCGCCAGCGTCATGTGGGCACTCGAGCACTTTTTCGGAGTGCTTGGCAGCTCGATCCTAATTACCCTGGGCTACGTTTGTGTTGCAGGCGTCGTCTCGCTCGCTGTAACTTTTGGCCTTGCCTTCGTCTTTAAGATGCCCGAGGTCTCGGCGCTGCTTCGTCGCAAGTAGGTGCGCGTGGCAGGTCACGACAACATTCCAACACTTGCCGAACAGGTTTCGCGCGTTCCCACGCAACCCGGCTGCTACCTTTGGAAAGATGCCAAGGGCGATGTCATCTATGTGGGCAAGGCAAAAAACTTGCGTGCCCGTATGCGTCAATACGTGACGCTGCAGGACGAGCGTCAAAAGATCCCGCTCATGATGCAGCTGGTGGCGAGCTTCGACTATATCGTGGTGGAGACCGAGCACGAGGCACTGGTGCTCGAGCGCAATCTGATTGGCCAGTACCATCCGTACTTTAACGTCGATCTCAAAGACGATAAAAGCTATCCCTTTATCGCCATTACCAAGGGCGACCTGTTTCCGGCTATTAAATACACGCGAGAGCGTCATAAACCGGGAACGCGCTATTTTGGCCCCTATACCGATAGCCGTGCGGCGCGTGAGACCATCGATACGCTACGCAAGGTTATTCCTATTTGCTCGGCATCCTGTGCGGAATGGCGCCGCTGCCGCCGCATCGTCGAATCTCATAAGGGCGAAGAAGACATCGTCAATATGATTTGCGCGCAAAACGGGCGTCCCTGCTTTGACTACCATGTCGGGCGCGGGCCGGGCGCATGCGTCGGCGCGATTTCCCCTGCCGACTATGCCAAGAACGTCAAGCGTGTCGAACGTTTCTTGTCGGGCCATCGCAAGGATGTCGTCGACGAGCTTACGTCCGAGATGACGGAGGCAGCCGAGACGCTCGATTTTGAGCGTGCAGCGCGCGTCAAGCGTCGTCTGGAAGTCATTAGAGGCCTGGACGATCGACAACAGGTCGTTTTTCCATCAAGCGTCGATATCGGTGTCAACGGCTTCTATCGCGAAGAGACTATCTCTGCCGCCTGCGTCTTTGTCGTTCGCGAGGGCCGAACGGTTCGAACTTGTGAGTTCATCCTCGATAAAGGCCTAGACGTCGACGAGGAAGAGCTTCAATCGGGCTTTCTTAAGCGCTATTACGACGAGACGGCTGATATTCCAGCCGAGATCAATCTCTCTGTCGAGCTTGAGGATGCCGAAGCGTTGGGGGAGTGGCTTGCGGGCAAGCGCGAGCGCTCTTGCCATCTCCATAGGCCGCAGCGTGGCGAAAAGCACCGCCTGCTCGATATGGCTTCCAAAAATGCGCGCCATGCCCTCATGCGCTACATGATGCGTACGGGGTATGCTGACGATCGCACCAATCAGGCGCTCCTGGAGCTCGAAAGTGCGCTGGCGCTGCCTGCGCCGCCGTTGCGCATCGAGTGCTTCGATATCTCGACGTTGCACGGCACCTTTACCGTCGCTTCGATGGTGGTATTTACCAACGGCCGTGCCGACAAGGGCCAGTATCGTCGCTTTAAAATTCAGGCCGAATTGGACGAGGCGAACGACTTCGTATCGATGTCCGAGGTTCTGGGACGTCGCTATGCTCCTGAGCGCATGGCGGACGAGCGCTTTGGCTCGCGCCCCGATTTACTCGTTGTCGATGGCGGCAAGCCGCAATTGACCGCTGCAATTAAGCAACTTGAGGCGCTCGGCCTCGATATACC
>CAUDCB010000056.1 GCA_958447915.1 uncultured Collinsella sp. | reverse complement strand
ATGCGACACATCTGGTGTGTCCATCCTCGCAGTATCCGGTTCTCAAGGTGCACGCTTTGCGGTTCATCCGGTTCGACCGGGCCGCGCGGCAAGGAGATATATTGCCAGACCGGAGGGCCCCCGGGGGCGGGAATCGCGCACTCCATAATTTGTTCACAAACGAATATGTCCCTCAGTCGCGTCCCTGAGGTTATAACTGAAGCATTGGCTTCTGATATTGGCGATGACCAGCTGTTTTATGAGTATTGAGACATCGGTCATCTCTGGAGCGCTACTTTACCCCAAAGGCATCAGCTATTTGTTTCCCATCGGTAAAAGGCGGGTTTTGTTCGCCAAGCGTTCTTATATATAGATAGATACGGGTTCGAACCCATGAAAGGGCGACAAAAAAAGACAGCCAACCGAAGTTGACCGCTTTCTATTCTATGCTGGAGCATCCAGAGGGTGCTTCCGAACTCGTTTTCTCGCTGCCATTCATGCTTTCGAAGCATCTTTCGACCTTCGCAGTCTCATGTTTTGAGGATCTGCCGTGTTTATCACTGTTATCAATGAGTGTGTGGAAGTGATCCTCATACAGATTCATGCGATCCGCCAGAGAACTGAGAAGCATCTTTCTGCAGCCCTCGTTGTCTATCCTCGCATCTCTCAGGTCTTCCGGAAATTCACAAGCAGTCTTAGGGTCAATTTGTTTCTGCTTTCAGAGACTTGTTTGAGAGTTTTTAAAGACAGTTCAAAACAATAAGCGAGACACCATAAAGCAGAGCAAGATGTGCCGGATAGAAAATGTAGAAGAAATATTTCAGCTTCAGCCCTCGCTTGCCATTATAAAGATTGATAAGCAACAACGAAATTATCGCGGCAGCAACATCAGGATTAAAAATATTAGCTGTAGTGAACTCAAATCCGCCGCCAATTATATGGCATGACGAAAGGAGCACTGCACATACTGCAGCAAAGAACATCTTAGCTTTGCTGTCGTGGAATAAATAGAATGCAGCCACAAGCAGAATGCCATACGCACCGCCATCCAGCTTAGTGTATTCAGCTGCCAGTGCTGTCAAAACAATCAGAGCAATTTCTGCAATGTGCCTCTTCCATTTTGAAAGACTTTGTATCTTTTCCAGAATAATCAAAAAGACCAAGGAAAGCAGGAGCTCATACATAACATTCTGTTGCCGAAGGTCAAATAGCTGCCCGGTTTGAACGAAATCGTATATGGGCTCCGCAATGATTGCGAAGACAAGCATATTTCGCAGGTACTTCTTTATGTCATGAGTGTGCAAAAATCCCTCAACTATCAAAAAGCAAAATAAGGGAAATGCAATTCTGCCAAGAACATGAAGCACATCCGAAGCCTCGCTTAGAATCGCCCACTGTTCGTCTGATATCTGATTGTACGATGCGTGAGTCATGATTCCATTGGTCAGAACGATCCTGCTTACATGATCGAGAACCATCGAGATGGCCGCTATTATCTTTAATGTGCTGCCGCTAATTCCGTATCTATCTGTTTTCATTTCTTTTTCCTTTCTTTGGGTGGGCCGTCAGGGGTTCAGCCTGCTCCACAGGCGGCCGCTGCGGCGCTTTCGTGCCTTGCGCGCTGCGCTGGCAAACGCTCACGCGTTTACTCAGCTCCGCGCTCCGACGGGTTCGAACCCATGAAAGGGCGACAAAAAAGACGGCCAACCGGAGTTGACCGTCTCAACAATCTTGGGTGGGCCGTCAGGGGTTCGAACCCTGGACCTTGGGATTAAAAGCGAAATCCCGTTTGCTTTAGGGCTTTGGCAGTGATACCTTACACCCACTCTGACCTGCGGTTTCGTTCGACTAGACGGACTGCACGGCCTGAGTGGGTTTGTTCGACACGGGTACTCCGCGCGGTACGCAGCGGGTACACGCCGTGATTGTGGGGTCTCGATGAAGCCAACGCGCTACTACACCTCGTCCTGCCTGCTGCCGTATCGCAACGGCGGTTGGCGCGGGCGGCTTAAATTCAAGAAACAAGATGGCACGTACGGGCAGGTTAGCAAGGTCATGATTGCCAAATCGAAACGTGCTGCTCAGGCCGAGCTGAGGGAATGGCGCGTGGAGATGGAGGAGCTCGCGCAGAAGAAGATCAAGCTCGGCAGCATGGCCCACAAGACCGTAAAAGACCTGCTAGATGGTTATATCGATATGCTCAGCGCTTCAGGATCGATTGAATCATCGACCGTCTATGACTATCGCGGCGCAGCCCGACTCGTCGAACGCAGAATCGGCGGCATTGAGTTCGATTCATTGGACGTAACCGCCGCTCAGAATTGGATTAACTGGGCGGTCGAGGAGGGCTATAAGCCGTCCACCATCCGCAAAAGCGTGACACTGCTCAAGGCCGCATACCGCGATGCCGTCGGCAGGCTTCGTGTGATCGATTACTCCCCCGTCGATTGCGTGCGCGTGCCCAAAGCCCGCCACCGTGAACCAAACGCATTGGACGAACGCGAGCGCGGAAGACTGCTCACGTTTCTATCCATCGCTCGTGATTGCCCCGAGAACGTCGGCATCTACCTCGCCCTGCTCACGGGTATGCGGCGTGGCGAGCTGCTTGCGCTCAGGTGGCGCAACGTTGATTTTGAACAAAAGATGCTGCACGTCAAAGCTTCCATCGGGTTTGGAGAAAACGGGCATTACGAGAAGGAACCCAAGAACGGCGGAAGTCGCAGGAGCATTCCCATGCCCGATGAAGTCGCGGGGATCCTTACTCGCCGTCTGACCGCCGCGCGAGCCGAGTGCATTAAGGCGGGCGTGCCGTTCGAGCAGTCGATGTTCGTGTTGGGCGGTCCTGACGGAGAGTTCATGGCCCCTGAGCGCCTGTCGCGTCACTGGGCCGTCACGGTTCGGCAGCTGGGGCTAGTGGGCTCGGAGGGCGAGCCACCCAAGTTCCACGACCTGCGCCACACGTTCGCTACCGCAGCGATCCTCGCGGGGACGGATATCAAGTCCGTATCCTCACTCCTGGGACACGCCAACGCCGCCATGACACTGAACATCTACACGGGCGTCAACGCCCAGGCGAAGCGCACGGCGATGGACGCAGTGGCTGCCACGATGACAGCGGCGCCACCTACCGCCGAAATTTTGGAGCTGCGCGCAGCCGGTGAATAGGGCTACATGACGTTCAGATGCCTTTATTTGCCCCTGAATAACAAAGACCGTCCATCGGCTCCACGCGCTCTTCTTTAGCGCCGCAAATCGGCTCTAATTCGAGCAAAAGACCAGCTAGACAGCTGTTTCTTATAAAGACCAGTCGGACTATTGGGACAATGAAACGGAGGTGAATCATGCTCGAATTCAGGATAAGCGGCGAAACCGCTGAGGTCGACTGCTTGGCAGACCAGCTGGAAAGGGCAGGCTATGTCGTCAGGCGCTCGAAGCCCTATCGCAACAGAGATGAGGAAGGCTGTCGGGTCTATCTCGAACTGGACGAGGATAAGGTCATGGGCTGGATGCTTGCCAACCTTGAAAAAGCATCCCTAGACGATCCCTCATAAGGCCCGCCTTTCGGCGAAGGCGAAAGGCGGGCCCGAGCACGGAAACCCACCGTTTGGAGCGGGACATACGAAGTCGGGCGAAATGGCCGTAAGGGTAGTTTTTCGAAATACGCAAGAGTCGTACGCTGCCGTACAAAACTGCGTTTTGCCCGTCCGCGTACACGCCGAAACCTGCGGTTCGGCGCTTGTTAGGGCTCTGCCCTAAAACCCGGCGCCCCGCGGGGCGAAACCCATGTTCTTGAAACCGTGCCACAACAGATGCGGAAACCCTGTCGCCAAAAAATGTCACCGATTGTCACCCCTTGGCACCAAATCGGTCCGCATGATGCCAACAGCCGACATAGCCTTGTTGTAGCGGGATAAGCCGCACAGTCTTCAACGGGCCATAGAGCCCAGAAAGGAGTCGATTATGCATAAGTCAGAGGAGGCCATCTTGCAGCGTTTCCGCTTGGGTGCCTACGACACGCTACCGCTACTCATCACGCCCACTACCGCCGAAGCGGCAATCGGCATTAGCGCCAAGCACCTGTTGAGAATGGTCGACCGTGGCGAGATCCGTGGTGTTCAAATCGGACGTCGCTGGAAACTCAACCGCGATGATCTGCTTGCGGTCTGCGGGCTTCGAGATAAGGGTGCGGCCTGATGGGGCGCGAGATAACCAATCTCGAGGCCATCGAAGCCGCATGGTCAGTGCAGCTACCTTCCATGCAGCTCGATATGCCTATATCTAGCAGCGAAGAGTTTATGCGACTCCGCGCCGCTCGAGGCCCCAAGACATACGCCGATATGGGTGTTTGGTTGGGTCTATGTTCCTTGGCGTCTCGGCACAAAGGGCACGCATTGCCACTCGATTATGGCCTGTTGGCGCAATGGCTGTTTGACAATCAAGGCAAGTCGACCGTTGCAGCTGAGCACGTCAACGCTTTGATAGCAGCAGGACTCGCGTTTGCCACCGAGGATGAATGGCTTATGCTGCCTGCAATCAATGCCGCGGTGGTGCGTCACGGAAAAATGATCGTCGGCGGCACCCGTGGCGGTCGGCCCAAAAAGAAGCGGAGGGGATAGCAGTGGCTGACGACCCACCGAAAAAAGAAGTGCCGTTGGAATCATCACTTCCAACGGCACCAAGCATCACTCAGGATGCGATTAGCATTGTAAATACTATATCACGTGAACGGTTCGCACAGCTCAGCGGCGTTGAACCGCCACAAATCTGCGCTGCTGCAACGGAAGCCGAGGAAGCCGCCAAATCGCGGCTATGTGCCGACAAAAGTGATCGATGGCTATATCTCGCCGCGAGGGGCAAGCTTGAACTTCAGTTGCTATTAGAAATACGACGATATGAGCGCATCGGCTCACGCAAGGGCTGCTATGCGGTTTGTGGTTTGAAAAAAACCGACATCGAACTGGCCGAGTTCTTTAACGCGGCGCGGCCGAGCGTCTGCAAAGCGCGAAAGGCGTTGAAATCAAGGCATCTCATCGACTCGGTTGACGGCATACTGCAACTCCGATATGCAGCCATCCTCGATGCCGCCAAGTCCATGGGATGGAGCGACTAGGCAGCCGTCCCGCAATAGATGCGGGACGGCTTTTCAGTGTTCAAAAGGGTGGGTTTAAGTGTAACGTGAGGTTACACCAGCCTGTAACGTGACGTTACATCTTCTGTAACTTGAAGTTACACTTCCTGTAACCTCACGTTACACATGTGTAACTTGAGGTTACATTTAACCCACCCTTCAAAGGGGGCATTCAAGCGTCTCGAACCGCAGGTAGAAGCGCCGTAGGTGTAACGTCAGGTTACATTCCATTTATATATAAATAAATAAGTAATAGATATAGGGCTTCAGTGCATCAACGACCGCCCATCACACCACACCGGCATACCCGTGCCCCGAAGCTCGCGTTCAACTCCCTTTCGACAGCCTGGGGCTACCCAAGGAGCCCCTACGGCTATCGAAAGCGCGCAGAACGCTCGCATACACTCGGACCGTCCTCGGCCCCCACGGACGGATGGACGGACGCATCGGCAACGATCTATCCGTCCGACCATCCGGACGTAACGCCCTCTACGGACAGGCCAGAATTATGGAATCCACGTGATTTGAGGGGTACCGTTTTGGGTACTCGCGGGGTACACAAAGAAAAAGGTCAGAGACAACACCGTCTCTGACCTGCGTAAACTATGGTGGGCCGTCAGGGGTTCGAACCCTGGACCTTGGGATTAAAAGTCCCCTGCTCTGCCAGCTGAGCTAACGGCCCGCGGGTGGCATTGTACCACGGTCTGGGACTATTCCCAACTCCATTGGCCGTTCTGGAAAATCACAACTTCACGTCCATCAGGCGTAATGCCCGTAATATCGATGTCGTCCGTGCCGATCATAAAATCAACGTGCGTGCTCGAGACGTTAACACCATGCTCCAGGAGCTCCTCCTTGGACATGTCATACCCACCCTCGATACATTCGGGGAAACCGACACCTAGCGCGAGATGGCAGCTAGCGTTCTCGTCATAGAGCGTATCGTAGAACAGAACACCACTTTCGCGGATCGGCGTGTTCTTGGAAATGAGCGCGACCTCTCCCAGGTGAGCAGCGCCCTCGTCAGTATCGATGATACTTGCGAGCGTTGCCTTGCCCACGCGGGCGTCGTAGCCCACCACGCGGCCGCCCTCGAACTTAATCCAAAAATCGTCGACTTTATTGCCGTGGTGGATGAGCGGCATGGCCGAGTACACGATACCGTCGGCGCGCATGCGATCGGGCGAAGTGAAGACTTCCTCGGTGGGAATGTTGGGGAAGAAGGGGTGCCCATCGGGCGTCTTGCCCTTGCCGCCGGCCCACTCGTGACCTTTCGTCATACCAATCGTCAGATCGGTTCCATTTGCCGCGGTGTAATGCAGGTAGTCGAAACGATTGTCGTTCAGGAAACGCAAGTTCTTTTCGAATGCGGCGTCATGGAGTTCCCAGTCGCTCTCTGGGTCCTGGCCATCGGCGCGCGCGGTGTGCAGAATCGCATTCCACAGCTTATAGATTGCAACCTCATCGGCGTCTCCCGGGAACACCTCGTGCGCCCAAGCCACGACCGGAGCGCCGGCGATGCACCACGGATTGATGTTGTAATCCAGTCCACGGCGGAAAACTTTGCACTGCGTATTCCTCGCCTTTGATGCCGCGGCCGGCTTGGCTGGATCGATGCCCTTGAGGGCCGCAGGATCCGCACCCTCGATAAAGACAAAGCAGGCACCATCCTGGGCCAAGGAATCCAGCTGCATGCGCTTCCACTCGGGTGTCTGCTCAAAATAGCTTTTCTCGACATGCTCGTACGTGAGCCTCGTCACGGCATCATCGGCCCAAATGACCGTCACGTGGCCGGCGCCGGCAGCATAGGCCTCCGCAACCACCACGCGCGCAAACGGCGCGCACTCGACCGGAGACTGAACGACAACCTCCTGGCCGGGCTTGACGTTTACGCCCTTGCGGACGACCAGGCGCGCGTAGTTTTTAATCTTGGGCTCCAGGGCCTTCATGCCCTCCAGAGCCTCTTCGACCGTCAGGGCAGCTCGAATCATGTGCCACTCCATCTATCTATAGAACAGTAAAAAAGCGCGCCGCAAAAACGACGCGCCTTATATCTTAGCGATATGTATGGATACAAACGCTACTTCTTCTTGGAGTCCTTCTTGTCCTCCTCGGCAGCCGAGCGTTCGATAAGAGCGTTGAGCTTGTTCTCGGACATGCCCTCGGCCTGCGTGCGGTACATGTTGCGCAGGGGACGAATACGAACGAAGTCGTAGATAAAATCACCCAGAATGATGACATAGGACAAAACGATGCCGACCATCTGGACGGGACTGGACACCGTGCCGCCGGGAGCGAAGTAGAGCGAAGCCCCAATTGCCACGACGAGTACCATGCCGATGGCGAGCACGGCCCACCAGATACGACGGCGCTTGGTGTAGTCCTCGTCCTGCTTGAGGAGAATATTCGACACCGTGTAGATACGATCCTCGCGAGCACGCTGTTTGGCCTTGCGGGCGCGCTTCTCCTCCTTGGAAAGGCCTTCCAGGTTTTCACCCTTCTCGAGCTCTTTGCGGCGAGCTTTAGACGAAGCCGGCACGACGCGAACGGAGCTCGCTGCCTGGCGGGCGGGCTTAGCAGATGCGGCGGACTTGCGCGCAACCCCGGTAACTTCGTGGGATTGCGTGCGCTTGTTCGTGGCGCTACGGGTACTCACTTATGCGTTCTCCTTCATGCTTGTGAACTGGGAGCCCGTGATGATCTGGAAGGCCTCGCGATAGCGCTCGGACGTGCCATCGATGACCTCGGCGGGCAGGTGCGGGGTCTCCCCCGTCATATCCCAGTTGGCCTTGAGCCAATTGCGGACGAATTGTTTGTCGTAGCTAGGCTGGATCTTGCCCTCCTCGTAGCTGGCAGCAGGCCAGAAACGGCTGGAGTCGGGCGTGAGGCACTCGTCGATCAGCGTGACCTTGCCATCTATGACACCAAACTCAAACTTAGTGTCGGCGATGATGATGCCACGGGTCGCGGCGTACTCGGCGGCAGCCTTGTAGATCTTGAGGGAAAGGTCGCGAATCTGCGTGGCGATGTCCTCGCCCACGATCTCGCAGCAACGCTCGAACGAGATGTTCTCGTCGTGGTCACCGATCTCGGCCTTCGTGGACGGCGTGAACAGCGGCTCGGGAAGCTTGGAGGCCTCGGTCAGGCCCTCAGGCAGCTGGATGCCGCAGACGGTGCCGTTCTCGTCGTAGGTCTTCTTGCCCGAACCGGTCAGATAGCCGCGGACGATGCACTCGATAGGAATCGTCTGGGCCTTCTTGACCAGCATGGCGCGGCCTGCGAGGTAGTCACGATACTCGGCAAACTCCTCGGGGAAATCCGCCGGATCGATGGAAACGAGGTGGTTGGGAACGATATCGGCAAACTTATCGAACCAGAATGCCGAGATGCGGTTGAGCACCTCTCCCTTAAACGGAATCTCGTCGGGAAGAATGAAGTCGAACGCAGAAATGCGGTCGGTGGCGACCATCAGCAGGTTTTCACCGGCATCGTAGATATCACGAACCTTGCCACGGGAATCCGGACGACGCTCCATCGTTGTCACGTGAGTCACTCCTTACCTAAATACGACAGAAATGCGGGTTCTTTCCCGCATGTTTTCGCAAACTCGGAGCGGCAGGGACGCGGCCCCTCCTTCACCGAATAGCGAAAAGCTAGTGCTCCATTGTAGTAGATGCCGCGTCCGCCGTGTGCTCGCGGGGCAGATGAATTGTAAAAGTCGTACCCTTTCCAAGCTCCGACTCCACGGATATGTAGCCATGGTGACGCTCGACGATCTGCTTGGTCACGGCGAGGCCAACGCCCAGGCCGCCAGCTTCGCGGGCGCGGCTGGCATCGGCGCGCCAAAACCGCCCGAAGATGCGCGACAGATCGTCCTTGGCAATACCGATACCGGTATCCGAAACGGCAATACTGACATGCTTGCGGTCACTGAGCACCGACACCACGACCCAACCGCCCTCGGGGGTGTAGCGCATGGCGTTGCTCATGAGGTTGATGACGCATTGCGTGATCATGTCGGGATCGGCTTCGACGACATCGTCGTGCCCCTGGGTTTCATCTGCAAAGCGAAGACGAAGGTCACGGTCGGCAAACAGACGCTCCTGGCCGTTCACAATCGATCGCACGAACGGAACCATGTCCACCGGTTCTAGATTGAGCGGAGCCGTGCTGTTTTCCATACGCGATAGGTCGAGCATCTGCTGCACCAGACGAGCCAGGCGACGCGTCTCGGAAGCGACCGTCTCCAGGTGTTCGTCGTCGGTGGGATACACACCGTCTTGCATGGCCTCGACCGTTGCAAGCATGGCCATGAGCGGCGTGCGCAGCTCGTGGGCAACATCAGAGGTCAGGCGCTTCTCGTGTTTCATATCCTTCTCGAGCGAAGTGGCCATCTCATCGAAGGTCTCACCCAGCTGATCGATCTCGTCATCACCGCGCAGTCCCGTGCGAGCCGACAGGTCGCCGTCACGGATTTGCTTTGCGGTACTGGTGATGCGATGAATCGGCTTGGTGAGCATGCGCGACACGAGCGATCCGATAACGACCGAAATGCAGATTGCAACAACCGCGGCGAGGGCCATGGCGTTAAAGGTCTTCTCCCTAAACGCAGAGTCCGCCTTGGTGAGCAGCGCGTCGGAGCCGATGGCCCACAGCTTTACCTGTCCGACATGCTCGCCGGAAGACGTTACAATCTCGACGTTAGCAACGCTATCGGAGTCGGTTGGAGCAGACGAGACCGGGCTATGCGATGCCCTCTTGCCGCTCGTGTCGTCGGTCGTAGCCTGGTTTTCGCGTACATCGGCGGTGGCGCTTGCCGAGGGCCAGGAATCGTCATAAACGATCACGCCCTTTTTATTGACGACCTGCATACCCAAATCGTCGGAAACCAAACTCGACGTTGCGACCGTGCGCAGTTCCCCCGCAGTCCAAGAGCCGTTTTCCTCATATGAGGTTGCCAACTTCTCGGCAGCGGAATTTGCGATTTCGACGATATTGGAGCGTGTGTAATCCGAAAAGACCGTGCCCCACACAACAGAGACAACGCCCACCAGCACCAATACCGTCATGAGTGATGTCAGAGCAAAAGCAAGTGCCATGCGCGAGGGATAGCTCATCGTTGGCCGTGAATCGGAACGAGGCGTGTTCCAACTAGCCTTGGAACCCGCCTCGCTCTCCTGCTTGTGCTTTTGTCCGATTTCAAAGCGCGCAGGTGTCATATGTGATTTCCCTATTTCTCGTCCGACTTATCGGTCTTAGCCGGAGCCTCGAAGCGATAGCCGACACCATGGACGGTGTAGAGCCACTTGGGCTTCTTGGGATCATCGCCCAGCTTGGCGCGAAGGTTCTTCACGTGGCTATCGATGGTGCGCTCATAGCCCTCAAAGTCATACCCGAGCACTTTCTCGACCAGCTCCATGCGGTTATACACACGGCCGGGATGACGGGCGAGCGTGGTGAGCAGCTTGAACTCGGAAGCCGTCAGATCGACTTCCTTGCCCTCGACCAAGATCTTGTGGCCCGAGATATCGATGACCAGATCGCCGAAGTCGAGCACCTCGACGGCGGGCTCGTCGGCCTGATGGGCACGGCGGAACAGAGCGCGAACGCGGGCGACGAGCTCGCGCGGCGAGAACGGCTTGATCAGGTAGTCGTCGGCACCGAGCTCGAGGCCGATAATACGGTCCTCGATCTCGCCCTTGGCCGTCAGCATAATGATGGGGACATCCGAGGTGTCGCGAATGGTGCGGCAAACGCGCTCGCCGGGAATCTTAGGGAGCATGAGGTCGAGCACGACCAGGTCGAACTGATGCTTCTCGAACTCCTCGATTGCAGACTGGCCGTCGCCGACGCCCACAACCCAATAGCCCTCGCGCTCGAGATAGGCAGCGACAGCGTCACGGATTGCCTTCTCATCCTCGACCAGCAGAATCTTTTTTGCATCTGAAGCCATAACACGGCCCCCCTGTCTCAATTAGCTAAGAACAAGCTCATTTTAACGCACCTGAGCCCACCGGGTATCGCATGGGTGCGATAGCTCGGCGGGCGGTACTCATAGTCAC
>CAUDCB010000055.1 GCA_958447915.1 uncultured Collinsella sp. | reverse complement strand
GTTCCAAATGGTGCAAGAGTTGGAACTTCTTTTTCACCGCCGCGCTCTTGGTGCGCTCGGGAAACATGGGGTCCAGATACACCACGTCGGGAGCGGCAAGCTCGCCCTGCCCGATCAGCTCAGCTGTATGGCGAAGGCCGGCAATGCTGTCCTCGCCCGCATGTAAGTGCATGCGCGCCACGGCGGCCGCAAGCGCCGAATCATCTGCCGCGCGATCCAGGGCATCCTGGAGCAGCGCCGCGATCACGCAGTCCTGTTCATACAGATCGACGGTAAAGCCCGCTGCCGCCAGCAGCAGCGAATCCTCGCCAAAGCCTGCCGTGGCGTCAATCGCCCATGGTTGCTCGATGCCTTTTGTGCGCGCAGCCTTCACCAGTAGCTCTTGCTGCAGACGGCCCTGCTTGAGCCGTGGAAGCATGCGGCCAAAATCGGCACGCAACTCCATCGCACCGTCGGTGAGCGTGAGGCCCTCGGGCTTCCCGATCAGCTCAAGCCCCGCGGCCCGAGCAACAGAAAAGGGATCGACGACGCCCATGGGTACTCCTTAGCAAGCAAAGCGGATACGTGAGCGCCGCATGTGTCGGCACCCAATCGTCCGCTATTGTCCCACATGCGACATGGCCCACAGCATCCCAATGCAAAGCACCGCCATCAATCCCGTGCACACGGCAGCGATCACAGAATCGCTCATGCGCCTTCCCAACGATTGCGGCTCGCGCGCCTGCCCTGTTCCGTACATCATGGCTCCTCCTTAGACCAACTCCTTGTTACATCCTCATCATCGCAGCGCCGCACATGAGCTGCCATCGATTTGACTTACGTCCAGCTTTCCTTTTTGAAAGGTTGAGGTGCGCAGGCCTAAAGCGCTTTCAGACGCATGCGCCGCCGCGTTGAACTACAATGTGCTTCACCATATGTGCAGCACAGGGGGTACGCCAGATCGGCCGTACTCGTATCGAAAGGATCCAGCCATGAGCTACGCTCGCAAGACACTCAAAATCCTTGCCCTCATTTACTTTGTTTTGGGCATCGCCAGCCTCGTCATCGCCGGCGTCGGCATCGCCCGAGGCAGTCTCGATTCCACGTACGGGCCGAACGCCATGCTCGCCGCGGCCGTACTTGTCATCAAGGGTCTTGTCGATCTTGCCGCAGGTGTTGCGGGCATCAAGGGCGCCAACAAGCCTTCGCAGGTGGATGGCGCGTTTAAGCTCGGCATCGTCGCCGCAATCGCCACGATTGCGCAGGCCGTGCTCACGCTTCCCGCGTTTGGCGGCGACGCCATCAACTTTGGCGCCTTTGTCATCGTGGTGTACGACCTGTTCTTTGTTCAGCAGGCGCACGCCGTCAAGGCCGAGAACAAGGACCGCCTGTAAGCGCTCGCTTCTCATAGCCTCTGCAGCCAAGCAACTAAAAAGGGCCGATCGCACATCTCCGCGGTCGGCCCTTTGCATTTGCCCAGATAAAACCTGCCAAAATAAACCTGTCCCTTTTTGGTAGGTTAGTGGCGGTACTCGGCGATGATGAAGTCGATGTCGGTTTGAAGGGTGTCCAGGTTTGCCAGGCGCTCTTTGTCGGCGGGGCGCGTGCGGTAGTAGTACGGCGTCATCTGGAACACCGCCTCGATATCGGCCTGCGTCTGGAGCGTAATGCTCGCAGACACCCGTTGCGTTCCCACCAACTCCAGCTCGGTCGTCTTCGGCAGCTTCTCGTCGTTGAGATATGGCGTGTCGTAGAGCACCTCCTTGAGCCCAAACAGATGCCGAGCACCCGGCACCACGGTGTAGAGCGAGCCCTCGGGTGCCAGCACGCGGGCAAACTCGCGCTCGTTAAAGGGGGCAAAGAGCTCGGTCACCATATCGAAGGCATCATCGGCCACGGGGATATCTTTCATATTGGCCACGAAATAGGTCGCATCGCCGCGCTTGGCAGCAAGGCGAACCATCTCTTTGCCCAGGTCGAAACCGTAAGCATCCACGCCCGGTACCGCGCCCATGGCGCTGGTGTAGTAGCCCTCGCCACAGCAAATATCGAGCAAGGTCAGCTGCTTGCCCGTAGACACCCCGTGCTCTGCCGCCCACTCGTGCACCAGCTCGACCATCGCATCGCGCAGCGGCGCATAGTATCCACGGTTCAGAAAGTCGCGACGGCTGCGCGCCTGCGACTTGGGATCGCCCATGGAGTCACCGCTCTTGGACGAGCGCAGCAGATACAGATAGCCTTCGCGCGCACGGTCAAACCGGTGTCCGCCCGCGCATGCAGCACCGCGCTCGTCGTCCACCAACGGCTTATGGCAAACGGGACACAACAACATGGCAACTCCTTAGCGCGGACAAAACAACGCCCACCATTGTCGCACGCCTTCCCCACCTAGTCATTGGGGACGTTCTTAAATGACTAGTCGATTAGGAGTATCATCGTCTGCGCAAATAAGCACGAAAGAGCATACGAAAGAGCATACGAAAGAGCATATTAGAGATTGAGAGCGTATGGCTGATACCGCATCTAGGCACATTGACATGACCACCGGCTCGCTGTGGCGCAATATTCCCCTGTTCGCCTTTCCCGTCGCCGCCACGAGCATCCTTGAGCAGCTGTCGAACCTCATCGCCACGGTCATCATCGGTAACTTCTCGGGCGACCAGGGAACCCTCGCCATGGCGGCGGTCGGCTCCAATGTTCCGCTTACCAGTCTTATGATCAACCTGTTTATTGGGCTGTCGCTTGGCTCCAACGTGGTCATCGCCAACGCCATCGGCCGCAACGATCAGAACATGGTCAAGCGCGCCGTCCATACCTCGATTCTGATGGCACTCGTGGGCTTTGTCGTCATCGCGCTGGGCGAGATCTTTGCCGAGCCCATGCTCGCCGCGCTCAACGTCCCTGACGAAACCATGCCGCTCGCATCGCTCTACCTGCGCGTCTTTTTGCTCAGCATGCCCTCGATCTTGCTCTACAACTTTGAGGCCGCAATCTTCCGCTCCGTCGGCATCACCCGCATGCCGCTGCAGGCGCTTGCCGTGTCCACCGTCCTCAACATTGGCCTGGACCTCATCTTTGTCCCCGTGCTCCACTGGGGCGTCGTGGGTGTCGCCATCGCCACCGCCATCGCCTATACCGTCAGCGCAGTCACGCTCTTTATCCGTCTGCTCAAGACCGATTCCGTCGTCCGCGTCACCCCACGCGACTTAGGCTTAGACCCCGTCGCCCTCAAGCGCATCGTTAAGATCGGCCTGCCCGCCGGCATCCAAAGCGCCGTCTTTGCCGTCGCTAACATCATCATCCAGTCCGCCATCAACAGCTTGGGCACCGAGGTCATGGCGGCATCCAGCGCTGCCATGAGCCTGGAGTATGTGTGTTACAACCTGCTCAACAGCTTTAGTCAGGCTTGCACTACCTTTGTGGGACAAAACCACGGCGCGCGCCAGATCGACCGCTGCACCAAGACGCTCAAGGTCTGCCTGGTCGAAGGCGGCATCGTTGCACTCACCACCATCGTCATCATCGTCGGTCTGGGGCGCGAGATCCTGGCGCTGTTCAACAGCGACCCCAACATCGTCTCGATCGGCTATATCCGTGTGTGCTCGATCTTCCCGGCATACGCCTTTAGCATGTTCTACGAGAATATGTCCGGCTACCTGCGCGGCTTTGGCATCTCGCTCATGCCCGCCCTCATCACCATGATCTGTGTCTGCGGCATCCGCTTCTACTGGGTATTCTGCGTGTTCCCGCACTTCCGCACCTTTGCGAACATCATGATGGTCTACCCCATCAGCCTGGGCACCACAGCGTTCTTTATGGTCGTGGCGGTATTGCTCTGCCATCCGGCACGCACCTACCGTCTGGCGCAAGCCAAAGCGACAGCCCGCTAATCACCACACTCAACGCCACGCCAGTCATTAATTGACAATATGCGAGCTCATATAGTCGATAAAGCGCCTCGTGGCGATAGGCATGGTGTCCCAGCTGCGCCAAGCCGCCACGACGTCGCGCGAGGGAGCATGCACGATGGGGCGCACACAAATATCGGCCCGCATGCCCTCGACGGTACGGCGGTAGAGCATGCTCACACCGAGGCCCTCCTCCACCATCGCCATAATGGTGTAGTCATCGGTGACCTCACTCGTCACATGCGGCGATAGCCCGTGCGCGGCAAACGCATCGAGCACCAGACTCTGTTCGCCCTCATCCAGCAGCACAAACGGTTCGGACGCCAGGTCGGCAAGCGTCACCTTTTCCTTTGCCGCCAGTGGATGGACGGCTGGCAACAGCGCCACCAGCTCGTCGTGATAGACCACGCGTTTCTCGAGCCCCTCGGTAAATCCACGCGCTGTAAAGCAAAAGTCGACCATGCCATCGTGCACCCACTGGGCATTGCGCGTGTAATCGCCCTGCTTGAGGGTAAAGCGCACGCCCGGATGCAGGGCCCCAAAGTCGCGGATCACACGCGGCAACACAGTACGACTCACGTTGGTAAACGTCGCAATGCGAATGTCGGTCGACGAAAGCCCCAGCAACTCCTGGCGCTTGCCCTCAAGCTCGGCCTCGGCCGTAACGATCTGGCGCAGATACGGCAGATACTGTTTGCCGTCGCGCGTCAGTGAGACGCCCTGCTTGCCACGCTCGATAATCGTGGTGCCCAGCTCGCGCTCGAGCGCCTTGACGGCCTGGCTCACCGCGCTTTGCGTATAGCCCAGCTCGTCGGCGGCACGTTTCAGGCTGCCGCAATCGACCACCATACATACAATCTGATACCGCGATGCCATCGTGCCTCCACATCGATGTAGCCGTAAAACGTTTTGCCAGGGCTTTTTCTTCCAACATTAGTATTTCTTAATCATACTGAAGATACATTCGCTTTACTACATCCATATCTGGGAGCAGAATCCTTTTTGCGAAACCGTTCTGTAACAAAAGGAGTCCCATGGATCGCAAAAAAGCAATCGCGCTCTCATTTTCCGTTCCCGTCGCATGGGGCTTTTCGTACCCCCTCATGAAGATCGGCATGGACAGCATGAATGCCACGAGCATCGTCGCGCTGCGCTGCATCATCGCCTTTGTAGCTTGTCTGCTGCTCTTCCACAAGCACGCGCTGCGCATCAACCGCGACGTGATGATTCGTTCCGCCATCATCGGCGCCATCATGGCAACCGAGCTCACCTGCATGTGCCTGGGCTCCAGCCTCACTTCTGCCTCCACCGCCGGCTTTTTGCAGAGCCTGACGGTCGTGATCGTACCGTTTGCCAACGCGGCCCTGCTGCGTCGCGCCCCCGAGCGCAAGGTGCTCATCGGCACCGCCATTGTCACCTGCGGCATGCTTTTGCTCTCGGGCGCCGACTTTACCAGCCTGAATCCCGGTGCGATCATCATGCTGCTCTCGGCCTTTATCTATGCCGGCCACATTATCATCGCCAAGCGCTTTGTCGAAGAAGTCGATCCGCTGGCTCTGGGCGTTTGGCAGCTGGGCTTCGGTGGCTTGTTCTCGGGCATCGCCGCATGCACCTTTGGCGGCTTCACGCTTCCCAGCACGCCGAACGAGATCGTCGTTGTCGTTGCGCTTGCACTCATCTGCTCTGCCTACGGCTTTATCACCCAGACGCTCGTGCAGCCCCACGTACCTGCCGAGACCACCGGCTTCGCCTTCTCGCTCGAGCCGGTCTGCTCCGCCGTCTTCTCGTTCTTCCTGGTCGGCGAGGTCCTGAGCCCCATCGCCTTCTTTGGCGCCGCCCTCATCCTCACCGGCGTCATGGTGGCAACCGTCGAGCTTCCGCGCCTTCGCGCACATGGGCACGCTCGTATGGCAGGAGCGCCCGAGCACGTCTCGTAGGCCCACTCCTCATGCAGCCGTGGCATAAAGGTCTCTGGACGCCTTTACAATAGATGCCAACATAGCATCTGCCCTAAAGGAGTTCTATGGACGCTGTAACTCGCGACCGCAACATAGCAACTTGGTTGGGCGATGCGCCGCAGCCGGTACGTGACACTACGAACCAGCTGCTCGAGCGCATCGCCCTCCTGCGTGCCGAGCAGACCATCTACCCGGCACAAGACGACATCCTCAATGCCCTCGCCTACACCCCGGCCGACCTGGTCAAGGTAGTCATCTTGGGTCAAGACCCCTATCACGGACCCAACCAGGCCATGGGTCTGTCTTTCTCGGTGCCTGCGACGCAAACCAAGTTGCCGCCGAGCCTGCGCAACATCTATAAGGAACTCAACGCCGATCTGGGCTGCCCCATTCCCGCCACGGGAGACCTAACCCCCTGGGCACAACAGGGCGTCCTGCTTCTCAACACGACGCTCACCGTGCGCGAACATGCCGCGAACTCGCACGCCAAGCTGGGCTGGAGCACGCTCACCGACTACGTTATTCAGCGCTGCTGCCAGCTGCCCCAGCCGGTCGTCTTTTTGGCATGGGGCCGCTTTGCCCAGCAGATGGTCGAGGGCAAGCTCGCCGCGACCGGCGCGGACAGGGAAAGCAGCAAGTTCTGCCTGGCCTCCACACACCCTTCGCCGCTTTCGGCAAACCGCGCCACGGCAGAACTCCCCGCTTTTATGGGGTCGCGTCCCTTCTCGGCAGCCAATGAATTGCTCGAGCAAAACGGCAGCAGCCCCATCGACTGGGGCTGCCTCGCTTCATAACCTGCCTAGCCGGCGATCCAATATTGCGGATACTTATTGATATCAATGGGGTCGCCGAGCTCGCCGATATCGCTTATGGCCTCCATGCCCATCAGCGAGCGCAAGCGATTCTCGCACTCCATGATGGGCTCATTTACAGCCTTATTGAGCACATCGAACGTCGGCGACTCAAACGTATCCATATTGACGTTGCCGAACCACTTGCTCTCGACATAGTCGGCCTCCTCGTCGTCTGTAGCAACCCCCAGCATCTGACGAGGCCACGTCTTGAGCAGCGATTCGCGATCGGCCTCGGCGATATCGAGCACTACGTTGCCGCCAAACGAGAACGGCATGCTCTCCATCCCGCCCAGCAACTCCGGCAGCGGACAGCCAGTAGGCAGCGTCACCGTCACGCCGCTGCAGCCCGCAAACGCACCGCTCTGGATGCCGACCACCTTATCGCACAGCTCAATCTCGGTGAGGTTCGAGCAGCGCGAGAAGGCGTTCGAGTCGATTACGGTTGGCCCCGTCAACACGCTCGCCAGATCGGCACGCTCGATATCGGACGGCGCCGAGACCAGCGTGGCAGTACCGTCACCGTTGTCCTCTATCTCCCATTCATGGCTCTCGGCCGCATCGCCACCCGCCTGTATTACCGTAGAAGCCTCGACCAGCGGCAGCCCCATCATGGTTCGCAGGCGATTCTCGGGCTCCAATAGGTTCTGAGCCATCTGCGCCCTAACCGCATCGGCCGTCGGCTCCGGACCCTCCCCCATAAACCAATCGGAGAGCATGCCAAATTCCACAACGCCATAATACGTGTCGTAGTCGTCGTAGCCAATGAGTCCGTAGACCCATGCATTGAGGTAGTCCTGCTCCATGCCACTGGGCACCGACAGGCGAACGCGGTTGGCCTCCTCTTGGACATCGGTTGCGCCGTCCAAGAAGAAGCCCACACCCGGCGACGGATAGCCCAGCGTCGCAATACCGGCGCCGACGGTCAAGTTCGTAAAGTTGGCATCGTTGCCAAACAGCGATGATGCCAAATAGTTCCGAGAGCCCGCACCCGTAGCTGCGTCGTAGTCGCCATTGGTGTCTGCCACAAACGATGCGCTCGCGAGCCTCGGGCAATTCGTGAATGCCTGATCGCTAATTTCGATTGTTGCCGCGTGTACAGATGCGGACGTAAGATTTGCACAGCCGTCGAACGCCGACACACCGACGTAAATCTCGTTATCGGGAAGGTCGATGTTCAGATCGCCAGCGATGCCAGCATTCCTAAAGGCATTACGATCGATATATGCCAGATTGGGAGCCGAAGCCCAATTGATATCCCACACGCCTCCGGTTCCCTCAAAGGCACCAGACAGGTCCTTGACACCGGACAAGGAATAGCCGCCAAAGATCTCAATCGTACTCGGCAGCAGGTCGATCGTACCGTTGAGCACCGAAGGCGCACCGAGCAGGATGCTTGGCTCGCCCTCCTCACCTCCATCGAAATAGCCGTAGAGAAGAGCCGTGTCGTCGCCCTGAGTATCGCAATCAAAATCGTAAATGCCGTCGACAGTGACAAAGCGGCTGTCGTAGCCCTGCAGCTCGCCATCGGGCGCATACCAGGTGCAGCCGGCCGGATTGGGATTCTCGGCCGTGGCAAAGACAGCCTTTTTAGCACGCGACGCCACAAAGCCCAGGCCCGTGCAGCCCTTAAAGGCATCCGCCCCCACCTCGATGCTATCAGGCGTGCCGATAAACACACCTTGAAGGTTTTGGCAGTTCTCAAACGCGTTACGGCCGATGGCACTCGTCTTCTCGCCCAGATTGACAAACCTGAGCTCCGTATCGCCCGAGAAAGCATACGGTGCGATGGAATCTACTTGGAGCTGCTTGCCGCCATCCGTAAGCAAGGTGCCGTCAAAGGTCGCGGGCAGGTTGCCATCCTCATCGCCTGCAGCGGACAGCAAAATCGTCTTGCCGGCGTTGGCATAATACAAGTATCCGTCTTGAGACAGGCTCATCTTAATTACGCACGCATCGGGCGCACCGGCGGCGGCCTTACGCTGCTCGACATAGGCGACCTGCTCGTCGGTTGCGCACACGATGGTCCGCACGGAACCGCCCGCAAGGCTGCCGTCCTCGAGCGTCACCCTATCGTCAAACCACGGCATGAGCACCAGCGTGTCCACCGAAGTGTTGCCCGCAAAGGCGCCCTTCATGATGGTGTTGGATATCTGCACCAAGGCAATATTGGAACCCGTATCGAGCACATAGCACAGATCGCCTTCAAAGCGCGATTTAATGTTGTACACCAGACCCTGCGAGTACCTGAGCTGGACATCGGGATTGCTCGCGGGCGATACGTAAACGCCGTAAGCATTCTCCAGCTCGCCCGCATGCTCGGTAATGAAATCGAGCAGTACGGCATCGTCGACGACAAGGGTGCAGTCCTGCAAATTGTTCACGTCAATCTGGGGCAAATCACCCTCTTTTGACGCGTGCAGAACAACGCGATCGAGCTTATTGCGATCGGGAATGACAACATGGGTAATATCGGCGGGAACGTCGAGCTCGCGCGTATGGTAGGGAACGCCCAAATACTCCTGGCCGTCGCGAGACGTCAAGATGCCCTCATCGGTTGCGGCATAGACGGGGTTATCCGATGCGACACGGTAGACATCGAGCACCTGAAAGCCCGCATTGACGTTGACGTAGTACACCGAGGACGGCAGCTCTAGATTATTGATCTGCCATGTAAAGCCCTCGCGCTGGCGATTGTCGGTATAGGCGTCGACCGCCTGCACGCCCTGCGGAACACTCAGCGTCTCGACACCGCCATCGACCGACACGGCCGACTCGTCCACGTCGACGAGCGTCTGCAGGCGTGAGCTATTGGGGCTAGTCGGATCGTCGTCAAAGCGATAGCCCTCGTCGAGGGCATAGCCCTGAAAGCGCACCTTGTAGGCGGGATCGATGGGCACGACATCGCCGGGAACCACCACATGACGACCGGGCGTCAGCGTGTAGAAATATGGGACGGCCGCCTCGTTCTCGCGCCACCCCAGCAACAAGGCATTGAGGTAACCTTCCGAATCGACGTGGCCCGCCTGCTTCATAAAGGCTTCTTGCGTGTTGACATTCAGCAGGTTCTCCTTGGAGCTCAGTGTGCTCCAAATCACGTTTCGCTGGCCCATAGAATCGGGCTGGCCGACCACAAACAGGCACGACTGCGCCGGCTGGATGGTAACGGTACGCGTCGTCCACGCCGCATCCTGCGACAGGCGCAGCGAGACGCTCACCGTTAGCGGCTGACTCGAGCACAGCACCGGATTCTGCTCGCCCGCGGCATTGGTCCACGAGTTAATGCGGAGATACGGAAACGTGGCGAACTCGTCCTTGGCGCAGGCAAGATAGTAGAGGCCCTTGTCGTCACTCCAGTGGACATCCATAGCACAGAATAGCGTCCAGGCATCGAGCACCTGTCCGTCGTAGATCGCATCCTCCATGGGTGAAATCCGCACCTCATGGGGATCGATCAATCCATTTGTACCGTTAAACTGCGTAAAGAACGTTGTGTCTCCCATGGGGGCACCCTTTTGAGGCGCGGGGTCCGCAAGAAGATACTTGTAGGAATTGGCCGTCGAGGTGGCCGAGCCGCCAGGACCGCCGTTACCGCCCGAACCGTTTCCACCTGCACCGCCGCCGGCATTGCCGCCAGACGCTCCACCCCCATTAATGACGGGGACGTTCTGCCCGCCTCCCGAGCCACCAGCGCCACCCGCGCCGGTGCCCGAGCCGCCCGCAACGCCTACGCCCGCTCCATCGGCGCTGCCGGTAACGTTATAGGCAGTCGTGCCGCTTTGCCCCGTCAGATTTGCCTGTCCCTGCGCATTATCGAGCGGAGCCTGCTGCTCGCGTGCGCTCGTATCCCGACTGTCGCTTTTTTCGTCGTGACGATTTGCCTCGGCATCCGTCGAGAGCGGACTGATCTGATATGCCTCGCCGGACTCCGTGTCACCGTGACTGTATGCAGCGATATATCCCGAAGGGTCGAAGCTCAAATTACTCTGGGCCAACTCAAAGGCAACTGTGCCAAATACGCCGACCGCAGCAACCGAAGCCGCCGCTGCCACAACGCGCGTTGCAGCCAAAGGCTTGGCGCGATACATATTTTTAGCGGCATGCTGAACGCGCGCGGACGCATTCCGCGGGCCTTTTAATTTGGCCGACGCCGCGTTCTTGTGCGAAGCCATATGTTGAGGATATTTAGAAAACACGTAGACCTACTCCCTCTACAACGCGTGCAGTATGTAGCGGCGGAAGCGTTCAATAACAGTTTGCGGAGCCGGCATGCTCCGATGCAGGCGTTCGGTAAAACGTCGGAGCGTGCGCAACTCGTTCGGTTTAAGCTGGCGGCCGCCGAACGCATAGGCTTGATGAAGCTGAATCACTCGGCGGTATTCCCATGGGTCAATCTCGGGGAACGCCGTGGCAAAGGCATCCAGGCAATCGAGCGGCTTGGTCTCGTCAAAGGCATCGACGCCGCTCTCCTTCATCACAAGGGCAAGATAGCCATAGAGC
>CAUDCB010000054.1 GCA_958447915.1 uncultured Collinsella sp. | reverse complement strand
AAGGTCAGCGCCCTTTCGTTTCACGTCACCTTGTCTCAAATGCGACCCGCTCGCTTATTTATGCTCTACCTGCGGTGTTTCCGTTCTTGGGAGTTTTGTCGCTTCTCGCTTGCGTCAATGTAAGATTATCTACTGCGTTAAACGGAATTCGATTGTTTTGAGGGTAGGGGATTTCTTTGGGTCGTGCTGGGGATATGACGCCGCCTTTGCGTTGGCGGTTGGGTGTTGCTGGCGGGGTGGCGCTCGTTGTGCTGCTTGTTGACCAGCTTTCCAAGCTTGCGGTTCGTGCCGTGGGCGACGCTTTGCATGTGACCGTCATCCCCGGTGTCATCGACTTTATGTTTGTCCGCAATATCGGTGCTGCCTTTAGCATGGGCGAGGGGCATGGCATTGCGTTTGCCGTGCTGGCGTTGGCGGTCATTATCGCTATTGCCGTGTACCTCGTTCGTGCGCCTCAGCTCGCCCATCTTGAGGTTGTGGGCATGGCGATGGTTGCGGGCGGTGCTATCGGCAACGCTATCGATCGTTTGGCCTTTGGCTTCGTGACCGATTTTATTGCAACCACCTTCATCGACTTCCCCGTCTTCAATGTGGCTGATATCGGCATTACCGTGGGCGTCGTGCTCGCCCTCTTCGGCTATATCTTCTTGAGCCCCGCGGCCCGTGAGGTCGATGCGACCGCCGAGCTTAACGCCCGTGACGAGGCCCGCGCCAAGCGCAAAGCCAAGCAGCGTGGGGAGCGTGCCCGAAAGATTCGCGAAAGGAATGAGCGTTAATGGCCGACATCCATATTCTTGTTGCCGACGATGCCGCCGGTCAGCGTCTTGACGCCTATCTGGGCGCCAATGACGGCTGTCCTACGCGCTCTGCCTGCGCGCATTTGATTGAGGGCGGTGCCGTAGTAGTCAATGGCGAGACCTGCCTGTCTAAAAAGTACGCCGTGCGAGCCGGCGACCGAATTTCGGTCGATTTGCCCGAGCCGCACGATCCCACCGATGTGATTCCCGAGGCCATCCCGCTCGACATTCGCTATGAGGACGACTATCTCATTGTGCTCTCCAAACAGCGCGGCCTGGTGTGCCATCCTGCGCATGGTCATGAGAGCGGTACGCTCGCGAATGCCCTGGTCTATCACTGCGGTATCGACCATCTGGGCACCGTGCAGGGCGAGGACCGCCCCGGTATCGTGCATCGTTTGGATCGTGATACCTCGGGTCTCATGCTTGCTGCCAAGGACGACGACACCCAGCGCGCGCTCCAAAATCTTATCCGCACACGCACGCTCGACCGCCGCTACATTACGCTTGTTCACGGTCATATCGCTATGGATGAGGGCACCATTAACACCGGCATTGCTCGTTCTACGCGTGACCGTGTCAAGATGGCGGTATCCGATGATCCCTTTGCGCGCCAGGCCATTACGACCTTTAAGGTCCTCGAGCGCTTCGATTCCACGCGTTTTGACGACGGCTATACGCTCGTCGAATGCCACCTGTTTACGGGCCGCACACATCAGATTCGCGTGCATATGCGCCATATCAACCACGCCTGCGTGGGCGATCCGCTCTACGGCAAGTGCGATTCACGCGCCGATCAGGGCCTGACCAGGCAATTCCTTCATTCTTGGCGCGTCGCATTCGACCATCCCGTGACGGGGGAGCGCATTGAGTGCCGCGATGAGCTGCCGTGGGATCTCGCTGCGGTTCTTGACGACCTGGCCCCGCGCTCGCTTGGCCGCACCGCTGCCGGCGACGAAATCGTTCCGCAGCTCGGTCTTCTCGAAGCCTAGCCAGTATTAGGTGGTTTCTTGAACTCGGTCACCCTACGGTAATATATACGTTTGTTTACGTAACGCGTTCCTGGGAGCCTGCATGCTCGCCTTTTTACAAACCAACACACCCATCGTGATCTTCAACCAGATTGTCGTCACGCTGCTCACGGTCTGCTTTCTGTACCAGGTGGTCTTCTTTGTCATCGGCGCTCTCCGTGGCGAGGTCGCGCCTCCCAAGGCCAAAAAACTCCACCGCTATGCCTTCTTTATTGCGGCGCATAACGAGGAAGCCGTGATCGCCAACCTCGTTCGCTCCATCAAGGATCAGGATTATCCGTCCGAGCTTATCGAGGTCTTTGTCGTCGCCGATGCCTGCACCGACAACACCGCGCGGCTCGCGCGCGAGGCGGGCGCTGTCGTGTACGAGCGAAACGACCTGGCCCGTAAAGGCAAGAGCTGGGTCATGGACTTTGGTTTCGACCGTATCCTTAACGAGTATCCCGACACCTTTGAAGGTTACTTTATCTTCGATGCCGATAATGTTATCGCCCGCGATTACGTGTCCAAGATGAATGATGCCTTTGACCAGGGCTTCCATGTGGTCACGAGCTATCGTAACTCCAAGAACTTCGGAAGCTCGTGGATCTCGGCAGCGAATGCCACTTGGTACCTGCGCGAGGCGCGTTTCCTTAACAACGCGCGCAATATCTGTAAGACGTCCTGTGCCGTCTCGGGCTCGGGCTACCTCATCTCCGCCAGTGTTATCGAGGGTATGCACGGCTGGCAGTTCCACACGCTGACCGAGGATATTCAGTTCACCACGTTCTGCGCCATTCACGGCATTCGCATTGGCTATGCGCCGGCGGAGTTTTTTGACGAGCAACCCGTGACGTTTAAGGCGTCCTGGAAGCAGCGTATGCGCTGGACCAAGGGCTTCTACCAGGTGTTCTTTACCTACGGTAAGCATCTGGTCAAGTCGACCTTCCGTTATCACCGCTTTGCCGCCTACGACATGTTCATGACAATCGCACCGGGTATGCTGCTGTCCCTGATCTCCATGCTCGCCAACGCGACCTTCCTCATCGTTGGCGGACTTTCGCATGGCTTCTTGGCCACCGAGGTCGAGATGCAGGCTTGTGCCGCCTCGCTCATTATGACCTTCGCGATGATGTATCAGACCTTCTTTATCCTGGCTCTACTTACGACCATCTTCGAGTACAAGCACATTCATTGTGCGCAAAAGTGGCGCCTGGTGACCAACCTGTTTACCTTCCCGATCTTTATGTTCAGCTATATCCCCATCACGGTGGCTGCACTGTTCCTAAAGGTCGACTGGGTCCCGACGCAACACGCCGTCAACGTTACCCTCGACGAGGTCATGCAGGGCGCTAAATAACCACCACCAAAACCACCACAAAGGGGACAGGCACCTTTTTGGTGGTTTTTGCTTTTGAGCAGCTGTTCATGGAGGTGCACGATGGTCTATATCCCGTTTTGGATTTGTATCTTTGCCGGCGCGGTGATTGATGCCCGTGAGCGGCGGTTTCCCAATGAGCTTGCCGGCGTGTGTGCGGTGGCGGCGCTTGCAGGCGTTTGGCTCGACAGAGGTGTTAACACGGCGCTTGACCACGCCGGTCTTGCGGTCATCGTCTACCTTGCCCTTGTGCTCACTGAGTCGCTCTGGCGTCGTGTTCGCCAAGCCTCCGGCATCGGCATGGGGGATGCCAAGGCGCTCTTCGCGCTTTGCACGCTCGACCCTCTGGGGGGCATCGTGGCATTTGCCGTCGCGCTCCTGGTCCTGGCCCTCTCCTGCCTCTTCACAAAATCGCGCTCCCTGCCATTGCTCCCGTTTTTGGTGCCGATATTTGCCATAATCGAGGTCGTGGGCTGCACATTGTAACCGTTTGCGCATCCTTTTTAAGGAGCATGCCATGGCAACTAATCAAGAAACGGCCGTCATTAAGGCGCGCATGGACCGCATTCCCGCGGCGTTGTCGCCCGAGCTGGTCGAGCGTATCGCCGCCGACCGTGCCTCGGGTGTCGTTAATCCTTATCGATGCGGCGATGACCAGGTCATTCGTCGTATTGATCGCGCTGCCGACAAAGGCACGCTCATGCGACCGGCATTTATGCGCGACACCGAAAAGATTCTTCATCTTCCTGCGTACACGCGTTATGCAGGCAAAACGCAGGTCTTTAGCTTTCGCAGCAACGACGATCTGTCGCGGCGCGGCCTTCATGTGCAGCTCGTCTCGCGCATTGCCCGCGATATCGGCCGTGCTCTGGGCCTCAACTGCGATTTGATCGAGGCGATTGGCCTGGGCCACGATTTGGGCCACACGCCCTTTGGCCATGCCGGCGAGCGTTTCCTCAACGATATCTATCACGAGCGTACGGGTCGTTATTTTTTCCATAACGTGCAGTCCGTCCGCGTGCTCGACGCGCTGTACGGCCGCAACGTGTCGCTCCAGACGCTCGACGGCGTGCTGTGCCATAACGGCGAGTACGAGCAGCGTGTCTTTGAACTCTCGGACATGGCGTCGTTTGACCAGTTCGACCGTACCGTCGAGGACTGCATTGCCACGGGCTATGGCGCGATCGAGCACCTGCGCCCCATGACCCTCGAGGGCTGTGTGGTGCGTATCTCGGATATCCTCGCCTACGTCGGTCGTGATCGTCAGGACGCCATTGCGGCGGGCCTGCTGTCGCCCGACGCTTTTGACGATGGTCGGGGCGGCGCCTATAACAGCTGGATTCTCACGCACGCTTCCATCGATATCGTTGAGCATAGCTATGGCAAACCGCGTATCGAGATGAGCGAGGACCTGTTTGAGGAGATCCGCCGGGCTAAGCGCGAGAACTACGAGAAGATCTATAGCAAGGGCGGTATCGAAGGCGATTCTGAGGCAGAGTTGCGTGAGGCCTTCGAAAAGCTCTACGACCGTTGCCTGCAGGATCTAAATAAAGGCGACGAGTTCTCTTACATCTTTAAGCATCATGTTTCGCGCATTGAGCAGCAGCTTTCCTACTACGATCGCACCTATGCCTGGCAGGACGACAAGGATCAGGCCGTCGTCGATTACATCGCAAGCATGACGGATGGTTATTTCTGCGAGCTGACGAGCAAATTGTTCCCAGGTCTAAAGTTTCCGCACCGCACCTATATTAACGAACGGTAGTTCGTATCCTTTCGGTATACTGTTGGTCAACAACGATTTTGATTAATGCACGGGATGGCTATGGACGACCTTTTTTCTGCTTCGACGCGCGAGCGCTCCTTTAAAAATGCGCCGCTTGCGGTGCGTATGCGCCCCAATTCGCTCGACGAGTATGTGGGCCAGCAAAAGGCCGTCGGTAAGGGCTCGTGGCTGCGCGCCGCGATTGAGCATGACGTGCTGTCGAGCGTGATTCTGTACGGCCCGGCTGGCACGGGCAAGACGACGCTGGCCCACATTATCGCCAACCATACCAAGAGCGAGTTTGTCGAGGTCAGCGCCGTGACGGGCACTGTGAAGGACCTGCGCCGCGTAATCGATGAGGCTAAGACCCGTCTGAACACCTACGACCGCCGCACCATTCTGTTTATCGATGAGGTCCATCGTTTCTCTAAGTCGCAGCAGGATGCCTTACTGCATGCGGTTGAGAACCGCACCGTCATTATGATTGGCGCCACGACGGAAAACCCGTACTTTGAGGTCAACTCGGCATTGCTCTCGCGTGGGCGTGTGGTAGAGCTTGAGCACCTGAAGGACGAGGATATCGCCATGCTCATTGAGCGTGCGCTCGAGGCGCCGCAGGGTTTAAACGGTAAGTTCTCGGCCGATGAGGATACAGTCAAGACCATTTGCACGCTGGCCGCGGGTGATGCGCGCTCGGCGCTCACGACGCTCGAGCTTGCGAGTGAGATTGCCGTTACGCGTCCCGATACCGAGGGAACGCCAGCGCCGGCGGCCGGGGAACGCTATCCCATTACCGTGGATGACGTGAAGATCGCCAATCCACGTCGTGGGTTTTCGTATGACAAAAACGGTGACATGCACTACGACATTATCAGTGCGTTTATTAAATCTATGCGCGGCAGCGACCCCGATGCCACGATCTATTGGCTTGCGCGCATGATCGATGCGGGGGAGGATCCCAAGTTTATCGCTCGCCGCATTATGATTCAGGCTTCCGAGGATGTTGGCAACGCCGACCCGCAGGCGCTTTTGGTGGCACATGCCGCATTTAAATCTGCCGAGGTCATTGGCTATCCCGAGTGTCGCATCAACCTGGCTCAGGCTGCGCTCTATGTGTGCCTGGCGCCTAAGTCCAACGCGTGTGAGGCCTCGATCGATGCGGCGCTGGCCGATATCCACAGCAGTGGTCTTCGCGAGGTGCCCAGCTACCTGCGCGATCGTCACCGTCCCGGCAGCGACGAGTACGGTGTATACAAGTACCCGCACGATTATCCCGAAGGCTGGGTCGATCAGCGCTATTTGCCCGAGGGGTTGGAGCGCGGCGCGTTCTGGCAGCCTGCCGGCCGCGGTTGGGAAGAGTGGCGTGTGGAGCAAAGCGAGCGCGACCGTAGCGGCAACGCTCCCAAGTAGGCCATTGGCGCCTCGCGCATTCCCTTTGGGTATCTTTGCCCTTCTTTGGGGTACCATGAAAAACGTCTGTATTTCGATTCCTTCGGGAGGCTTGTATGAGTCCCATTCAAATCGCCCTGCTGGTGCTCGCCGTTGCCGGCGTGTGGGCTGTTGTCGAGCTCGCGCTCACGCTGCGCAAGACCCGCACCGTCGTCGACTCGCTCGACAAGACGGTGAGCGACCTCAATAATACGCTCGCCGAGGCACAGCCCGTGGTGGCAAAGCTCGATGGCGCTGTCGATGAGCTCACCCCCGCGCTGGCACAGGTTGAGCCGCTCCTCAAGTCGAGCAAGACTGCCGTTGATGCTCTGACGTCTAACCTCGTTGAGGTTGAGGCGGTCGTTCGCGACATCTCCGAGGTCACGGGCAGCGTGGCCGAGGCCAGCAATGCTGTCTCGAGCGTGACTGATTCTGCTGCTGGCGCCGTGCAGAAGCTCTTCAATAAGGTGAAGGCTCCTGCAGCCGACTCCGATCGCAAGCTCGCCGCTGCCGCCGCCGAGGCCGAGCAGCCTACCGAGCGCGTTCTGATTGGCGATGACGATGCCGCTGCTGACGACGATGATGCTCAGAAGCCCGCTGCTAAGCCTGCTCAGTATTACACCTATACGCCTGCCGAGACCTCCGAGGAGTCCTGCGATGAGTAGCGAAGCAACCTGCCCCATCACGCTGAGCGTTGCCGGTGATCCGCGTCTCGCGCGCTTGGTGCGCATGACGGCCGCCAACGTCGGCGCCCTGTGCTCTATGTCCGTCGATCGCATCGAGGATATCCGCATGGCTGCCGAGGAAGCCTTCATCTTTGGGTGCACCGCGGTCGACTGCGACGACATCACGATCAATTTCGATGTGGACGAATCTCACGTCGGCATGACCTTTATCTTTGGCGACCAGGCGACTGTCGATGAGGATGACCAGGCTGCCGTGTATGCCGAGCTCATTTTGGCGAGTGTGTGCGACTCCTACGAAAAGACTACAGCGCCCCTAACGCTTTCCATCGACCTCAAGGCGGATATCTAATATGACCGAACGCTCCCGGAGCGGCAAGACCGCTTGGGACAAGGAGAAAACCCGCGAGCTGTTTCGTCGTTATAAGGAGACCGGTGATCCGGATGCCCGCGAGCAGCTCGTCATGTCCCATATGAACCTGGTAAGGTTTCTTGCCAACAAATTCAAGAACCGCGGCGAGCCGCTCGATGACCTTTTGCAGGTCGGGTACTTGGGCTTGCTCAAGGCTATCGACCGCTTTGACCCTGAACGCGGACTAGAGTTCACGACGTTTGCCACGCCCACTATCTTGGGCGAGATTAAGCGCCACTTCCGCGACAAGGGCTGGAGTGTGCGCGTGCCGCGTCGTCTGCAGGAGCTCTCTGCCAAGGTTAACCAGGCCACCGACAAGCTCACCAACGAGCTGCAGCGTTCGCCCAAGGTTGAGGAAATCGCCGAATACCTGGACGTGACCGTCGACGAGGTGCTCGAAGCCATGGAGTCGTCCTCGGCCTATACCTCGGTGCCCATCGAGGCTCCCGGCGCGTCCGACTCCGACGATGCTCCCTCGATTCTCGATCGCTATGCCGACGACGACAACGAGCTCGACTTTACCGATGACCGTCTGGTAATCGAGGAAGCCATCCGCGATTTCTCGCCTCGCGAGCGCGAGGTTATCGAGCTGCGTTTTGTGAAGGGCATGACCCAGATCGAGATTGCCAAGAAGCTGGGCATCTCGCAGGTGCAGGTTTCGCGTCTGCTGCGCCGCACGCTTAAGAAGATTCAAGATAAGATTGACCCCGACGGAGTGATGATTCGTTCATGAGTGAGCACCCCCAACAAATCGACCGCACGCTTCGCGATACCCGCATTCTGACGCTGCGTATTTGGGGCGTCGTCGGCTGCATTGTCATCGCTGCCGTAATCTTTAACCTTATGGGCATCCTGGCACCGGTCATCGAGTTTCTCGCTGTCGGTTCCATCATCGCTTTTGTGATGTCTCCGATCACCAACTGGCTCGAGCATCACGGTGTCGGACGTGGCCTCGGTTCGCTCATCGCACTCATTGTGGTTGTTGCCGTGCTCGTCGGCGTCGTCTGCATCCTATCGCCTATTTTGCTCGGTCAAATCATGGAAGTCCTGAGCCGCCTGCCCGAGCAGCTTCGTGTTGCGGGTGGCGATCTCAACGAGATGCTCTCGCACGCTAAGACGCTCAACAACACGCCGCTCAAGGAGTATCTGGACGACAATCTTTCTTCGTTGGTTACCGTAGCGTCCAAGTACGTCTCGCAAATCGCTGCTGAGCTCGGCCGCGGTGTGTTTCCGCTCATTACCAACACGGCCTCGCAGCTGTTCGTCATCTTCCTGGGTCTGGTGCTTGCCTACTGGCTTGCCTGCGATTATCCCCGCATGCACCACGAGGTCTGCACCATCATCGGGCAGGAAAAGGAGACCTCGTACCGCTTTATGGTGGCCATCCTTTCGCGTTCGGTCGGCGGCTACATGCGTGGCATGGTCATCACATCGATCTGTGGCGGTTTTCTTGCCTTTATTGGTTTTACGATCATCGGCCATCCGTATGCAGCACTCATGGCTATCTTTACCGGCATTATGCACCTGGTTCCGGTTGTCGGTCCCTGGGTGAGTGCGGCGATCGCCACGGTGCTCGGCTTTATGTTCAGCCCCATGCTGGCGTTGTGGACGCTTGTCGTGACCATGGTGGCTCAAAACGTCACCGATAATGTCATTTCGCCTAAGGTCATGCAGAGCTCGGTGCAGGTGCATCCCGTTATGAGCCTGACGGCTCTCGTTATCGGTTCGGCACTCATGGGTCCCATCGGCATGGTTATCGCCATTCCGCTGTGCGCGGCCCTCAAGGGCATCTTCGTCTACTACTTTGAGAACGAGACCGGCCGTCAGCTCGTGGCATACGACGGCGCCGTGTTTAAGGGCACTCCGTATCGCGATACCGAGGGTAACCCAGTTGCCGCCTACGACGCGCTTGGCGACGATACGTTCATCTACGAGTCCGAACTCATCGGCAACGAGACCGCTCCCGAGGCCCAGGCAATGCCCAAGCCCGAGCTCGATAATCCCTGGATTAAGCTCTCAGGCCTGCAGCCCGACGCGACGGGTTTCTTTAAGAACCCCTTTGCCAAGGACGACGACACAAGCTCTGACGACGACACCAAAACCGGCATCGACGGCTCCATGGACGATTCGGATTCCAAATAGGCCCTGTTAGCGTTTCTTGATGTTGTAAATAACAATAAACGCGATCAAAGCGATTGATAAGGGGCCAGCCACATAGAAAAAGATGGTGTCAATTGCGCTTAGGGTGTAATACGCTTTATCGCCAGATGTTACTGCGTACAATGCGCAGCCAAATCTCGGCTGGTTCACATACCAGCTCGAGTAAGCGAAGATTGCTAAAAGGGCTACTGAGGTTAGTGCATTCACGACAAACCGTTTGCTATTCATCGATCGCTCCTTCCGGACGATTCTTATATGAAATTTTACCAAAATCATTTTTTTTCAAAGTATTTGACAGACCTAAATAACGTGCACTTTCGCTGGAGGGTCGCTGTTTGGCGGCCCTCTTTTTTGCACAGGCGCGGTGGGATGGTAATATCGTTACGTTTGAACTGTTTCGATGTGAAACCGAGGAGATTCCCTCTATGAGTGCTGACTACCCGTCAATGACTACGGCCGAGATCCGCTCCAAGTTCCTCAACTTCTTTGAGGAGCGCGGTCTTAAGCTCTATCCTTCTTCGTCCCTCGTCCCCGACGATCCTTCGCTGCTGCTTGCCAACGCCGGCATGAACCAGTTTAAGGAGTACTACCAGGGTAAGAAGACCATGAAGGAGATCGGCGCGATCTCCTGTCAGAAGTGCGTTCGCACCAACGACATCGACTGCATCGGCGAGGACGGCCGTCACCTGTCCTTCTTTGAGATGCTCGGCGACTTTTCCTTTGGCGGCGTCTCCAAGCAGCAGGCCTGCGCTTGGGCCTTTGAGCTCATCACCAAGGAGTTCAAGCTTCCGCTCGACCGCCTGTACTTTACCGTCTTTACCGAGGACGACGAGACCCACGACGTGTGGCGCTCTCTGGGCGTTGCCGAAGATCACATCTCCCGCCTGGGCGAGGACGACAACTTCTGGGCCGCTGGCCCCACCGGCCCCTGCGGTCCGTGCTCCGAGATCTACTTTGACATGGGCGAGGAGGTCGGTTGCGGCAGCCCCGACTGCAAGCCTGGCTGCGACTGCGACCGCTTCCTTGAGTTCTGGAACCTCGTGTTTACCCAGTACGACCGCCAGGAGGACGGCTCCATGCCGGAGCTGCCGCACCGCAACCTCGATACGGGCATGGGTCTGGAGCGCATGGCCGCCATCATGCAGCACAAGACCGCTAACTACGACGGCGATCTGATGCAGCACCTCATCAAACTCGGCGAGGAGATCAGCGGCAAGACCTATGACGCCGACGATTACTCCGGCGCCAGCCGCTCCCTGCGCATCATCGCCGACCACTCCCGTGCCGTCGACTTTATGATCTCGGACGGCATCCTGCCCGGTAACGAGGGCCGCGAGTACGTCCTGCGCCGCCTGCTCCGTCGTGCCGTGTTCCACGGTCGTCTGCTGGGCATCGAGGGCGCCTTCCTGACCAAGTTTATCGACGAGGTCAACGCTCAGATGGGCGAGGCTTATCCCGAGCTGCTCAAGAACGTCGCGCTCGTTAAGGGCATCGTCGCCTCCGAGGAGGAGCGTTTCTCAACGACGCTCGACAACGGCCGCGTTTACCTGGACGAGGCCCTGGCCGCGCTCGCCGACGGCGCTGTCCTTCCGGGCGATGTTGCCTTTAAGCTTCACGACACCTTTGGTTTCCCCATTGACCTGACTGTCGAGATCGCCGGCACCGCCGGTCACGACGTCGACATGGATGGCTTTACCGCTTGCATGGAGGACCAGAAGGCCCGTGCCCGCGCCAACGCCAAGGGCGATGCCTGGGGCAGCTTCAACGACGTGTGGGTCGAGCTTTCCGACAAGGTTGCCGCGACCGAGTTCGACGGCTATGACAACGACGTCATCGATGGCGCCAAGGTTGTCGCCATCGTGCGCAACGGCGAGTCCGTCGAGTCCGTCGCTGCGGGCGAGGACGTCGAGGTCGTGCTCGACCGCACCCCGTTCTACGCCGAGATGGGCGGCCAGCAGGGCGACGCCGGCGAGCTTTCCGCCGATGGCGTTGCGCTGACCATTTCCGATACCAAGAACCACAACGGCCTGTAT
>CAUDCB010000053.1 GCA_958447915.1 uncultured Collinsella sp. | reverse complement strand
ATTAGGGACAGGTTTATTTTGGCGGGTTTTATCTGGGCAAATGCTGGAGCCCAGGCCACCACAAAGGCGCCTGTCCCCATCGTGGTGGTTTGGGCATGTGTGCATCGAGTGGTATCTAAGTTGAGGTACCACTTCTGGTATATCAGCTTGCGTTTGCGTGAGTACAATACTCGAACGTTATACGTCTCAGCGCCCCCCTGTGCGTGGACGTCTTGCAGTCACGCGAACGAAGGGATTTATCCTATGTGCGGAATCGTCGGCTACACCGGCTCTGATATTGCAAAGAACATCCTGGTCACGGGCCTCAAGCGTATGGAGTATCGCGGCTATGACTCCTCGGGCGTTGCGCTCGAGGTGGGCGAGGGCGCCGCGGCGCACCTCGACGTCATCCGCCGCGTGGGTAAGGTTGCGGGTCTGGAGAGCGAGCTTTCCAATATCGATAGTGACGCAACCTGCGGTATCGGTCACACCCGCTGGGCCACCCACGGCAAGCCTTCCGTCGTTAACGCCCATCCCCACACCAGCTGCGACGGTCGTATCGCCATCGTCCACAACGGCATAATCGAGAACTTCGCCGAACTGCGCGAGGAGCTGGAGGGCCGCGGCCATCACTTTAAGAGCGAGACCGATACGGAGGTCTTCGCGCATCTGATCGAAGAGGCTTATGCCGAGACGCACGACCTGATGGCCTCCGTGCGCGAGGCTTGCACCCACGTGGTAGGCGCCTATGGTTTGGCCGCCGTGTGCGCCGACGAGCCCGGCGTGATCGCCGTGGCTCGCAAGGATTCCCCGATCGTGGTCGGTGCGGGCGAGACCGGCGCCTATGTCGCCTCCGATGTCATCGCGCTCATCGATGCCACCCGCGATGTCGTGGTGCTCGAGGACGGTCAGTTTGCCAAGCTTACGCCTGCGGGCGTCGAGTACACCGACGAGGCCGGCAACGTGATTGAGCCCAAGATCACCCATATCGATTGGGACCTGGACATGGCCGAAAAGGGCGGTTACCCCGACTTTATGCTCAAGGAGATTCACGAGCAGCCTCGCGTCGTGCGCGATACCCTGGTTGGCCGCATGACCCCCGCCGGTGAGCTCGATATCGACGAGCTGGGTCTTTCGCTCGAGGAGCTCAACGATATCGACCGCGTCTACGTGATCGCCTGCGGCACCAGCTATCACGCCGGACTCATCGCAAAGAACCTTATTGAGGGCTGGGCTCGCATTCCCACCGAGGTTGAGGCTGCCAGCGAGTTCCGCTATCGCAACCCCATCATCACGCCGACGACGCTCGTCGTTGCCGTGTCCCAGTCGGGTGAGACGGCCGATACCCTCGCCGCCATTCGTGACGCGCGTATCAAGGGTGCCAAGGTCTTTGGCATCACCAACGTGGTGGGCAGCCCGGTGGCGCGCGAGAGCGACGGCGTCATCTACACCAAGGCCAACAAGGAGATCGCCGTCGCCTCGACCAAGAGCTTCATCGGCCAGGTTGTGAGCCTCACGCTTTTGGCTCTGCTGCTGGCGCAGGTCAAGTACCGTCTGACCACCAAGCAGACGCGCATGATGTTCCGCGAGCTTTCCGATACGGCCGAGCAGATCCAGTGGATTTTGGACACGCAGACCGAGGCCGTGCACGAGGCCGCCCTGCTGTGCAAGGACGCGCAGTCGGCGCTGTTCGTGGGCCGCGGTATGGGCGCTGCCATCTCCTACGAGGGCGCACTCAAGCTCAAGGAGGTCAGCTACCTGCACGCCGAGGCGTATGCTGCCGGCGAGATGAAGCACGGCCCCATCGCGCTGATCGATACGGGCTTCCCCGTCATCGCCGTGGCCACCAAGAGCGCTACCTACGACAAGACCGTGTCGAACCTTATGGAGTGCAAGGCGCGCGGTGCCAAGGTCATCGTCGTTGCCACCGAGGGCGACGAGGAGATCAACAAGATCGCCGACTGCATCATCCGCGTGCCGGCCGTCCGCGACGTGTTCAGCCCCATCACGGCGAGCGTCCCGCTGCAGCTGCTCGCCCGCGAGGTCGCCGTCCTGCGCGGCTGCGACGTCGATCAGCCCCGAAACCTGGCAAAGAGCGTTACTGTCGAGTAATTGTTGTTCCGCCGTTCTAGCGACCAAGGCTCGGCCCCGTTGTGGCGGAGTCGAGCCTTATTGCATTTGCCCAGATAAAACCTGCCAAAATAAACCTGTCCCTTCTTGGCAGGTTAGCGGAGCTTGCTGGTCTCGAAGTACTCGGGGAACTGGTCCAGAACCTCAGTTTGGTTACGGAACATCATGTGCAGGTGCTTGCTGACCAAAAAACTCGCTTCGATGGGGTCGCGACCGGCGATAGCGCGGCGGATTTGCTTGTGCTCGTTAACAGTCTCCTGATTGTCGAGCGTCTGCGTGGCGGCGCGCAGCCAGCGGAAGCGCTCCAGGTCGGCATTGGTCGCCTCGAGCCACGACCACACGGTGCTGCGGCACGCGATGCTAAAGATCATGCGGTGCATGAGGTTGTCGCTTAAAAAGAAGCCGATGCGATCCTCCTCGGCCATGGTCTTTTCCTGCAGCGCGATGGCTCGGTCGAGCTGCTCGATGCCTGCCGAGGTGGCACGGGCGCAGCACTCCACAATCACCTGCTTTTCCAAGTGCTCGCGAATGTAGCAGGCGCTCTCGGCAAGAGTGAGGTTGATGGGCGAGACATAGGTGCCGCTTTGGGGCACGGTACGCACCAGGCCCTCTTGCGCCAGACGCACCAGCGCCTCGCGCACAGGGGTTCGCCCCATATCAAGGTCGTCGCAAAGCTGTTTGACGCCCAGCTTTTCGCCCGGCTTGTAGTCCAGGTAGACGATTTTGCGTCGAATGGTGTGGTAGGACTGGTCCTGTAGGCTCGTTTCCTGCTCGCCGACGTGCATCGATTCTTCCATAGTGCCTCGCAACCGTTCTATCACACTGATATGTCAGCTGTTAATTATGACGCGAATCAGCTCTCCGCGGTGGGTAATTCGACTGTTGCCCAAGAACTATTGCGGCATCTTAGTCTTTGTTTGCGCAGGGCTGTGCTCAATGTTGCCGTATCATAAGCCGTTGCAAACGTGAAATAGAAAGAAGGAATCCCATATGCAACTGGCGAATATCGTACGCGAGCGCTGGAAGGGCGTCTTGTTCTGCCTGATCGTCGCCATCCCCGCGACGTTGCTCGGCAAACAGATTGAGGTGGTCGGCGGGCCGGTGTTTGCCATCCTCTTTGGCATGGTCCTGGCGCTCGTCTTTCCCAAGAATCGTCGCGAACAGCTCGCCGCCGGTGTCACCTATACGTCTAAAAAAGTCTTGCAGTACGCGGTAATCCTGCTTGGTTTTGGCATGAACCTCTCGCAGATTCTGTCCAAAGGCGCTCAGTCGCTGCCGATTATCGTGGCGACGATCTCGACCTCGCTTGTCATCGCCTTCGTGCTCTGCCGCGTTATGCGCGTGCCGGGCAAGATCGCGACGCTCGTGGGTGTGGGCTCGTCGATTTGCGGCGGTTCTGCCATCGCCGCGACCGCGCCCGTCATCGATGCCGACGATCGTGAGATTGCCCAGGCTATTTCGGTCATCTTCCTGTTTAACGTTATCGCGGCGCTCGTGTTTCCGACGCTCGGCGGCATGCTCGGGCTGACCAACGAGGGCTTTGGTCTGTTTGCCGGCACCGCCATCAACGACACTTCGTCCGTAACGGCTGCGGCGAGCGCTTGGGACAGCATGCATCCCGGTGCCAATGTGCTCGAAAGTGCCACAGTGGTCAAGCTCACCAGGACGCTGGCCATTATTCCCATTACGTTGGTTCTCGCATGCTGGCAGATGCATCTGGCGCGCAAGGCCGGCGGCGACGCCAAAAGCACGTTCTCGCTTAAACGCGCGTTTCCCATGTTTGTGCTGTTCTTTGTGCTGGCGAGCGTAATCACCACGGTGCTTCAGCTTCCCGCGTCCATTACGGCGCCTATCAAGGAGATGTCGAAGTTCTTTATCGTGATGGCTATGGCGGCTATTGGCTTTAATACCGATATCGTCGAGCTGGTCAAAAAGGGCGGCAAGCCCATCGCATTGGGCTTTTGCTGCTGGATTGGCATTGCGTGCATGAGTTTGGGAATGCAGCACGTGCTGGGAATCTGGTAGAGAAGTAGCTTATTTGCGTGCTGCATGCTGGTGAGCGCATACCTGCGGTGGAGCGATAGGAGCTCTTGCGGGTATGGCTTGTCCGCAGGTTTATAGGTCCCGAAGAGCTCTTATCGCCCCGCCAGGATGGCGATGCGGGGCAACTCATATACTCGCAGGACGGCGGCCTCTGCCCTATAGTGTTTGGCGAGCAATATCGTTCAATTTTGAAACACTCGCCCGCGCGGCCGTCGGTGGCGGCGTGGCGTCGAGGACGGGACGCAATATGAACAGTGACGCCAAGCTACAAATCTTGATCGAGGCCTTGGCTGCTGCCGGGGCCTCGGCGCTGGCAATCGATGGGCATGGACACGTGGCGATTTCGACCATGGATGATGTCGCGCTCGAGCAAGATGTCGCGGCATTTGTCGCCGAGCGCCTGGGGCGCGTGGGCAACGGCACGCGCCTGGTGATGGGGCATACGGGAGGGCGCTTGAGCCTCACGGTGCGTCCGGTCACCAAGGAAGACGGCGCGCTTTGGGTGGTCGTGATCCGCGAGGTGCGCGGTGTGGCGGCACACGCGGGCATTGAGTGGCTTAACGCAGATGAGGTCGAGGCGCGCTACGAGGCAAGCGCGTACGGCATTGTCGAGGGTGCCGCTGCGGTCTCTGGCCCCGTCTGCGAAAGCTATGCCCGCGGCGTGCCCCTCATGTTGGAGGGCGAGCTGGGTGCTGGCCAGGCAGAGATTGCAAAACGCCTCTATCTGGATGGGCCTTATGCTGACGAACCCTTTGTGTCCGTGGCACTTGACGAGCTCACAGATCGCGGCTGGCGCCATCTGCTCAAAAGCTCGGAATCGCCGCTGTTCCAGGCAAGGCTGACCCTTTGTATTGGCGGCTGGCATGCACTTTCGCCGCAGCGTCTGCGCGAGCTTGTCTCTACGATGACCGACACGGCGCTGGCCGCGCGTTGCCATGTGGTTCTGACGGCAAACGATATGCCGGGCGGTGGCGAAAGCGATCAGGCCGCTTTTGTAACCGAGCGCTTGGCGTGCGCAGTGAGTGTGGCGCCTGCGATTGCCGAGCAGGGTGGCGCATCGAAAAAGGTTGCGCAGTATTTGTCGTATCTGTCAGATGTCTTTGGAACTACCGCTCCGAGTATGTCTGAGGAGGCTGCCTCGACGCTCAACGGCTATCGCTGGCCACGCAACTACCTGCAGCTTCGCGAGGTCTCGGAACGACTCTATATATTAGTAGGGTCGGGTGTGGCGGAGCGCGCGGTGGCGGAGGGGGTGCTCGCCCAGGAGGACGTCATCAAAACCGCAACCTTTGGCACTCCGACGCTCGACAGCGACCTGTATATCCTGCGTCCACTGACCGATACCGAACGCGACATCGCGCGGCTGGTCGTAGGCTACCTTCAGGGCAACCGGACCCGCGCTGCCGAGGTGCTGGGAATAAGCCGCACGACCCTGTGGCGCTTGCTGAAGGACGACGACCGCTGAGCGAGGCGCTCGTGACCGCGTGCGGCGCGTGTGATACAGTCCAAAGCAGTAATGTTTCGATTGCGTTACGGCGTGCGGGGGCGTATGGCGGAGACTTCAAAACCAAACCGGAATAGACGGAGCGCGGCTCCAGTTAACCGCCGCACGACGTCCCGGACGTGGGGCAAGCATGCGTCGGGGTTCGACGGTTCGTTCAAGCGCACCAAATACGGCTATCCTTCGGCAAGCGCTCGGTTGGCCATGCAGGCCGAGTCGTCGCTGCGGGGGCGCAAGCGCGTGGTGGGCTCTAAGCTCAAGCACGACGGAACGCTCGGCTACATTAGCCGCGGTGCGGCTCGCCGCAGTGGGCTCAATCCTGCTGGCTGGCATCGTTATGTGCCGATTGCAGTTGTTGTTGCGATGATTGTGATCGCACTTGCCGCACTCGGCTACGCTGGCGGCGGGGCCAATCTGGACGCATTGTTTAAGTCGCCCGAGCTCGCGCATGCAGGCACGGAAGTTGTCGAGGGCGCTCAGGCACAGACAGGCGTGGCACCTCAGCGCGGTATTGTTGCCGCTGCCGCAACGATCGCCGATGCCCAAAAGGGCGAGGATGCGGACAGCGAGGATAGCGAAACCAATGCAAGCGGCGTGGGTTCGCAGGTCACGCCCGTAACAGAAGGCCAATAAGTCACAGAACCATCACACTAAGTCGCTGTTTGGGGCCAATGAGTGAGCAAAAAAGCAGCAATGTTGTTTCATATAGAACTTATTAGTCACAATTTGTAAAAAAGGCTATACTACTAGGCACTTAAAGGTCCACAAGCTGCAAGTTGAGGAGTACCTAACATGAAGAAGAGATTCATGGCAGCACTGAGCGTTCTCGCTCTTGCCCTGGCTCTGCCCGTGGCTGCTTTCGCCGCCCCGAGCCCTGCCAACACCACCGTCACCGGCGCCAACAACGTGACCGCCAGCGTTAACAACGCTAACGTCAAGGTTGCTTCCACCCCCAAGAACGCCGAGGGCACCCCTGCCAACGCCAACGTGGTCGCTTCCTTCGAGATCACCGAGTCCCAGGCCGGCACCGTTTCCGAGTCCAACCCGCTGACCGTCACCTTCACCCTTGGCAAGGCTTACGCCAACGCTAAGGTTACCGTCTATGTCCAGCACAACGACGGCAAGACGGATCAGCTGAACCTGACCGCCGACAACAACGGTAACGTTGTCTTTAAGGTCACCAAGCTCTCCATCTACACCATTGTGGCCGAGAAGACCGCTGCTGGCGCTGCTACCACCGACAACGGTGCTAAGTCTCCGGCTACCGGTGTGAACACCACCGCTGTTGCCGCTGTGGCTGCTGTTGCCGCTGCTGGCGCTGCCTGCGCTTTTGTTGCTCTTCGCAAGAACAACTAGCACACACACGGTTTCAACCGTAAGATTTGAGGACCCGTACTTGTGCGGGTCCTTTTTTTGACCGATTTACAGGGTAAGGGAACACCATGGCACAGCAGCCGCAGGGCAAGCATATGGAAGTTAAGCATATGGGCGACTCGGACAAAAAGCGTCGCGCCACGATACTCAAGGGCGTATTCGTAGTGTTGTTGCTGGTCGCAGTCGGCTGCGGCGGCTACGTGCTCTATATGAATCATCTAGAGCAGCAGCGCGCCGAGGAGATGAGTGCAACAGGCAAGCCTGCCACGAAGGTCGAATCAAAGGGCAAGGAACTGCCGGACAACCCCATCGACTTCGCTCCGCTCATTCAAGAGAATGCCGATATCTATGCGTGGCTCTACATTCCGGGTGCGGATATCAACACGCCCTTGCTGCAGAGCACGACGGACGACCTGTTTTATCTGGACCACGACAAGGACGGCAAGTACGACCCCTACGGCACAGCGTTTAGCCAGATGGCAAACGCGCGCGACTTTAGCGATCCCGTCACAGTGATCTACGGCCATGTGAATGGCGGTGTGTTCCATAACTTGCATAACTTTGAGGACGCGGACTTCTTTAACGAGAACGGCGAGTTCTATATCTACACGCCGGGCCATATTCTGACGTACAAGATTGTCTCAGCCTATCAATATGACGACCGCCACATTCTCAACTCGTTTAACTTTGCCGATCCTGCCGTGCGCCAGGACTACTTTAATTCGGTCTGCAATCCGGACGCATTGCTCAAAAATGTACGTGACGGCGTGACACTTGATGCAGATAGTAAGGTTGTGCAGTTGAGCACCTGCATGCTCGATAGCTCCCAGGGCAACTCGCGCTATATTGTGAGCGGTGTGTTAACAAGCGACCAGGAGACAAAATAGTCATGAACCCCCGTGGCAAGCACTTTATCGATGCGGTGGATCCCGACGAAAATCAAGTAGACAATCCCGAGCAGCAGGTTCAGGATGCGGCGGAGCCTGTCGAGCCTCAATGGGAGACCAAAGGTACTCCGACGCCTCAACCTGACGAAAAATCTCAGGGCAAGGCCGAGGCTCCGTCCGACGCATCGGCAAAGACCGATGAAGCTGCGGCGCAGCCTGTTGATGAGGCAAAGTGGCCTTCGCTTGATGAGGCGGGACCTCAGCGTCGTCGACACTCTAAAGAGTCGATTAAGCGCATCAAGCGCCGCCGTCGTATCCGCACGCTGCTGATCGTGCTGCTCGTGATTGGTGCGGTTGCTGCTGCCGGCTGGGGCTTTATGAATCACAGCGTGAACCAAGGCAAAAAGAAGATTGAGGAAAAGACCGAAAAGGTCATTAAGGCCAAGGGCGACACCATTACCTATAACGGCAAGAAGTATGCGCTCAACAAGCATATGGCCACGGTGGCGTTTATCGGCTTTGATGGCCGCAATAACGATGACGGCACCCAGAAGGGCCAGTCCGATACCGTGATGGTCGTAGCGCTTAATACCGACACGGGTGAGGCCCGCGGCATTATCATCCCGCGCGACAGCATGGTTGCCGTAGATACGTATTCCAATGGTTCGTTTGCCGGCCAGGTGACCGAGCAGCTGTGCTTGCAGTTTGCCTATGGCACCGATGGCGACAACTCATCGGCGCTGACGGCCGCCGCTGCCTCGCGCGTGCTCGATAACATTCCGGTCGACTATTACTACACGCTCAATATCGAGGGCGTGGCTCCCAATAATGACTCCATTGGCGGCGTGACGCTGGTGCCTACGCAGACTGTGCCGGGCACGTCGGTTGTCGAGGGCCAGGAGACCACGCTGTTTGGTACAACGGCAGAAAAGTACGTGCAGTGGCGCGACACGACGAATCTGACGTCTTCGCTGGATCGTACAGCGCGCCAGGTGAGCTACGTGCAGGCGTTTGCATCGAAGGTGCTCAGCAGTGCCAAGAGCAACCCCGCCATGCTCATCAGCCTGTATCAGGCCATGGGCGACTATACGTGGACCAATTTGGGTCTCGATGAGTTCAGCTATCTGGCGACCACGATGCTCGAGCACGGCCTGACTTCGTTTGATGTCGTGACGTTGCAGGGCACCATGCAGCAGGGCGATACCTTTGCCGAGTTTTATCTAGACCAAGACAACGTAAAACAAACGGTCGTCGACACTTTCTACCACCCGGTCCATTAGCTGCCCAGGTGCCGGATGCCAACAGTGGCTCACTCGATGTCAGGCACCAACAGCGAGCGGGCCGCATTTGCGCCAAGGTGACGTGAAATGAGAGGGCGCTGACCTTTTGGTCGCGCCCTCGAAATTGAACGTCAGATTGGCGTGAATGCGGCCCGCGCAGCGTCAACGGGTCCGCCGTTCGTTAGAACGGCGGAACATACACGACGTTGTCGCGGCGTGGCTTTGCCTCGGGGAGTGCGTCCTCGGCGTAGCCCAGAATGCAGTTGCCCACACCGCGCAGGCTTCCGTCGACGGGCAGACCCCACTTGGCCAGCAGTTCCAGTCCCTCGGGTGAGTCAAAGACCTCGTGCGCGCGGTGGATCCAACATGAATCGACGCCCAGCGCATAGGCTGCGTTGAGCAGGTTGCCCATGGCGAGCGAGCCGTCTTCCAGGTGCGTGGGCACGCTGCGGTCGACGAGCGCCACCACAACGGTCTTGGCGCCGTAGAAGGGATCTCCCTCGCTGCCCATGACCTGGGCGTTGAGCTGCGAGAGGTGCTCGACGGTTGCGGGGTCGGTGACGGCGACAAACGTCACCGGCTGGCGTCCCATGCCGCTGGGCGCGTACTGGCCTGCCTCGATAATGCGTGCGAGCTTTTCTGCCTCGACGGGGCGATCGCTGTATTTGCGGCAGCTGCGGCGGTGGATGAGTGCCTCGATGGTCTCCATGTGTCCTCCTGACGTTGGTTGCGATGCCTCGTTCTTACCCGTCGAACCAAAACCGTAATCGCGCCGTCGGCCCCAAAAAATGCAAGCTACCGAGTGGAAAAGCTGGTTTGCATAGAACTTCAGCCGGAATGTGACAGACCGGTGGGATGATTAAACGTTTTATCCCGTCTACCCTGCGGTTTTTACCACTTGCCTAAATGATGTGCGCATAAGCTCTGATAAAGGTTTTACTAAAGGAGTACCAACGTTTATCAACGCGCCATGGTGGCGCCGGGCCAGGAGGTAACATCATGTTCCAGGCTGGAGATGTCGTCGAGACCGACTTCGAAGGATTTCTGAAGCTGTTGCGTTCCAAGACGCGCGCTTTCGTGTCGATCAACGATCACGAGTACTACATTACGCACACCGATGGCTATTGGCGTGTTCAGGATTGCGAGGCCCTCAACGATAAGGGCCACTTTACTGACTGCTCCGAGCTGGTCAACACGGTCTGCGAGGTCGTCGAGCTGCCTTGGATCTGCGGCAAGAGCCTGCACGACAGCTTCTCGGGCGCCACGGTCTACGAGGCCGTCGCTGCTTAACAGCCAACAATCGATATTCTCTCGCAACCGTCGGCGCCGCCCCGCGCCGGCGGTCTTTTTTGTCGATATGTTATATAGGTCGCACGTTTTGCACGGCCGCCCTTGACGATAGTCAAAACTCGGAGGTTGATTTTCAATCTCAACGCAACAGCCTGAACGGGTCCCGCGTTTCCGCAGCTAGCGCAACGCGGGAATAGCTCCCGGCACCTGGCCGTCGCATCGTTTCCGCAGGTGGAGAGGCTATGGAGGCCGGTGCCCCCATGCCGCCGCCGCATGCTCCGCCAGCCCGCCGCGCAGCCGTTCCGGACTCAGCGCAACGGGCCCTCCGGCCCATGTCCCGGCCCGCCGCCTATCCCGCCAACGGCCCCTCGCCCCTCGCGGCCCTGGCCCTGTCGATGCAGCCGGGCGTGAGGTCCAGCTCGCCGGGCGCCAGCTCCTCTATCCCGAACGCGTCCATGAGGGCGGAGGCGTCCTCCCCGAGGGCCATCCGCAGCACGCGCGCCGGCGTCAGGAACCCGAGCGCCCCCCTCGGCTCGGAGTTCACCTGCGACATGAGCAGCGCGCAGTCCGCCGCCTCCAGCCGGTCGAACCTGGCCCCGGCGCCCTTGGGCAGCAGCTTCCTGATCTCCACGTGGTTCTTCTCGCACGCGCCCTTCTGCTGGCTCTGCCGGGGGTCGCAGTAGAAGAGCCTGGTCTCGCCGTCCCGCTCGCCGATCAGCGCCGCGATGGCGCCCTCGTCGGCGAACTCGCTCCCGTTGTCGGTGAGCACGGCGCCGAAGGCGCGCCTCGCGCCGTCCTCGCCGAGGACCCCGCGCAGGGAGGAGAGCGCCGCCAGGACCGAGGCGCACGTGCCGTCCGGCAGCGGCAGGGCCAGCTGGAAGCGGCTCGGGCGGTGCAGGAGCGTGAGGAGCCTGGCGGAGTCGCCCCTGGAGCCCTCGACGGTGTCCATCTCCCAGGCCGCGGCGCAGGCGTCCTCGCCGAGCGCGAGGAACGACGCGTGCGACCTGCGCGACGAGTGGGACGTCGCCCTCTTCGGGGCCCGGCGCGACCTCGGCCTGTAGCCGACCTTGCGCCTGAGCTCCATGTTCGTCATGCCGTCGTAGCCGGCGTCCACCCACCTGTAGACGGTGGAGGCGCTGAGCCCGGGGGTCGTCGCCGCTATCTGCTGCGGGGAGAGCCCGCGCGCGAGCCCGTCCCTGATGGCCGCGAGCTTGGCGGCGGCGCCCTCCTCGGTCTCGTCGATCCCGGACCTGCTCGCCGAGAGCTCGGCGTCGGCCGCCTCCTGCGCCCTCCTGGCGCTGTAGAACAC
>CAUDCB010000052.1 GCA_958447915.1 uncultured Collinsella sp. | reverse complement strand
AGCACGCGCTGGATCTTAGGCATGCCGTCCGGCGCGCCCTCGGGGCCCTTCTGAAGCACTTTCTCCATCTCGAGCGAAAGCGGGCCCTCGGTGGTGATGCAGGCGGGAGCGTCAGTCAGACGCGCAGAGACGGCAACCTTCTCGACCTTGTCGCCGAGCGCCTCCTTCATGGCGTTAAAGAGGTCCTCGTTCTCCTTGGTGGCGTCCTCGGCCTCCTTCTTCTCGTCATCGGTCGCCAAGTCAAGATCGCCGGTCGCGACGTTCTTAAGCTCAAGGTGACGATCCTCGACCTCAGGCTCGGCACCGTCGGCAACCGCCTTCTCGGCAGCCTCGCGAGCAGCGTCATCCTCGTAGACCTTGGGCATATCGGCGGCAACGTACTCACGCATGGCCTGGAAGGTGAACTCGTCCACGTCCTGCGTCAGCAGCAGTACATCGTAGCCGCGGTCGAGCACGCTCTTCACGACGGGCATCTTGGCCAGACGCTCGCGCGAATCGCCGGCGGCATAGTAGATTGCCTTCTGGCCCTCGGGCATACCCTTGGCATACTCGGCCAAGGTGATCATCTTCTGCTCCTTGGCAGACCAGAACAGCAGCAGGTCGGCGAGCTCGTCGGCCTTCATGCCGTAGCTCGAGTAGATGCCGTACTTAAGGCCGCGACCAAAGTTCTCAAAGAACTTTTCGTATGCCTCGCGGTCGTTGTCGCGCATGTCCTCGAGATCGGCGGTGACCTTCTTCTCCACGCGCTTGGCAATGGCCTTGAGCTGACGGTTCTGCTGCAGCGTCTCACGCGAAATATTGAGCGTCACGTCGGCAGAGTCCACGACACCGCGCACAAAGTTGTAGTAGTCGGGCAGCAGGTCGTCGCACTTCTCCATAATCAGCACGTTGGAGCTGTAGAGCGCCAGGCCCTTCTCGTAGTCCTTGCTGTACAGATCGAACGGGGCGCGGCCCGGCACAAACAGCAGGGCATCGTACTCGAGCGTACCCTCGGCATGGAAGCTGATAGTGCGCGCGGGATCGTCAAAGTCGTGGAACGTGGACTTGTAGAACTCGTCGTAATCCTTCTGCTCAACGTCGGAGCTGCGCTTTTTCCAGATCGGCGTCATGGAGTTAATGGTCTCGAGCTCCTGATAGTCCTCGTACTCGGGCTTGTAGTCGTCACCAGCGTCCTCGGGCTTGGGCTTCTGGCGGCTCTTGCTCACCATCATCTGAATTGGGTAGCGCACATAGTTGCTGTACTGCTGAATCAGGCTCTTGAGGCCCCACTCGGTCAGGAAGCGATCGTAGGTCTCGGCCTCGCCGTCGGCGTCGAGTTTCTCGTTCTCGCGCAGCGTCAGAATGACATCGGTACCGTGCTCAGCACGCTCGCCATCCTCGATGGTGTAGCCCTCAAGACCGTCGGACTCCCAAACGTGGGCGGTATCCTCGCCATAAGCGCGGCTGACGACCTTCACGTGGCTGGCGACCATAAAGGCGGAGTAGAAACCCACGCCAAACTGACCGATGATGTCGACATCCGAACCCTGCTGCTCGGCGTTCTCGGTCTTAAACTCCTCGGAGCCGGAATGGGCGATGGTACCCAGGTTGCGCTCGAGCTCCTCGGCGGTCATGCCGATACCGTTATCCGAAATCGTGATGGTACGGGCATCCTTATCAAAGGAGACACGAATGGCCAGGTCGCCCTGGTCGAATTTGACACTCGGATCCTGCAGGCTCTTAAAGTTGAGCTTGTCGACGGCGTCGCTCGCGTTGGAGATAAGCTCACGCAGGAAGATTTCCTTATTGGTGTAAATGGAGTTGATCATGAGGTCGAGCAGTTTTTTGCTCTCGGTCTTAAATTGACGCATGTGCAGTCCTTTCGCGCTACCCCTGCCCGCAAAAACGGCCCGGTTGCCCGAGCCGCATCGCAGACCTGCTATGTTCAGACTTAGATTTTATATCCTATTAGCGCGCATATATACATACGGAATCGAAAAACTGTATGTTGGAGCACCCATGCGTCGATTGCCAAGGAGTGTCCCCAGCTGCCGGCAGAAAAGGAACGTCCCTATCTGTCGCCCAGCAGTTTGGCCATCCAAGCGTGGGGCTGACCTTCGTCCTCATAGTCCACCGGCGCGATCTGCGTGTAGCCCGCCTTGGCATAGAGTGGCAGCACATACTCCTGCGCATGCAGCTTTATGAGCTTGGCGCCGGCATCGCGTGCGGCAGTATCGCTGGCCTCGACAATCTTGCTCGCCAGACCGCGGCGACGCATTGAGGATAGCACCGCAACGCGCCCCATAATATATGTCTCCCCCGCCGCGACGCCTTCGTCCATATCGCACGCCGGCGACACCGGGGCCTCCGCGTCGGCCACACGCTCGAGCTCCTCGGGAAACACGCGCGAACAGCCAGCGAGCTCGCCGTCAACGTAGAGCGTCACATGGATGCAACTCGGAGCCTCGTCGATAGCGTCAAACTCGTTTTCGTAGCCCTGTTCGTCCATAAAAACGGCGCGGCGCACCAGCGCCGCGTCCTCAAAGCAACCCGTCTTAAGTTGGATATCCATAGTAGCCCCTTCATTCGATGCGAACGTTGGGGAAGAATTTTAGCGGAAATGGGCTCCCACGCTAAACTTCGCGCGTGCTTTTGCCAGGCAATCGTAGTGGCCCACGTTGTGGGCATCGCTCGCGATATAGCTGTACAGGCCCTGCTTAAACAGGCGCTGCGCCGGCTTCTTTTCGTGACCGAATCGTCCACCTGCGATAAAGTCCGCCGAAGCCTGCAATTTGCAGCCCAGGTCGACCAGGCGTTCAGCCACGCTCACATCCTTTTGAATCGCACGATAGCGCTCGGGATGGGCAATAATAACCTGGTAACCGCGACACTGCAAGTCGTAGATCGTGTTCTCGTATTCCTCAAAGTCATACGAATCAGCACGCGTCGAGAGCTCGAGCAAAAACTCGTTTGAGCCATCGAAATGCAGGCGATCGGCCCATTCGATGCCCAAATCCATGAGCTTGGCATGATTGACCTCAAAGCCCATCTGCAAATGCATATCGCCCGCATGCGCGCAAAGCAGTCGATAGGCCTCCCACATTTTTTCGAAGTCAAAATACGGGTCCCGGCAGTGTGGCGTACACACTATGTGCGTAACGCCGACGGCGCGGGCCGCCTCGAGCATCGCCAAGCTTTGCTCGAGGTCCGCCGCGCCGTCGTCAACACCGGGCAGGATATGGCAGTGGATGTCTCTCATATCGCCCTCTTATCTGCGTCGTTGCTATTTCTTAAAACGCTTCGCCTTCGCAGGGGTCCCCGTTGCAGCGGCACCGCCAACAGCAGGGTTAACTCCGGCAACGGCGTTGTTCTGGCCCTTGTCCTCGCCATAGTAAGAGTAATAGTAGTCATGGCTCGAGGTCTCGCAGCAGTTCATGACCGTGCCAATTACGTTAACCTCGGCCTTGTTGAGCTGGTCGAAGGCGGCAAGGATCTCATTGCGCTTGGCGAAGTCCTCACGGATAACGTAGATGGTGCCGTCGGTAATCGCGGCGACCTCGGCGGCATCGACAAAGGTGCCCACGGGCGGCGTATCGAAAATGACGTACTGGTACTTCTCCTCCAGCGCGGCAACCAGCTTGGCAAAGCGGCGCGAGGCGATAATGTCAGCCGGGTTGGGAATGCGCGGCTCAGCATCGAGGAAGAAGAAGTTGGGCTGACCGGTTTCGACGACAGCCTCGTCAATCGACATCTGGTCGGAAAGGACGGCGTACAGGCCACCGGAATGACGGAGGCCCAGCAGGTTGGCAAGCGTACGGTGACGCATGTCGCACTCGACGAGAAGGACGCTCTTGCCGCTGGTCGCAATGGCCTGAGCCAGGTTGACCGCAATGGTGGACTTGCCCTCGTTAGGGATGGAGGACGTCACGGTAATGGACTTGATCGGCGTATCGACACTCGCAAAGCGAATGTTTGCCAGCAGCGTCTTAGCTGCGTTGCTAAAGGCGAGGGTATCGCTGGTTTTCTTTTTACGGGCCATGAATTACTTACCGCCCTTCACAACGGGGAAACGACCGATAACGGGCACACCGAGCAGCTCGACGGCATCGTCAACGGAGCGGACGCGGGTATTGAGCATGTCGAGCAGCACGACGATTGCAACGGCGACGAACAGGCCGGCCAGAGCGGCGACCGCGATGTAGAGCTTGCGGTTGGGGCCGCTGGGCTGGCTGGGGATCTTTGCCTTATCGATCACGTTGACGGCCTGGGCGGCATCAACGTCCTGAGCCACGGTAGACACCGAGTTGGCAATGGCATTGGCGACAGCGGCGGCACCGTCGGGGCTGGCGCCGGTCACGGACAGCGAAATGACACGAGTCGTGGTCTCGCTCGTAACGCTCACCTTGTAATCATCCAAGTTGGAAAGACCCAGCTCCTTAGCAGCACCGCTCTTGACGCTGTCGCTATCGAGCAACGTCGCGATATCGTTGGAGAGCATCTGGCTCGCCGACAGGTCGTTGTAGTAGCTCGTCTGGCTACCATCGGTCTTGGCGAGAATGTACATGCTCGTCGTGGCGGTGTAGGTGTTGTCCATCATGGTGAAGGACACGACGCCCATGGCGATCGCGCAGACCACCGGGAGAGCGATGACCAGCTTAAGGTGCTTTTTAAGCAGCTGGAACAGTTCGAGAAGGGTCATGCAGCTTGCCTTTCATTTCCCTAGTTCATATCGACAAAACTGCTCGTATGATATCGCATCTTTTTGCCAAGTCCGAACTCTATACATAAGATACAGCGCTTACACCATTGTTGCGCAACATTAACGCCGCACCGGCAGCCCCGATGCGGCGTGAAATTCACATGTTTGCAGTACTGCTACACGAACTGCTCGTCCTGTTGCACGGGAAACGTCACCGTGATGGTGGTCCCCACCCCCAACTCGCTTGACATATCGAGCGAGGCGTGATGGTACAGGGCGGCATGCTTGACGATGGCCAGACCCAGACCCGTTCCGCCGCGCGCTTTAGAACGGCTCTTGTCAACGCGATAGAAACGCTCAAATACCTTACCCTGCTCCTCGGGCGCAATACCAATACCCGTATCGGCAACCGACAGATACGGGTGCCCGTCGTCGTTGGTTCCGCACCGCAACGTCACCGTACCGCCGGGCCGGTTGTAGCGAATGGCGTTGCTCGCCAGGTTATAGATGAGCTCATCGATCAGGCGCGTTACGCCTTCGACGACCACAGGCTCGGTCTCATGGCCTATCGTCACATTTGCCTGGCGAGCGACCTGCTCAAGACGCTGCTCGACCGCGTAGATAGCACGCGAAAGCTCAATGGGCTCCGTGGAGCCAATGGGCACCGCCTCGCCATCACTCGCACGCTCGGCCTCATCCAAGTTCGAAAGCGTGAGAATATCGTTGACGAGCGCCGCCAAACGGCCCGCCTCACGGTAGATGCGGCCGCCAAAGGCGCGCAGGTCGTCCTCGCCCTCGACCATGCCGTTTGCAATAAGCTCGGCATAGCCCGAGATTGCCGTAAGCGGGGTCTTGAGCTCATGGGTGATATTGGCCGTGAACTCGCGACGCATGCGGTCGTTATCGGCAAGCACCGCCATCTGGCGTTTAAGCTCCTGGCGCTGTGACTCAATACGCTCGAGCATGGGAACCATCTCGGCATAGGCATGCTCATAGCTACGGCGCGGATGGTCCAAATTGACCTCTTGCAGCGGCTCGATGATGGCACGGGATTCGCGGCGCGCAAGGAAAAACGAGAGCACCGCGCCCGCTGCCGCGATAAGCAGCATCGGCGCCACCAGCGAAAGCAAAATCGCCGCAACGCCAGGCTGGGCCTGCGCCAAACGAACGACCTGGCCGTTATCAAGGGCGACGGCGCGATATAGCATAATCTCGTCGAGCGTGGTGCTCGCGCGCTCCGCAGAACCCGAGCCGTTCTCAAGGGCCTCAACCACCTCGGGACGATCGCCATGGTTGGGCAACATGGAAGGCGACGCCTCGTTGTCGTAGGCGACCGATCCGTCCTTATTGATCAGCGTGATGCGAAGGTCCTCGCGATCGAGGCTTCGCAAGAATGCGATGGGCTCCTGCTGCTCGTTTAAGGCAGCGGCAATAAGCTCGGTTTCCTGCGAAAGGTTGGCGCTCGTGGCATCTGCCAGGGTATTTTGCACAAAGAACGCGCCCAGCACCGTAAACGCCACGATAACCGCCATAGCGCAAAGAAAAATCGTCGCGAACACGCGATGCGACAGGGTGCGTTTTCCCTGGGGGGCTAAGACCACGAGCTACTCCTCCGATGCGCTAGCCGCGCTGTCGGCTCCTTCGGCATCGTCATCGGCCGAAGGCTCGGCCAGACGATAGCCCACGCCGCGCACGGTCTCGATGGCGCTCGCATGCTCGCCGAGCTTTTGGCGGAGCGTCTGCACATGTACGTCGACGGTGCGCGAACCGCCGTCGAAGTCCCAGCCCCATACGCTCTGCAGCAGCGACTCGCGGGTAAAGACCACGCCAGGTTTGCGCATGAGGTACTCGAGCAGGTCGAATTCGCGCAGCGTGAGCTTGAGCGGTTCACCGGCAACAGTCACTTCGCGGTGGCTGGGCGAAAGTACGATATCGCCCACGCTGAGCACATCGCTCGCCTGCTTGACCATGCCGCCGCGGCGCAGCAACGCACGGCAACGGCTCGCGAGTTCCATAAGCGAGAACGGCTTGGTCAGGTAATCGTCGGCACCGCCATCGAGCGCCATGACCTTGTCGAGCTCGGTGTCCTTGGCGGTGAGCATCATAATGGGCACCGTCGCCGTCAGGCGATCGCCACGCAGACGACGCATAATCGCCAAGCCGTCGGTATCGGGCAGCATGATGTCGAGCAGCACAGCATCGGGCACCCGTCGCGCCACGGCGGCCTTAAACTCGCCATCGCACGAAAAGCCCTCGGCCTCGATTCCCTGCTTGCGCAGCGCGTAGACCGTCAAATCCCTGATGTTGTCATCGTCCTCGACGTAATAGATCATGTTGAACCCCTCTGCGGCCGGCATGACCGCATCTTAACCCTAAAGGCGCCTGTACTAGATGGTATCAGCCAAAACGGCCCGTCAAATAATCCGCCGTGCGCGGATCGGTCGGGTTTTTGAAGAGCTGGGCAGTGGGCGCATGCTCCACCAGCTCGCCCAGCAAAAAGAACGCAACCGAGTCGGAGATGCGCGCAGCCTGCTGCATGTTGTGCGTAACGATCACCAGCGTGCAGGTCTCCTTGAGCTCGCAGGCCAGCTGCTCCACCACCAGCGTCGATACGGGGTCGAGCGCCGAGGTCGGCTCGTCCATCAGCAGAATGTCGGGCTGCACGGCCAGCGCACGGGCGATGCACAGACGCTGCTGCTGGCCGCCCGAAAGACCCAGACCCGATTCCTTGAGCTTGTCCTTGACCTCGTCCCACAGTGCGGCGCGTCGCAGGGAGTCTTCGACCAGCTCGTCGAGCACGACGCGGTCGCGCACTCCCATGCCGCGAGGACCGTAGGCGACGTTGTCGTAGATGCTCATGGGAAACGGATTGGGGCGTTGGAACACCATACCCACGCGCTGGCGCAAGCGGCAGATATCGTAATCGCCCAGGATATTCTGGCCGTCGAGTGCAATCTTGCCTTCAATGCGGCAATCCTTGATGCCATCGTTCATACGGTTAAAGCAGCGCAGCAGCGTCGACTTTCCGCAGCCCGAAGGCCCGATGAACGAAGTGATCTGCTTGTCGCGAATTTTAATGTTCACGTCCTTGAGCGCATGATGGTCGCCGTAAAACAGGTCAAGGCCCTCAACATCGATGCGCGTCGGCGAGGCGGCAAGGTCCTGCGCCGTGGGGTGAGTCGCATCCCCAACTTCGCGCTCGTGCGCGGCCTCGGCTTGCGCCTCCATGAGTTCCTCAAGCTCCGTAGGCTCCATCGCCGCAGCAGCCGTCATACCGCATACCTCCATATCGATTTCAATTCAGCAGTATCGATAGTAGAAATCGCAGCTCATACGCACGTGAGCGCATTGTCAGGTGTTTGTAAGGGCACCTACGCTACGCAGCGGGCAGCTCGATGGTAAAGACGGTATGCTCGGGCGTCGATTCGCACGCGATGGTACCGCCATGCGCGCATACAATCTCCTTGGCGATGGCCAGACCCAGCCCAGCACCGCCGCGATTGGTCGCACGTGCCGCGTCCAAGCGATAGAACTTCTCAAAAATCACCTTGAGCTTAGCCGCCGGAATCGGATCACCCTGATTGATAAAGCGAATTCGCACGCCGCCGTCATCTTGGCGCCCAGCCTCAATCGTGATGGTCGATCCTTCGTAGCTATAGGCGATGGCGTTTTTCATGATGTTGTTGAACACGCGAGCCATCTTGTCGCCATCCACGAGCACCGTCAGGTCCTCACGCACATCAACTTGGACATCTTTGTGCTGCTCGTTGAGAATGGGATAGAACTCATCGGCCACCTGCGCCAGCAGCAATCCCAGGTCGACGTAGCCGCGCGTGAGCACAATATCGTGGAAGTCAAAGCGCGTGATATCAAAGAACTCCTCAATAAGCGCGTCGAGTCGGTGCGCCTTGTCGAGCGCCACGCCCGTAAAGTGCGCGCGCTGCTCAACCGGCAGGTCGGGCGCCTCCTGCAACAGCGAGAGGTAGCCCACCACGCTGGCAAGCGGCGTGCGCAAGTCATGCGCCAAGTATGTGACCAAGTCGTCCTTGCGATGCGACTCGTCGCGTAGGGCTTGCTGCACCTTACGCTCGCGATCGCGCGCGCGGTTGAGCGCACCCTCGACCTCCAGGAAGTCTCCGTCGATGTTGTCCCAGGCGTCAGGATGATCGATCAGGCGGTCCTGGATACGGGCCGCAAGCACGCGGTCGGAATGCTGCTCACCCTGCTCATAGCCCTGGTAGTACAGAGCACGGCCGCAAAAGAACAAGACGCACACGGCAAGCGCCAGGACAAAGCCAAGCATGTTGAATACAAAACCGGCATCGAACAGCACCGGTCCCTTAATGCCACCGAGTGCCACGGTGCCAATCGCCAGCGTCATGACCCACGCGGCACCGCCGATTACCACGCAACGACGCACGATTTCAAAGCGATCGATCAGCAAGAAGCCGATGAGTAGCACCGCCAAGATACCGGCGATGTTATCAATGCCGATTAGCAGCAGACTCAGCAAAAAGAGCAGCACCGTCGCGAGCGCGCGATTATCGACGACCGCCCTCGCGTATTCAAAGAGCCGATCGGGCACCTCGAACGCCTGCCTATCGTCTTTTGTCATATCAATATCCTCACAAGCGAAAAGCGTTATTCGATGATGTAGCCGACGCCCCAGACGTTTTTGATAAAACGCGGCTTCTGAGCGTCGTCACCAATCTTTTCGCGCAGGTGACGAATGTGCACCATCACCGTATTGTTGGAGCCGGGCATAAAGTCCTCGTTCCACACCGCGCGGAACAGGTCCTCCACGGGCACTACGCTGCCGCGATGCTCGGCCAGATACAGCAAGATGGAATACTCGATGGGCGTGAGGCGCACCGGCGCACCGTCCACCGTCACGGAGCGAGCGTCACGGTTGATCTCGAGGCCGTCGAGCTGGAGGGTCGGCAACTCGGTCGCCTGCGCGCGGCTACCGTAGCTGGTGTAGCGACGCAACTGAGCATGAACGCGCGCGATGAGCTCCAGCGGGCGGAACGGCTTGACCACGTAATCGTCCGCGCCAAGCGAAAGGCCTTCGATCTTATCCTGCTGGGCATCGCGAGCCGTCAACATAATTACGGGATAGGTATGGCTGGCACGAATCGTGCGCAGCAGTTCAAAGCCGTCGATATCAGGCAGCATGACATCGAGCAGCGCCAGGTCAAACTCTTGTTCCAGAATTGCCTTGGCCGCATCGGCCCCGCTGTAGGCGATTTGGACGTCAAAGCCCTCCTTTGTAAGGTAGATACCAACCAGGTCGGCGATGGCCTTCTCGTCATCAACTACCAGTATGCGCTCGTTCATGCGTGCTCCTCTCGCGCTCCATTATGCCCGAGGCGGCGCCCGCCACACACAACAAGCGTGGGCGATTAAGTCGACCTTAAGCATCCTTGCGCCCGTTCGAGCACGAATGCGGGCCATGCGCGCTCGCAACGATCGTCGTCGCCGGCAAACGATATACTCTAGTGCCATAAGAGACCATCCCGTCGAAAGCGAAATCTGTGAAGTCCCTCACCTCTTTTGCAAAACGCTCCGCCCAGCTTGCCGCTGGCTTTGCCTGCGCCATCGCCCTTGTTGCCGGCGCGCCCGCTGTTGCCGGCGCCCAAGTGCTCACGACCGACGACGTCTGCGGCAAGACCGCCGACGTCCGCGGCATCACGACAGAAAACCTGCCCGATATCGAGGCAACTAATGCCCTTGTTATGGGCAAGGACGGCACCGTCTACTATGGACGCGGCGCCGATGAGCAGGTAAAAATTGCCTCGATCACCAAGGTCATGACCGCAATCCTGACCGTCGAAAACTGCAAGATGGACGAGAAGGTCACGGTGAGCAACGCTGCCGCCACCGTAGGCAACTCGACTGCCGGCCTGCTCGAAGGCGACGAGCTCACCGTGGAGCAGGCACTACGCGGCCTGATGATCCCCTCGGGCAACGACGCCGCCATCGTGCTTGCCGAATACGTGGGCAAAAAGATCGACCCCAAGACCAAAGATGCCGAGGCAACCTTTGTGAAGGCCATGAACGAGCGCGCCAAAAAGCTCGGCTGCACCGGCACGGTCTTTGAGAACCCACACGGTCTGGACTTTGATGAGTGGGCCGGCGACATGCACTCAACAGCACATGACGTGGCACTGATGATGCAGGAGGCCATGAAGAACGATACGATTCGTAAAGTCGTCGCGAGCGAGGATTCTTGGATTGAGGTCACGGGCGCCGATGGCTCCGACCATTCGCATTCCATGGACACGCACAACGTTTTGCTCGGTCAGGACGGAAACATTGGTGGCAAGACCGGCACCACAGACGACGCGGGCTATTGCTTTACGAGCGCCTACAACCGCGACGGCGACGAGATCTACACCGTAATTTTGAACTCCACCACCACCGACCAGCGCTTTACCGATACCGCCACCCTTGCCAACTGGTACTACGGCCACAAGGTCACGGTCGCAATCGCCAACACGCAGGAGAAGACCGCCAACGGTAACCCGCTCATGGCACGCATTAGCCAGACAGATTGGACGGACAAGACGATCGACGCCACGCTCGCCGACCCTGCCGCACGGGCAACGGTGTTCTCACTCGCCGGCGAAGTGACCGAAAAGGTTAGCTACGATGACCTTTCGGGCACGGTGCATGTTGGCGATAAGGTGGGCAGCGTTACGCTTAAGCAGGACGGCACCAAGATTGCCGTTATGGACCTGGTCGCCGACGAGGAAGGAACGGGGCCCAATCCCATCGAGTGGCTGCTCGTGAAGCTCGACCGCCTGGGCCGCCGCATCGACAACCGCCCGCTCACAGCCGAGAGCGAGACCGTAGCCAAGGCTCCTGAGGTGTAGGGCCAAAGCGATATCACATCGAACCAAGTGAGGCGTCCAACGGGGCGCCTCACTTTTTGAGGGTTCGAATCCCCAGCTAACGTGGTTCAACTAAAAAAGGGTCCCTTTCGGAACCCCTCTTTAAAGTCTTACTGGCGGAGAGCTGGGGATTCGAACCCCAGATGCCCTTTTGGGGCATACTCGCTTAGCAGGCGAGCACCTTCGGCCTCTCGGTCAGCTCTCCGTAACAGCCGTTCTATAGTAACCAAACAGTCGAAGATGGGCAAGTGGGATTTTCAAATTGCCCAGCAGCCTCTCCTC
>CAUDCB010000051.1 GCA_958447915.1 uncultured Collinsella sp. | reverse complement strand
AGCAAACACATGGCACAGACCACGACAGATACCGCCGCCAGCACCGTCTCCGGTGCCGGCGCCGCCAGCTCATTCTCAGGCGGCACGGGAACCGAGGCCGAGTTCGGCTCGCTCGGCGCGCTCTCCCCCACCTGGTGGGAGCCCGAAGACGGCAGTGAGCCCGAACCGTGGCTCACGCCCGATCAGGCCTTCGAACGCTTCTTTGAATGGACGAGCGACCGCGGCATCGAGCTGTGGGATCACCAAGAAGAGGCCCTCATGGACCTGGCTGCCGGCGATCACGTCATCTTAGGCACGCCGACCGGATCGGGTAAATCGCTCGTCGCGCTGGGTATGCTCTTTATGGGCATGGCACAGGGCAAGCGCTGTTATTACACGGCCCCCATCAAGGCCCTGGTCAGCGAAAAGTTCTTCGACCTGGTGCAGGTGCTCGGCCGCGACAACGTCGGCATGATCACCGGAGATACGCATATCAACACCAAGGCGCCCGTCATCTGCTGCACGGCAGAGATCCTTGCCAACGATGCACTGCGTGAGGGCGAGGACGCCGACGTGGGCTGCGTGGCCATGGACGAGTTCCACTACTTTGCCGACCCCGATCGCGGCTGGGCCTGGCAGGTGCCGCTGCTCACCCTGCCCCACACGCAATTCATGCTCATGAGCGCCACGCTCGGCGATGTCACCGCAATCGCCGCCTCGCTCGAGGAACACACCGGCGCTGCCTGCGACTTGGTCGTCGATGCCCCACGCCCCGTGCCGCTGAGCTACGACTATGTGACGACCTCCCTCGAGGGCACCGTCGAGCTCGCGATGCGCCGCGGCGAAGCCCCGCTCTATATCGTGCACTTTAGCCAGGATGCCGCACTTGCGACGGCACAGTCGCTCGCCAACTTCGGCATTGCCAGCAAGGAGCAGCGCGAGGCTATTAAAGAAGCCGCCAAAGGCACGAGCTTCTCGACGGCCTTTGGCAAGATTCTCAAGCGCCTGCTTGGCTGCGGCGTCGGCGTGCACCATGCCGGTATGCTGCCGCGCTATCGCCTGCTGGTCGAGCGCCTGGCGCAGCAGGGCCTACTGCCCGTCATTTGCGGCACCGACACACTCGGCGTCGGCATTAACGTGCCCATCCACACTGTGGTCCTCACCGCGCTCACCAAGTTCGACGGCTACAAGATGCGTCGTCTGCGCGCCCGCGAGTTTCATCAGATTGCCGGCCGCGCCGGCCGCTCGGGCTTCGATACCGAGGGCATGGTCATCGCCGAGGCCCCGGAGCACGAGATCGAGAACGCCAAGCTCATGGCCAAGGCGGGTGACGACCCCAAGAAGCTCCGCAAGATTAAAAAGAAGAAGGCCCCCGAGGGCTTTGTCACCTGGAACAAGCAGACCTTTGAGCGCCTGATCGAGACGCAGCCCGAAACGCTCAAGCCGCGCCTTCGCATCACACACTCCATGGTGATTAGCGTGGTCGAGCAGGGCGGCGACGCCCGCGCCCGCGTGCACGACCTTATCGAGACAAGCCTGCAAACGCCCGAGGAAAAGGCGAAGCTCGAGGTTCGTGCCGACGAGATCTTCGCCACGCTCATCGACTCCGGCGTCGTCGTACGCACCGAGGTGCCGCCCGCACCCGACGCTCCGGCTGACGCCGCGCCGGACATCGACTACGCGCTGACGGTCGACCTGCCCGAGGACTTTGCGCTCGACCAGCCGCTCTCGCCGTTTTTGCTTGCCGCGCTGGAGCTGCTCGACCCCGAGAGTGAGACCTATACCATGGACCTCATCAGCATGGTCGAGGCCACGCTCGAGGACCCCAAACAGGTGCTCCGCGCCCAGGAGCGTACCGCGCGCGACCGCGCCATGGCCGAGATGAAGGCCGACGGCGTCGACTATGAGGAGCGCTTGGAGCGCATTCAAGATGTCACGTACGAAAAGCCGCTCGAGGATTTGCTCGACGCCGCTTTTGACAAGTACTGCCAGGAAGTGCCCTGGGCCAACGACTATCAGCTCTCTCCCAAGAGCGTTCTGCGCGATATGCTGGAAAGCGCGAGCGATTTTAAGGGCTATATCCAAAAGCTCGGCATCGCCCGCTCCGAGGGCATTCTGCTGCGCTACCTAGCCGAGGCCTACCGTTCGCTCGATCGCACCGTGCCCATTGAGAAGCGCGATGAGCGCCTGCGTGACATCATTTCGTGGCTCGGCTTTGTGGTGCGCTCGGTGGACTCGAGCCTGGTGGACGAGTGGGAGAACGCCGGCAACCCGGCAGCCCTCGATGCCGCGCCGCCGCAGGGCATCGACGAGGTCGTTGCGGACCGTCGCGGCTGCACGCTGTTGGTGCGCAACGCGCTCTTCCGCCGCGTAACCCTTGCAGCCCGCGGACACGTGCGCGATCTGGGCGAGCTCGACGAGGACTGGGGTATGAGCGAGGTCCGCTGGCAAAAGGCACTCGACGCCTACCATGAGCAGCACGAGGAGATTCTCACCGACGGCGACGCGCGCTCCTCCGCAATGTTCTCGATCGACGAGTCCGACGAGAAGGCGCTCCACGTGTGGCACGTGCACCAGATCTTTGCCGACGAGGACGGCGACCATGACTTTGGCATCATGGGCGATGTCGATCTGGACGCTACACAGGACGGCGGCGAGGTCATCTTCAAAAACTACCGCGTCGGCTTTATCGAGGACTTGCTCGAAGACTAGCCAACATAATGGTACGAAACGAAGCGGGGCCGCCGGCAACATCGCCAGCGGCCCCGCTTTTGCACTATCCGCTATGCTCTACTCGGCATCCTCGACCTCATACGAATCCGCCTCGGCCGGCTCATCGCTTGTCTCCGACGCAGCCTCACGCGCCTCGTCAAACGCCGCCTTCATAGTCTTGTTGCCCCATGTGAGCTTGCGAATGGTAAGCTCATCGGCCTTGTTGTGGGCAAGACGCAGGTTCTCGGTGCTGCGGCGCAAGTCGTCCTTGGTCTTCTCGAGCTGCTTAATGGCAGCATCAATCTCCTTGATTGCCGACTCGAACTGCTTGCTCGCCAAGTTGTAGTTGCGCGAGAAGCCGTCCTTGAACTTTTCCATCTTGGCTTCGAAGTTCGTGACCTCGATATTCTGCTGTTTGTACTCCGCCAGCTCCTGCTTATAGCGCAGCGAACCCATGGCAGCGTTGCGCAGCAGCGTAATCATGGGAATGAAAAACTGTGGGCGGATCACGTACATCTTCTCGTAGCGATAGCTCACGTCCACGATTCCTGCGTTATAAAGCTCGCTCTCGGGCTCGAGCAGCGTGCAGAGCACCGCGTACTCACAGCCTTTCTGGCGACGATCGTGGTCGAGTTTCTTAAAGAAATCCTCGTTCTTGTGTTTGGTCGCGGTCTCGTCGTTCTCGTTTTTCATCTCGAACATGATCGAAATGATCTCGTTGCCGCTCGCGTCGCACTCGCGGAAGATAAAGTCGCCCTTGGTGCCCTCGGACGCATCGTTGTCTTTCTCGAAGTACGCGTTGGGAAACGCCGTCATGCGTAGGCGGTTAAACTCGGTCTCGCAGTGCTGCTCGAGCGACTCGCCCACCATCTTGGTGGACAGGCGGACCTTCATGTCCTTAAGGCGCTCAATCTCTTCATCCTTATAGCGAATCAGCTCCTCGTTCGCGCGCTTAGTCTGCGCAAGTTCGAGCTCGTGTGCCGCCTTGGCCTGCTCCTCGCGCGAATCGCGCACCGCCAGCTCGTTCGTCAGCTTGGCACGCGCCTCGTCGCGCTCTCGCTCCGCCGCGGCAACCGCCTCCGAAAGGTTCATTTTTGCCGTCAGTTCCTGCTCGCGCAGCTGGGCGCGCAGGCCCTCGGCCTCCTGCTCAGACTGAGCCTTTGCGGCAGAAAACTTCTCCTGAACCTTCGCGCGATAGTCAGTAAGTGTGCGCTCGGCCTCGCTGCGAGCAGCCTCGAGCTCACGCTGTGACTCGGCCGCAGCAGCAGCAAGCGCCATCTCCTGGGCCTTGTCCGCCGCGGCAAGCTTGGACTGCAGCTCGGCAATCTGCGCATCGCGTGCGGCCAGATCGCTTTGAGCAGCGTTGCGCGCCTCCGACTCGGCAAGCCTGGCCTCGTCATCCTTACGTCCCAGCTGTGCACGCAAGCTGTCGATTTCGCGCTGGAGCTCGGCATTCTCCTTTTGAGCATCGACGCGGGCCTCTACCGCCGCACGCTGGCTTGCGCTCTCGCGCTCTGCAGCAGCGCCCTCGAGCTTGGCGCGCAGCTTGGCAAGTTCGGCATCGCGCTTGGCGACCTCTTGTGCCAGCTGTTGAGCTGCGGCGTTCTTCTGCTCGATAAGCTGGGCGTTACGCTGGGACTCCGCCTTTTGCAAAGCGGCCGTCGAACGCGAGCGTTCAAGCTCCAGCGCCTGCTCGCCCTCGCGCTGGACCGCCTTCACACGCTCATCCAGGTCGTGCGAGAACTCGGCATCGCGTACTTGCTTGACGATATCCGCATAGCCGGACGCATCGACCTTAAACACTTCGCCGCAATGCGGGCACTTAATCTCGTTCATGGCAGCTCCTCGATGGACGCAAATTTCAACCGCCTACACTCTACCGCGCCGCACGGACAAAAAAGGCGCCGCTGCCATAATGGCAACGGCGCCAGAACCGCCACAAAGGTGCCTGTCCCCTTCGTGGCGGTTTGCGAGCTACAGGCCAAAGAAATTCAGGATCTGGTCTCGGCTTACGGGCTTGTAGTTGTTGGCGTCGAGGCCCACATCGTAGCGGTAAATGGGGCGCTCGCGATCGCGGTTGCGCGCGTTGACGCGGTCTCCCCTGCTGTGGATATGTCCGTGCAGCATGATGGCACCGCGCGCCTTGCCATTCCAGCTGAGCATGGGGTAGTGGCTCATCACCAGACGATGGCCCTTGGCATAGCCCGGGGCAACCTCCAGGTAATCGCGCACCTCATCCCAAATGTGCGGCGCGTCGGGATCTTCCCAGTCGCCGTCATGGTTACCACGGATGAGCGTCACGTTCTGACATTCGATACGCTCGCGCAGGCGCACCGCCTCCGCCAGGGGCAAACGATAGGTAAAGTCTCCCAAGATATAGAGACGATCGTCCGCCGCCACGCACTCATTGACGGCATCGATGACCTTGCGGTTCATCTCCTCGACTGAATCAAACGGTCGATCCATGTCGTGCAAGATATTCGTATCGCCCAGGTGCAGGTCAGCGGTAAACCACATCATCGTCCATGTCCTCATTTCGCAACGTGTCTAACACGTGCCTAGTATACAGACGCTTTGGCGCGTCGGTTAGCCAAAGAGCCCGCCGAACAGACCTCGGCGGCGTTTGTCTTTCTTTTTCGACGCGTCACCCTGGGCGTTCTTGTCCTGCCGCTTCTTACGATCCTGCTCCAGCTCATCATCATCGAGCAGTAGATCCCACTCAAACGGATCATCTGTCAGATCGAACAGGTCGTCATCATCAAACATGACCGCCTCCATTGCCAGTTAGCGAGCGTCCACCACATAGTTGAGAAGTCTACGGACCCGCGCGGACACAAATACATCCTGTCTGCGTCCTTCAATCGCTTGCCGCAACGCTTACGCGACAGAACGCTTGCGGATGATAAGATAGGAACACGGATGGCGCCCGTTGCAGCGGGTCTTGCCAACTCCGATACACGTTTTCATCGTGAGAAGTGGCCGTCTTCGCTTACGCGGGGGCGGCCACTTTGTTTATTCCTATGCCATCGACTCTAATGCACAAAAAGGCACGCATGCCACGTTGCCCTGACTCTATTGCGCCACACGGACAAAAAGGCGCCGCTGCCATAATGGCAACGGCGCCAGAACCGCCACAAAGGTGCCTGTCCCCTTTGTGGCGGTTTGGGTCTTTACAGGTCGCGGTAGTCGATCAGGCGAAGATCGGGTTGAGACTCAAGCCAAGCACGAAGCCCGGGGTCGATCAGAGCATCGACTTCCTTGGTACGATCGGTCGTAAGCGAGCTGTTCTCGAGGATAAAGCGGTCGAGATAACCCGGATGGCAGACAAAGACCACCGTCTCACCGTCCACCATCTTGCGGACCGTCTGCATGATTGCCTCTTTGGGCTCGTAGCCCGGCTCCATCGAGCGCATCATCATGCGCAGGTCGGTATCTCCGCAACGCACCACCGCCGTGGGGTCAAAGCTCGCCTTTTGCTCCTTAAGGCCCAGTTCCTGGGCAACCGCCGAGATCGCTCGGTTAAGGTTTTTACTCATGACGGCATGGGCCTCAAAGTAATCCGGCTCGCGGCCCACGATCTCGACAAAGCGGTCATGCTGCGCATGGATCTCGATGCAGGCCTCGTCGAAATCTATCAACTCCTCGCCGCGCTTAAAATGCTCGCGGAAGGTACGGCTGCTATGGAACTCGCCATCCTCATTGAGCATGCTCGGAATGAGCGCCGGGTCGGCACACGGCTTACCCAGACACACGTTGGTATGCTGGCCCACCGCAACACCGGCATCTGCCACGAGCGACCAGCCACGTTCGGCCTCGGGCATATTGGGCATAAGGCCTACCGAGCGCACCAGACCCTCGTTGACGCTGCGGGCGATGCCTAAGTCAACGGCATACGAATACCCGATATCATCGGCACGGATTAAAAGCCGTTTCATAACAACTCCCCCAATCTATGGAAAACTCACCACAAGGGGATACCTTTGTGATGGTTCGAGAATTATAGCTCGAAGAATCCAAGGCTCCAGTCGCGGCTTGCGGACTTGTGACCGTTGACATCGAGCCCCGCGTCATAGCGCAGGATCGAGCACTCGCAATCGAGGCTGCGCACATTTCGCCCTCCCCAAACTACTATATTCAGAGGGGCAAGCGGAATGCCGAGAGCCTAGCCCCGACGCCGGGCGATTGCCCAAAACGTGCAGGCGATTGCGGCCGTTGCCAGGCTTGCGCCAACAAGCACCCCCTGCACGCCAAAGGCATCGGCCAAAAACGGAGCAACGACCAGTGGCAGCACGCCGGCGCCGTTGAGGCCCACGCGCATCACGCCCAGCACGCGCCCCACCTTGGCAGGGTCGCTCAAGCGCTGGGTGAGCGTGACGCGCACCGGTCCCATGGCGCCAAAACCAATGCCACAGACAAGCTGCCCCACCGCAGCAACGGCAACATGGGCGGTACCCACATACACAACGGAGCCCACACCCGTCACCAGCAGCATCGCCGCCAGAAGCTCCAGCCTGATGCGTCCCGACGGCACGCGCATGATCAGGTACGACCCCAGCGTTCCGCCGATGCCGGCGATGGCCGACAGCCATCCCATCCACTCCGCACCCACGCAAAGAACATCGCGGTAGAACAGCGACTCGAGCGAATCGAATGCCCCGTAGGAAAAGAAGCCCATAAAGCCCATGAGAAAAATCAGGCGCAGGTCGGCATCAGCTGCCGTGGCAATAACGCCTTCCCAAAGCGATCGCAAGCCCGTCGCCTCAGCGCAAGACTCCGGCTTAGCGACGCCCTGAACAGCAGCGCCTTCACGCAACGAGGTCGCAAGCAGCAGAGCGGGAACAGGTGCCACCGCAAGCAGGAAAAACACCCCTTGGTTGGAAAAGACCGAAGCGATAACGCCTCCAAGCGCAGGTCCAACGATCACTGCAACACTTGTCGCGATGTTGTTGAGGCCGTTAATGCGCAGAAGCTCATCGGGGACCTCCGTCAAAAAGCGCGGATAGGCGTCCATGGCCGTGGTCCCCGCGCCAAACAACAACCCGGTAGAGATGGCGAGTAGCGCAAGCGCGGGATAGGACACGGGGACAACAAGGCCAAAAACGCCCGATGCGCAAAGCAGGACGCAAACGGCTAGAAGCACATGACGCGGGCCCAAGGAGTCCACGAGTGCGCCGGCGCAAAACGTTGCAAAGATGAGCACCAGGTTGAGTCCAAATACGAGCGCGGACGTCTCAAATGCGCCGGCCCCGAGAACGTAGGTGCCGCAGCCAATGATGCCGACAAAATACGTCGACTGAAATGCAAGCTGAATAAAGAAATTTACCGCAACCAAACGGTGCGATGGAGAAAGAAGACGGGACATAGCAAACCCCTCATGCATATGGAAACCAAACAAGACAACCTGAACGTCATCAGTCCATGTAGGTCTCGAACATATGCATAATCACCCCTTTGCTGCGGTCGTCCCGTATTCTAGCACCGATCTGGCGTCCCGCCCCTGCGCGTTGCCATCAGAACGCTCCACGTCTCAGCGCTTGGGCATGAGAAATGGCCGCCTTCGCTTGCGCGGGGGCGGCCATTTTGCTTGTCTCTATGTCATCGATTCTAATGTACAAACATGCGCACGAACTTGTGCTTCCAGCTCGCATACGGGGCATAGCGGAATGGCACGTCCAGCCAGGTTGCCTTGTTCACGATGCTCTTCTTGTGGCTAAACGTATCGAAGCTCTCGCGGCCATGGTACTGACCCATACCGCTCGCGCCCATGCCGCCAAAGCCCATATGGCTCGTAGCTAAGTGCATGATCGTGTCGTTGACGCAGCCGCCGCCAAAGGGCACGTAGCGAACAAAGCGCTGCTGGGTCGCACGGTCCTGGCTAAAGATATACAGGGCCAGCGGCGTCGGACGATCCGTGATAAACGCCTCGGCCTCATCTAGACTCTCAAACGTCAGCACCGGCAAGATGGGGCCGAAAATCTCCTCCTGCATCACGGCGTCATCGGGGGCCACGCCGTCTAGGATCGTCGGCTCAATCTTGAGCGACGACTCGCGCGCCGTGCCTCCCAGCACAACCTTGTCGGGGTCGATCAGCCCGCGCACGCGCGCAAAATGCTTGGCGTTGACGATATGCCCGTAATCCTCGTTATCGAGCGGATGCTCGCCAAACATGCGGCGGACCTCCTCCTTGATGAGGCCCAGCAGCTCGTCATGCACACGCCTATCGACCAGCAGGTAGTCGGGCGCCACGCAGGTCTGCCCCACGTTGAGCCACTTACCAAAGGCGATGCGCCGTGCTGCCACCTTCAAGTTTGCGGAGGCATCCACGATGCAGGGGCTCTTGCCGCCCAGCTCAAGCGTTACGGGCGTAAGGTTTTTGCTCGCGCGCTCCATGACGAGCCTGCCGACCGGCACGCTACCGGTAAAGAAGATCTTGTCCCAGCACTCATCGAGCAGCGCCTCGTTCTCAGCGCGCCCGCCCTCGACAACCGTCACCAAACGGGGGTCAAACGCCTCTTCACAGATTTGCTTGAGCATCGCGCTCGAAGCCGGCGCATAGGCACTCGGCTTGATGACCACGGTGTTACCCGCAGCGAGCGCGCCGGCGAGCGGCTCGAGCGTCAGCAAAAACGGATAGTTCCAGGGCGCCATGATGAGCGTGACGCCATAGGGCACGGCTTGCGTTTTGCACACGCTCACGGCGTTAGCGAGGTCACACGGACGCAGGCGCGGACGACTCCATCGAGCCACATGAGCGATCTGATGACGAATCTCGGAAAGCGACGTGCCGATCTCGCACATATACGCCTCGTCATGCGACTTTCCCAAATCGGTCTTGAGCGCATGGGCGATATCGCCCTCGTGCGCACGAACCGCATCGCGCAGGCGCACCAGTGCACGGCGGCGAGTATCGACATCAAACGTGGCATGCGTCTTAAAGTAAGTGCGCTGATTGCCGACGATGCGCGCAATTTCCTCGGTGTTCATGAACCCTCCTAGTTCTCGTCCTCAAACATACCACCTGCAACAACTTCGTACATATGCTCGAGTTCCAAACGGTCCATTAGAAGCGGAACGGGGTACAGGGGATTGGCCTCGGCTTAGGCATGCGCCGCCATCTGCGGAATGTCGGAGCGGCGAATGCCCGTCACATATTTGGGAATGTCCAAGGCGGCGTTCATTCGGTCGACCCAATCGATAAAGGCCTCGGCCGCAAGACTGTCCTGCGCGGTAGCCGGCGCAATGCCCGCCATGCGAGCAAGATCGGCGAGCTTAGGAGCAGCAGCTTCGCCATAAGCACGAAGCATGTGCGGCAGGATGATCGCGTTGGCCAAGCCGTGCGGAATCCCGTAACGCCCGCCCAGGCTGTGTGCGATGGCATGAACGTATCCAACATAGGAGCGCGTAAAGGCAACACCCGCCTTATACGCCGCCGAAAGCATATTGCGACGCGCACGCATGTCGTCGCCATGCTCATAGGCCTCCAGCAAATTGTCGCGGATGAGCTGAACCGCCTGTCGCGCCATCTTGCGCGTATAGGGCGTGGTGCTTCGCCCGATAAAGGCCTCGACGGCATGCGTCAGGGCGTCCATGCCTGTCTGCCCCGTAATGGAGGCGGGCAGGCCGCGCGTAAACTCGGGATCGTGCACCGCAAAGCGCGGGATAAGCACAAAGTCGTTAATGGGGTATTTGTAGTGCGTCTCGTCATCGGTGATAACCGCCGCGAGTGTGACTTCGCTTCCCGTACCGGCGGTAGTGGGAACCGCGATAAGCAGCGGCAGGAGACGGTGGACTCGCAACAGGCCGCGCATCTTGTTGATGGGCTTATTTGGCTGTGCGATGCGTGCGCCCACGCCCTTGGCGCAGTCCATGGCCGAACCGCCGCCAAAGCCGATAATGGCCTGGCAGGCGCTCTCGCGATACAGGGACGCCGCTTCCTCCACGTTTGAGACCGTGGGGTTCGCACGCGTTTCGGCATAGACCGTAACGCCAATCCCCTGAGCCGTAAGCGCACGCTCGAGTGATGCTGTGAGCCCCAAACGTGCAATACCAGGGTCTGTCACGATAAGAACCTTCTGGATCGAGCGCTTTTGAAGCACCGCGGGCACATCCTCGGCGTGCTCCAGAATGCGTGGCTCGGTATAGGGCAGCACCGGCAATGCGATGCGAAAAACCGTTTGATACGTTCGGCACCAGGCACGACGGGCTAGATGCATAAAGGAAGCTCCCTCATTTGTTGATGGGTCAACATTTGCTCGACCGATTGTACTCATCGGCGTCCGCATATGGCTTGCCAATCGTTAATCAATCAACATCTTCACATGCTTAAATTGTTTTATTAAAAATCATTCCTAATAGGCTTCACTTTTGGTTGCATTTATGGATAATAGAACCCGTCAAGACGCACGTCCGGAGAGGGCCCTTACGGGACCGGACAAGCGCCCCATCGCCATCGATCGAAAGGATCGAATCATGAAGTTTGTTTGCCCCGTTTGCGGTTATGTGGAAGAGTTCGACGGCGACCAGCTGCCCGAGGACTTCAAGTGCCCCCAGTGCGGCGTTCCCGGTTCTCGTTTCCTGAAGCAGGAGGAAGGTCAGCTCGAGTGGGCTGCCGAGCACGTCGTGGGCGTCGCCAAGATGGAGGGCGTCTCCGAGGACATCGTTGCCGACCTGCGCGCCAACTTTGAGGGCGAGTGCTCCGAGGTCGGTATGTACCTGGCCATGGCTCGCGTCGCCCATCGCGAGGGCTATCCTGAGATCGGCCTGTACTGGGAGAAGGCTGCCCACGAGGAGGCCGAGCACGCCGCCAAGTTCGCTGAGCTCCTGGGCGAGGTCGTGACCGACTCCACCAAGAAGAACCTCGAAATGCGCGTTGAGGCCGAGAATGGCGCCACCGCCGGCAAGACCGATCTTGCCAAGCGCGCCAAGGCCGCCGGCCTCGATGCCATCCACGACACCGTGCACGAGATGGCTCGCGACGAGGCCCGCCACGGCAAGGCTTTCGCCGGCCTGCTCAAGCGCTACTTTGGCTAAGCCAAACGCCTGAGACATAACCTCTAGCTCGAAGAAGGCCCGGACCGTATTGGTTCGGGCCTTCTTCGTGGGCTTATTGCAGCTGCTCTTGAAGAACATTGAGCGACTGAGGGCTCAGGTCGTCGTATTGTATG
>CAUDCB010000050.1 GCA_958447915.1 uncultured Collinsella sp. | reverse complement strand
GGGGTGCGGCTACTGCATGCCGTGCCCCAAGGGCATCAATATTCCCGGCTGCTTTGGCGCCTACAACGCGAGCTACGCGCATAGTTGGTTTACGGGGCTGTCTCAGTACTTTACGGCGAGTGCGGTGCGAACGAACGAGCCCAAGCTGGCGAGCAATTGCGTCAAGTGCGGCAAATGCGCACGTCACTGCCCGCAGCACATCGATATTCCCGAGCGTCTCGACGATGTGCGCCGACGTTTCCAGCCTGGCCCCGTAACGGCTGCGCTTAAAGCCTTTTGCAAAACGCGCTCCTCATGACCCTTTTATAACTTGCGGTGGAATAGTTCCTGTTTGCGGCAGAATAGGGGCCAAACAGGAACTATTTCACCGCAACTGAAGGGGGCTGTCGTGGGCCATCGGGATTCATGTGATGATTTGCGCGAGGTTCGTTGGGGCGTTTTGGGCGCTGGGCGCATTTCTCATCGATTTGCATCGTCGCTCAAGGAGGTGGACGGGGCACGGCTTGTGGCTGCCGCCGGTCGCACTCCCTCGCATGTTGAGGAGTTTTGCAGGGCGTTTTCGATCGATGCTGTGCATGGCCATGCTTCGGTCGACGATAACGGCGATGCGGCTTATGATGCGCTGATTGCCGACCCCGATGTCGACGCAATCTACTTGGCTCTTCCGCACGGCATGCATACGCGTTGGGCCTGTCGCGCGCTGCGTGCCGGAAAGGCCGTGCTGTGCGAAAAGCCGGCCGTTTTGAGTGAGGAAGAGGCTCTCTCGATTGCCTCCGCCTCTCGCGAGCGCGGCGCGCTGTTTATGGAGGCGATGAAGAATCGGTTTTGCCCGATACGCACTCGCGTGAAGGACTTGCTTGCGTCGGGTGAGCTTGGCCGTATTGTCTCGATTGAAAGCGTGCAAAAGCTCGATTACGGCGAGTCTCCTTCGGGCTATCTGCTCGATCCGTTGCAGGGCGGCTGTCTATATGACATGGGCTGCTATGCGGTCGGTTGGTTTGAGGATTTACTCGCGGGCGCGTGCGAGGTTTCTTCCCGTGAAGTTCGCTGGCGTGACGTATCGGGCGGCCGCGTCGATTGGGCCGATGAGATTCATATGAGCGTCGGCGGCATACCCATTCATATGGCGTGCGACGGCAAAGCAGCATATGAAAGCCGCTTAACGATTGCCTGCGAGCGGGGCTCGTTGGAAATCGAGCGCCTCCATCGCCCCGAGCTCGCCCATGTGAAGTACTCCGACGGACGAATGCTCGAAATAAATGCCCCGTTTGAGGTCGATGATTTCTACGGCGAAATCCAGCATGCGACCCAGCTCATCCGGGCGGGGAAACTCGAGAGTCCCGTCATGCCCCTTGCCGCCACACAGCGCTGCGCGCGCATTATCGATGCAATCCGTCTAGCCCTCTAGGACTTGGGGGCATGGCGCCAGCGCTTGGAATGCCTGGGGGCCTTTGCTCCTGATGCCCCTTTTATATCTTACGGTGGAATAGTTCCTGTTTGCGGCAGAATAGGGGCCAAACAGGAACTATTTCACCGCAACTGATGAGGGGGAAGCTGGAGATGCTGACGATTGGGTGTCATCTTTCGACGACGAAGGGCTATCGGGCGATGGGGGAGACGGCGCTATCCATTGGCGCCAATACCTTTGCATTCTTTACGCGCAACCCGCGCGGCGGCAAGGCGAAAGATCTTGACATGGATGACGTGGCGGCCCTGCGTGACCTTATGGCGCAAAACGACTTTGGCCCGCTCGTGGCTCATGCCCCGTATACCTATAACCCCTGCTCTGCCAAAGAGCGGGCGCGCGAGTTTGCCCTGGAGGCCATGGCAGAGGACCTGCGGCGCATGGAGGCGCTGCCCGGCAACTACTACAACTTCCATCCCGGTGCGCATGTGGGGCAGGGCTCCGACGTCGGCATTCAAATGATCATCGACACCCTGTGCCAGGTGATGTTTGAGGGCCAGCAGACGACGGTGCTGCTCGAGACTATGGCCGGCAAAGGTACCGAGGTGGGCCGCAACTTTGAGGAGCTGGCGCTCATCATCGAGGGCGTTTGCGACAAGCGCCCCGAGCTTTCGGACAAGTTGGGCGTTTGCCTGGACACCTGTCATGTGCATGACGCCGGCTATGACATCGTCCGCGATCTTGACGGTGTGCTCGACGAGTTCGATCGCGTGGTGGGTATCGACCGCTTGCATGCCGTACACATCAACGATTCGAAGAACCCCTGTGGCGCCCATAAAGATCGTCACGAGTGCATCGGCAAGGGCTACCTGGGTAGCGAGGAGCTTGGCGGCGGTATGCAGGTTATGCAGAATATTGTATCGAATGACCGTCTGCGTGCGTTGCCTTTCATTTTGGAGACACCGAACGAACTTGCAGGTTATGCGGCTGAAATTAAACTCTTAAGGTCTTTGCGGCAGTAATTAACAGCCACAAAGTGGGTGTTTCATTCACGTTATGGGCTTGTTTCAATCAGTTTTCTCATTGCAGATTCCTACAAGCGGGTGCATAATAACCCTCAGTTTTTGCAGACCTCTGAATCACGTGGGGTCATTGGAAGGAGACTGATTATGAAGCTCAAGAAGCTTGGCGCATTTGCAGCCACGGGCGCCATGGCGCTCGCTCTTGCACTGACGGGCTGCGGCTCGTCCAACGCCACCCCTGGTTCTGATGCCAGTTCCAGCAGCTCTGACGACGCTAAGGTCGAGAAGGTCGACGGCTCCAAGGAGTACGCGCTCGTCAAGGACGGTACGCTCACCGTCGGCACCTCTGCCGAGTACGCGCCGTTTGAGTACAAGGATGACAACGGCGACTACCAGGGCTTTGACCTTGAACTCATTAAGGCTATCGGCGATAAGCTGGGTCTGGATGTCGAGTACGTCAACAACGACTTCGACACGCTGGTTCCGGGCGTCGCTTCGGGCGCCAAGTACGACGTCGCCATCGCGGCTATCACCGACACGCCCGAGCGTGAGAAGGAAGTCACTTTCTCCGACTCTTACTACATGGACGATCAGGCTATCGTGACCAAGGTCGATAACACCGACATCACGGCCGACAACTTCAGCGAGAAGCTCAACAACGCCGACGCTACCATCATCGTCCAGTCTGGCTCGACCGCCGAGGCCTTTGCCCAGGAGAACTTCCCCAAGGCCAAGATTGTTCCCTACAAGGACGCCACCGAGTGCTTCAGCGCCCTGCAGTCCGATAAGGGCGACGCAGTAGTCACCAACCGCTCCGTTGCCAGCCAGCTGACCGCCGAGCAGTTCAACACCTGCCAGACCATCAAGCAGATTAGCACCGGCGAGGAGTACGCCATCGCCATCAACCAGGGCAACACCAAGCTCAAGGACGACATCAACCAGGCCATCAAGGACCTGACCGACGACGGTACCGTTGACACCCTCATGGCTAAGTACAGCATCAAGTAAATTAATGCTTGATTGCGTGCGGGCCCTTTCCGTTTTGCGGAGAGGGCCTTTGCGCTTCTCTCGACGGAGAGCGTTTCCGTCTTGTTTTGCCGGCAACTTCTACGATAGGAGCCACCTTGTCTCGATTGAACAAAGGGGCCACGGAGCAGCGTTTTTCACTGTCCGCCTTGCTCCAAAAGCTAGCCTGCGTCATGGCCGTGGCGCTCGCGCTGGTGTGCGCGGGGGCATATGCGCCCACGACCGCCCAGGCGCTTGAGACCGCAAAGATCACTGCCCGACCCAACACCGGCTCGGGCAGCGCTGTGGTCGGCGGCACCGAGACGCGCATTACCTGGGAAGTTCAGGCCGATGCCGACGAGGAGCTGAGCGGTCTTTCGCTGACGTTTGTCGACGGCGCGACGTTTGGTGCCGACGACACGCGATTGACGATGCTCTCGGGCGAGGACCTCATGGACCGTACGCCCATGAAGCCCACGTGCAAGGCCGATGGCCAGACGCTCAATATCGACTTTGGCGAGACGGCGCCCGCCGGCGGCTTTTTCCGTGTCGAGGTTTACGGCGTGACGTTCCCCGTCGAGGGCGGCGACGAGGCCTTTAGCGGAACCTACATCTTGGCTGACGGCTCGACCAAGAAGATCTCCAAGATTCCGTCGGTGGAGATCAAGGGCGTGACGGCATTCGATAACTTCCTGGCCGACCTTAAGGAGCAGCCGTGGGTCGAGGCGTGGAACTCAAATATGTTCCTCCGCCTGTTCCTGAACCCGGTTATTTTGGTCCAGAGCCTGCCGATCGTCTTCAAGGGCTTCCTCATGTCGCTCTCGATCGTGCTTGTGGCGTTCCCGTTGGCAATTCCCTTCGGTTTTGCGTTGTCGCTCATGCGCATCTCCAAGTCGCGCATCCTGCGCTGCCTTGCCGCCATCTACGTGAATATCATCCGCGGCACGCCGGCGTTCCTGCAGATCTATATCGCGTTCTTTGGCCTGCCACTGGCCGGCGTCAAGGTGGATGATTATGTCCTGGGCGTCATCGTCATGGCCATGAACTCGTCTGCGTATCTGTGCGAGATCTTCCGTGCCGGTATTCAGTCGATTCCTAAAGGTCAAAACGAGGCTGCGCGCTCGCTGGGCATGAATGCCTTCCAGACACTACTCTACGTTATGATTCCGCAGACGTTCCGCAATGTCCTGCCTACGCTGACCAGCGAGTTTATCCTGCTTTACAAGGATACGTCGCTGCTCGCGGCCGTGGGCGTGGTCGAGATCGTCATGAACGCCCGCACCATCGTGGCCACGACGGGGTCCATCACGCCGTATGTGGTTGCCGCCCTGTTCTATCTGGTCATTACGCTGCCGCTTGCGCGCTTGGTGAGTGGTCTTGAGGCGAGGCTTCTGGGGACGACCGAAACCAAGAAGAAGCGTCCTGCCAAGAGCGCCGGACAGGTCGTCGCGACGCCCGCCGATCACATCGCCGGTCTGTAAGGAGGTCCTATCATGAGCGAAACCAATAACTCGAACGAGGTCGTCGTCAGCATCAAGAACCTCCAGAAGGCCTTTGGCGATAACGTGGTCCTGCGCGATATCGATCTGGATGTGCACAAGGGCGAGGTCGTCGTAGTCCTGGGCCCTTCGGGCTCGGGCAAGTCGACGATGCTGCGCTGCATCAACCGCCTGGAGGACCCCACGAGCGGTTCGATCGTCGTTGAGGGCGTGGACGTGTGCGCCAAGGGCGTCGACCTTAACAAGGTGCGTACGCATCTGGGTATGGTGTTCCAGCAGTTCAATTTGTTCCCGCATCTGTCAGTCAAAAAGAACGTCATGCTCGCGCAGCAAAAGGTGCTCAAGCGCAGCAAGGAAGAGGCCGAGAAGATCGCCGTCGAGGAGCTCACCAAGGTCGGTCTGGTCGAGCGCATCGATTTTATGCCGAGTCAGCTCTCGGGCGGTCAGCAGCAGCGCGTGGCCATCGCCCGTGCCCTATCGATGAACCCGCACGTGATGCTCTTTGACGAGGCCACGTCCGCGCTCGACCCAGAGCTCGTCCGCGACGTGCTGGGCGTCATGCGCGACTTGGCCCGCGACGGCATGACCATGATCGTCGTGACGCACGAGATGGGCTTTGCCCGCGATGTCGCCGACCGCGTCGTCTTTATGGACGGCGGCGTCATTGTGGAAGAGGGTACGCCGAGCGAGGTCTTCGACCACCCCAAGAGCGAGCGCACCAAGGCGTTCTTGGGTAATATTTCGTAGCCGGTTGATGTAACTGCCGTTACAAAAGAGCGGGGGCTGGACTTGAATCCAGCCCCCGCTCTTTTGTAGGGATGGGGATGCGCTGTGATGCAGGCTCTTTTGGAGGCCTGGTTTCGTTACGCGAGCTCGGCTCCAAGGGCGCGGCAGGCCGCTTCGCCCTCATCGTCGGGGGCGTCGTAGCAAATGACGGAATCGACGACGTTGACACCTGCCTCGTCGGCATCCGCCTTCCAGTTGTCCATCCATTCGCCCTCGGCCCACGAATAAGAGCCAAAGAGGACGACCTTCTTGTCGCCGAGAGTCTCCTTGACCTCGTCCCACATCGGCTGGAACTCATCGTACTCGAGTTCCTCGGAGCCCATGGCGGGACAGCCGAAGGCGAAGGCATCATATTCGGCGGCCTTGTCGGCAGAGAAGTCGGCGCAGGGGATGACCTCGGTCTCGGCACCCGCGGACGTGGCGCCTTCGGCGACGAGGTTTGCCATGGCCTCGGTGTTGCCCGTGCCGCTCCAGTAGACGACGGCGATCTTGCTCATGTTAAGTCCTTTCAGTTGTGCGGCAGTTGCCGCGGCTTCTATGTCCTATCGGGTTGCCTGGGCAAGTTGCGCCAAGCTGCAGCCCTGCTGATAGACAAAGGTGAGGTATTGAGTGCAAGCGCGGTAGGCGTCAAACATCGCAAGCGCTTGCTCGACATTCGTGTAGACCTTCCAGGCCCCAAAGACCTTGTAGTTCTCGCCGCGCTGGACGATAAACTCGTGTACGTCGTCGTAGGGATATCCAAGGAAGTAGCCTATTTCGTGCGGAAACTCGCAGGTGCAGTCTTTGCTGCAGCTAGCTTGCTGGGGTAGTGCGCATCGAGTCTGGCTGCAGGCGCATTCCGCGACGTTATTGCTCGCGAGCGTGATGCGTGATGCCAAATGCACAAGGCATGTCGAAAGGTCTCTCGTGTCGTAGCCTTCCGAGGTGAGCGCCGTTTGGGCGCGAGGGTCTGCGAAATAGGTGGTGAGGCTTTTGGCTCGGTACGCGTACACGAGCGCTCCGCAGGGGCGCCAGACCAAAACACTCAGGTGGATGCCGAGCGGGTCAAGCTCGCGATTGCACTGGGCGATAACGTTGAGCAGGCGCGCGCGGCGTTCTGCGATGGTTTCGGTTGTGGTCGAGCCGTCCCCGTGGGCGTAGGTGCCTGGATAGGTAAAGAGCGATGCCGGCTTGATGCCCGCGAGCGTGGGAGAGCAGTTGCGCACGACTGCTGCCTGAAACGTTGGGATGTCTATGGTTCGAGTCACGGCGCTCCTTACGGATCTAAACTGTTAGCCTAGGAAAACTTATACACGAAAGTAAGCCATGGTCAACAAAAAAGTTTGAAGAGGGAAACTAATTGACCGAACAGACATGATTTTGGGTTAAGATGGGGACACCCCATGGGGGTATCTAGATAGTGCTACTTGAAAGGGGAGCGCATGAGTGACTTGCTCAACCCTGCGAATCTCATCGTGCTGGCCGTCATTGCCGTCGGCATGTTTTTTGGACTGCGTCGCATTGCCGCTTCGACACACGGGAAGAGTTGTTGCAGCGATGGTGCGAGCGGCAAGAAGGCCAAAAAGGTTGTTGTGGTGGATACCGATGCGTCACACTATCCCTATAGCGATGAGCTGCTCATCGGCGGCATGAGCTGCGATGGCTGCGCTCAGAATGTGGCCAATGCCCTCAATGCGCTGAATGGTGTGTGGGCAACGGTAACGTACGCGGACCACACGGCGCGCGTGCGCTCCAAGCGGCCAATCGATCGCGGTGCTCTCGTGGCGGCCGTGAAGGATGCGGGTTACTACGTCATGACGCTGTAAGCGCCGCCTTGGATGCACTTCCTTGTCTAGGCTCGTCCGCGCAGTTCGATGTCAAGAATGTCATCGAAATCGATGGCGATGTCTTTGAGCTTGAGGAGCTTGAAGGCAGGGAGTACCTCGTCGAGGATGCCGGTGCGGGAGCGATAGCCGTACGCATCGTAATAGGTGACGCGGACTAGGTCGCCACGTTTGAGGCCCTCGAGCTTTTTCGAAAGCTCGAGGGCTTTTTCTTCCGTGAGTTCACATTTTGGTTCGGCGGTGATCTCTTGCTTGCGCACGAGTTCGTAATATCCCGTGAGGGCGGCAAAGGGCATAAACTGCGCGGCACGGCCGGCACGGACGGCGCCGTTAGCGGTGAGCTTGGGGTCGGCGGAGCGACGTCTTCCCTCGGGGTCCGCTAGGCGTTCAAAAGGTGTCGGTGGCCGCATCGGCTGCTGTTGGGGCTTAGGCACGGTGCCCTCCTACCTGATCGTTGCGTTCGCGTGCGGTGGCACCGGCGGTAAAGCTCAGTCCCTTAACCAGCGCGTTCTTGCCGTATTTGCCTTTTACAGCCAGCACGGCACGGGCCAGCTCGCGCTCGCGCTCATCGGCCTCGATATCGCTGAACAGATCGATGGTGGCAAACTCCTCCGGCATGAGGTTGCCAAATCCCAGGTTGATGCGCTTGACTGGTCGTTTGGGATCGACAGTCTGCGCCCAGAGCTCATCGAAATAGCCCATGATCTTCTTAAACGAATTGGTGCGCTCGGGCAGCTTGCGCGAGGCGTTGGAGTGCGCTAAGAGTGCGGCATAGCCACCGCGCGGTTTGCCGCCATGCTCTCCCACAAAGATGCCATCGATAGCCTGCGCCTCCCGCACCAGGCGGCGCCGTTCGTCATCGCGCTGGACGGGCTTGGGCGCACGGGGCGCGAGCTCAGGGCCGGCGGTTGCGGTGGGTTCGATGCTCGACGTGCTCGAGCGTAGGTGTCCGCATCCGTCCACATATTGCGCTGTACCGCTGGCGTCGAGGCGGCGTATGTCAGCTCGTTCGCTCGCATAACCCACAAAGAGCGAGATGCTGTCGCAGACCACGTGCTTATCGACTAGGTCCAACACGGCGTTGTCGACCATCTCGCGCAAGACGGTGTAGGCCTGCTCATAGGCATAGCCCTTCGAGAGCACCTGCCCTGTGGTGGTCGAGGTCGCTTGCGGGCGATAAGCTTGGATATCGGCGATGGTTGTCGGCTCACGCCCGAAGGCGTGGTCGATAAGATATTCGGCATTGACGCCGAGTTCGTCGTAGAGCAGGTTCTCGTCGAGCGCTGCGACCCCCATCAGGTCGTAGACACCGTATTTCTCGAGACGGGCCGCCACGCCGGGGCCGATGCCCCAGATGTCGGTGATGGGGCGATGGGGCCAGATCTCCTTGCGAAAGGTCTCGTCGTCGAGTGTGCCGATGCGACTGGGCACATGCTTGGCAGTGATGTCGAGTGCTACCTTGGCCTGGAATAGGTTGGGGCCGATGCCGACCGTCGCCGTGATGCCGGTGCGCGCGAGGACCTCGTCGCGCAACATGCAGGCGAAGCCTTCCGCATCGGTGTGATAGAGGTCCAGATATGGCGTCACGTCGATAAAACACTCGTCAATTGAGTAGACGTGAATGTCTTGCGGACTGACGTATTCCAGGTAGATACCGTAGATCCGCGCCGACACCTCCATGTAGTGCTGCATGCGCGGTACGGCCTTGATGTAGTCGATGCCATCGGGTATTTCGAACAGGCGACAGCGGTTGTGAATCCCTAGGTCCTTCATAGCCTGCGTGATAGCGAGACAGATAGTCGTGCGTCCGCGCGATTCGTCGGCAACGACCAGGTTGGTGGTGAGCGGATCGAGCCCACGATCGACGCACTCGACGCTGGCATAAAACGTCTTGAGGTCGATGCAGATGTAGGTGTGCTGCTCGTGCGCCATCCGAGCCCTCCCATCAAACACATGTTCTTATCGAATACCTGTTCGATAATACCTGCTCGACCGGACACCGTCAAAATCTGTCCCTTTTTGGCGGGTATGGTCGTGCGGTTGCATCGGGTTTTTAACGCAGCCCTAAAGAGCGCGAAACAGCTCGGAAAAGCTCGCTTCGTAGCATGAGGCTAACGATTGATGCCACCATAAAGCACGGAAGGGTTGTGGGGATAATGGTTAACTATGGGTTTGGTATGCCGACGCGCTTGGTTGCGGATGGGGACGTGGCTCGCTGGTGCGGGCGATTGGTTGCCCACTATGGCGGCACCAAGACACTGGTCGTGCTGGGAGGCGACAAGCACACGCGTGATGAGCTCGTTTCGGCGGCGCTGGGCTCGCTCGATCGCGCCCTGCTCGAACGCGTGCTCTTTCGTTGCGGCTTGGTCGGGGGCGACGGGGGAGACGATTTGGTCGATGAGGCCGTAGCCCTGGCGACCGATGAGGGCGTGGACTTTGTCCTGGCGATCGGCGATGCCGATACGGCGGGCTTTGCGCGCGAACTCGCTCGTCGCATGGCCGTGCTCGATGCCGGCGAGGACGGCTTTGTTCCCTACGGATGCATCGTCTCCGAGGGAAAAGTGCCCGCCGTTGTGGGTGCCGGCGAGGTTCCCGTTTTCGCCATCATCGCTCCCGAACTGCTGGAGGGTATCGGCTCGCCCTTGCGCGAGCTGCTCGGCAGTGTGTGCGCCGCGGCCTAATATTTACCATAAAGGGATAGGTTATTTTTGGTTGGTAAAGCGTTTGACCTGCCAAAATAAACCTGTCCCTTTTTGGTCGGTTGCCGTTGGGGGGCGGATTGGCAACGCTCGCTGATTGTAGTCTTGACCTGCGCTAGAATAGGACTATCTGATTATCCGGGCGCATGGAGGCTTGCGCCCGTATGCTGAGGAGGACTTTATGGCAACTGTTGCCGCACCTATCGACGCTACGTCGACCGCCGCTTGGAAGGCGCTCGAGGCTCCTCAGGAGAAGCTCGAGGCCGAGGGTATCGACCTCAAGGCCTGGTTCGCCGCTGACGCCGACCGCGTGAACAAGCTGAGCTTTGACGCCGGCGACCTTCACTTCGATCTGTCCAAGAACCTGGTGACCGATGAGACCGTCAAGCTGCTGTGCGATCTTGCCCGCGAGGTGAAGCTCGAGGAGCGCCGCGACGCCATGTTCTCCGGCGAGCACATCAACACCACCGAGGACCGCGCCGTCCTGCACACCGCGCTGCGCCGTCCGGCAAGCGAGAAAGGCCAGCTTATCGTCGACGGCCAGGATGTCGTCGCCGACGTGCACGAGGTCCTCGATCGCATGTATGCCTTCGCCGAGCGCGTGCGCTCCGGTGAGTGGAAGGGCGTTACCGGCAAGAAGATTGAGCACCTGGTGTCCATCGGCATCGGCGGCTCCGATCTGGGCCCGGTCATGGCTTACGAGGCCCTGCGTCCCTATGCCGACGCCGGTATCGACTGCCGCTATATCTCCAACATCGACCCCAACGACCAGGGCGAGAAGCTCAAGGGTTTGGATCCCGAGACCACGCTCGTGATCATCGTCTCTAAGACCTTCACCACGCTCGAGACCCTCACCAACGCCCGCGAGGTCAAGACCTGGATGCTCGAGCAGCTCAAGGCTCAGGGCGCCATCGATGGCTCCGATGAGCAGAACGCCGAGGCTGTGGCAAAGCACTTCGTCGCCGTTTCCACCGCACTCGAGAAGGTCGAGGCTTTCGGTATCGACCCGGCTAACGCCTTTGGTTTCTGGAACTGGGTCGGCGGCCGCTACTCCGTCGACTCCGCCGTGGGCCTGTCGCTGATCGTCGTGCTCGGCCCCGAGCGTTTCCAGCAGTTCCTTGAGGGCTTCCACGCCATCGACGAGTACTTCTGCAACACGCCGCTCGAGAACAATGCCGTCGCGCTGATGGGTTTGTTCAACGTCTGGTACGTCAACTTCTTCGGTTCCAAGAGCCACGCCGTGCTTCCGTACTGCCAGTATCTGCACCGTTTCCCGGCCTACCTGCAGCAGCTGACCATGGAGTCCAACGGCAAGCATGTCCGCTGGGACGGCAGCGCTGTGACCTCCGATACCGGCGAGATCTTCTGGGGCGAGCCCGGCACCAACGGTCAGCACGCCTTCTACCAGCTGCTGCACCAGGGCACCGTGGTGGTCCCGGCCGATTTCATCGCCTTTGCCAATACCGCCAACCCTGCGACCGACAGCGGTCAGGACGTGCACGAGCTGTTCCTGGGCAACTTCCTGGCCCAGACCAAGGCGCTCGCCTTTGGTAAGACGGCCGATGAGGTGCGTGCCGAGGGCACGCCCGAGCAGATCGTCCCGGCCCGCTGCTTTGAGGGCAACCGTCCGACGACCTCGATTTTTGGCGACACGCTGACCCCGTTCGCGCTTGGTGAGCTCATCGCCCTGTACGAGCACATCACGTTTGTCGAGGGCACGGTCTGGGGCATCGACTCCTACGACCAGTGGGGCGTCGAGCTCGGCAAGCAGCTTGCCAAGCAGAT
>CAUDCB010000049.1 GCA_958447915.1 uncultured Collinsella sp. | reverse complement strand
GATATCGGGACACGCGGGATATGTCACGTTGGCGCTTTGGCCCACGGCAATTTAGGCGATCTCCTTATCGCCCACCTGAACCGTCACCTTCATCTTGGACAGGTCGGCGATTTGCATGCACTGTTTGCCGCCGCTCGTGTCGCCTTCGCCCATGATCATGCCTCCTGTTACCGTGGCGCCCACCTTGGCGTTGAGCTCCACGATGTTGCCCGAGCTCGGGGCCGTGACCGTACGGCTGGCGGCCTTGGCGTTAGCCTGATCGAGGTTTGCCTGGGCCGATGCGAGGCTGCGCTGCGCGGCCGATACGGCGTTCGTGTCCGCTGATGCGGCGGAGACGCCAGTCGCTGCGGAAGCTCCATCGACATCCGTCGTTGGGGCGGCCTGCGCGGCAGCTGCGGCTTTCTTCGCGTTGGCGAGGTCTTCCTGTGCCGCTGTCACCGCGCGCTGCGCCTCGGCAACGTTGCGATCGAGCTCGTCGTTTTTAATGGTCATGAGCACGTCGCCCTCGTTGACGGACTGGCCGGCTTGCACGTTGATTGATGCCACCGTTCCGTCGACAGAAGGGGAGACCACCGAAGCCGAGATGGGCTTGAGCTGGCCTTTAGCCTCGACGGTGGTCGTAAACGTGCCCTCGGTGACCATGTCGGTCACCGGCCCGTTGGTTCCTGCGGGCCGTGCGTTGATGACTGAGGTCACGACAACGGCGATGAGCACAATGGCGGCCACGACGCCGGCCGCAATGCCTCGCCGGATGAGCTTTTTGCGCCGACGCTCGGCACGCTTCGCTTTGAGTTTGGCGTACGCCTCTTCGTCAGAAATCTCGGTTGTATCGCTTGTGCTGCCGTTTTGCCGTGCGGCGTGCACGTTTGTTATGAGGGGAAGCGTTTCGGTGGCACCCTCGGGCGTTCGATCGGCATCATTCGGTCCCGGGGTAATGGTGGGGACATTCGACATGGCGTCTCCTTAATAGAAAGTTCCTCGATAATTATATGCGCCCGTCGCGATGGCCGGGCGCATATAGCGGTATCTTTCGGAACTGTTAGATTGGAGCGTCAGTTCCCCGTTGTGTGAAGGCGTGTTTCCCTACGAGTGCACGACCACACACAGGCCGACGCTGATGCAGTCGTGGAGCGCCTTGGCATCGGCCAGGCGCAGGTTGATGCAGCCATGGCTTCCGCACCACTTATAGGACTCGGCATTGTCGAAGCTCTTGTCGTTTTGCCAGGTGGCGTCGTGGAAACCGATCATATTGCCCTCGAACGGCATCCAATAGCTGACCGGGCTCTCGTATTTGGGCTTTCCGGTCTCGGGGTCTTTAGCACCGATGAGCTTGCTTGCGCCGTCGTTGCTGTTGATCTGCCACACGCCCTCCGGGGTGGCGTCTTCGCCCGGTTTGCCGGAAATAATGTTGGCCTCCCACACGATATTGCCGTTCTCGTCGTAGTAGCGCGCGTGCTGCTCGGACAGGTCGACGTCGATATAGGCCTTCCAATCGGGCTCGCCCTTGGCGGTAAACGTGTCGGCCTTCTTGGAGTACGAAATCTCGATATCGCCGGTCTGCTTGTTATTGATAGCGTCCTCGACCTGCTTGGCGAGTGTGTCGCTGTCGATGGACCAGCCAAAGTCGCCGCCCTCGACAGCGCACTCCTTGCCGTCGGCGCGTGTCCACCAGCGGGTGGATCCCACGGTGTTAAAGCGGTCCGCGAGCTCGGCGGCCCAGCTGCCGATCTGCGACGTATCGAGCGTGGGGTTGGCCGGATCGGCAAAGCTGATCCACTGCAGCACCGAGCTGCCGTCCACTATACCGGCATCATTGCCGTTGAGCTTAAGGGTCACGTTGACGCCCAGGAAGTTGTTGGCGGCATCGCATGCAGCCTGAATCTGGTCGTTGGTGAGGGTGCCGTTGAGCGGTTCGTAGGCGTCGTTGCCGATCTTGGTGATATCGACGTTCTCGACGAGCGACGCGAGCTCGATCTCGGCATATTTGATGACATGCTCGCGGTTGAGCTTCTCGTTGGAACGGGCCTTCTCAACGGTGAACTTGCCGGCCTTCTCATCATAGGAGCTGGTGGCCTCGAAGGTGCCCGAGCGGCCCTCGTTGAACTCGTCGATGGCGCTGCCCAGGTCCTCCTCAAACTGCTTTTGGTCAAAGGCATCGGAGAGCATGGACAGGTCGACGTCCTGGTCCAAGTCGACCGAGCCGTTCTTGGTGGCGCTAACGGTTTTACCGCCGAGCGACGCGATGAGGCGCGATGGCCACAACAGCGGCTCGTTTTTGCTGATAATCTCGTGGGCGGCTTCCTCGCCATCGACGATGGGCTCGTCGGACTCGGGCTGGTAGGTCCAGCTAAAGTCATCGCCCGACACGGTGAGCTTGTAGTGCTTCCATGCCGAGTTGACCTTGGTGGCTGCCGAAGATGCGTTAGAGAGCGAGATGTCGACGCCGGCGATGGTAGTGTTGGGGTAAGCGACCTGCGAGAACGCCACGACGCCTACGATGTAGACGATCGCGACGAGACCGAGGACGACAAAGAGGGCCGTCTTGCCGCCCGACTTGCTGGTTTTGTTGGTGCGCTTGTCCGCGGGCCCGCGATTGCTTGCCGCGCGAGCGTGCGAAGGGCCCTGCTTGGGGGCGGGACCCTGTGCGGGGCGCTGCTGGTATTGCTGATGCTGCTGGTATTGACGCTGATTCGGGCGCTGGGAGGCATTGGCCGGGCCGTGTTGTTGGGTGTGGGCCGGCGCGATGGGGCGCGGCGATTGGACGCCGCCAGTATGCCTACTGGGCTGTTGCGGATCGGGAATCATGTTGCTGCGGTCGATTTGCGACATCGTTTATATTTCCTTCGAGTTTCGCCTTGCGGCTCATCGTGTTTTAACTGGGCTTGCATTATAGCGATTAGCCTGTTGTTTGTGGTGCGGAAACAGTATCAGTTTGGAGAAGACTGCCTATCCGCATATGCCGCATTTGGCGCAGGCAGAAAGCGCGGCCGGGGCTTGAGCGATGCCGCCCTTGGCCGTCTCGCGCAGGGTTGCCGGCAGGGCGTGGCCCACCGAGAGCATCACATGCGCCATCTGGTCAAACGGCACCAGGCTCTTGATGCCGGCGAGCGCGAGCTGGGCCGAGCTGAAGGCCGCGGCCACGCCGATGGCATTGCGGTTTTGGCACGGCACCTCAACAAGTCCGCCCACGGGGTCGCAAACGAGGCCTAGCAGATTGCTCAGCGCGATGGAACTGGCGTCGAGTGCCTGCTCGGGGGTGCCGCCGAGCATCTGCACCAGCGCGGCGGCGGCCATCGCGGCGGCGCTTCCCACCTCGGCCTGGCAGCCGCCCTCGGCGCCGGCGACGCAAGCGCTCGTGGTGAGGTTGAGGCCGATGGCGGCAGCACAGTAGAGGGCCCCCCTCCCCAGCGCGCCGTCGAGCAGCAGGTGGTCGGCAAGTGCCAGCACGCAGCCGGGCACGACGCCCGCGGAGCCTGCCGTGGGGGCGGCGACGATCACGCCCATAGTGGCGGAGCGCTCGAGCACGGCCATCGCGCGGGCCACGGCATCGGTCTGAACGGTGCCCATCAGGTTTGTGCTCAAATCGTTACGGCCGGTGGCATCGACGAGCTTCGCCTCGCCGCCGATGAGCCCGCCGAGCGAGCGCTGCGGATTGGCGATGGGGGCCGTGGTCTCCTCGCGCATAACGTCGAGCACGCGGCGCATCGCGGCGACGGCGTGCTCCTCGCCGGTCAGACGCGCTTCGCGCACGGCCATGACGGCGCCGATGCTGAGTTCCAGCTCCTTGCAAGCGTCGAGCAGCTGTTCGCCGTCATCGAAGATCTCCTTGGCCGAGACGCCGGGGGAGAGCGATGATGCCGAGCCGGGGAGTTCAATAAAGGTGGCGTAGTCGACGTTGTCGAGTTTTCGCAGCAGGGGGACGACGGTGTCGTCGGGCGCGCCGTCGGTCTCAAAGACGGAGTAGGCCTGGCCGCCCACCTCGGTGCGGTAGGTACGGCAAAACGCGATGTTTACATGAGCGTAGGCGAGCAGGTTGGTAAGCGCTGCGAGCACGCCGGGGACGTCCTGATGCGCCACGAAGAGCGTGGAATACATGCCCGAGATGTCGACGCCGACACCGTTGATGCGGCTGATGCGCATCTTGCCGCCGCCCAGGCTCTCGCCGCGGACCTGCGCCGTGGCGCCTGTGTTGTCGACCATCTCGATATCGACGGTGTTGGGGTGGATGGAGGCGTCGTCGCCCTTGATGTCAAAGTGAAAGTCGAGGCCCTGCTCGCGTGCGAGGTCGAAGGCCTGCTTGATGTTCTCGTCGTCGGTATCGAGTCCCAAGATGCCTGCGACGAGCGCACGGTCGGTGCCGTGGCCGCGGTAGGTGTGGGCAAAGGAGTTCCACAGGCCAAAGGTGACCTTGGTGATGCGGCCCTCGAGCAAGCTGGCGGCCACCTGGGCGCAGCGTAGAGCGCCGGCGGTATGCGACGAGCTGGGGCCGACCATGACGGGGCCCAAGATCTCGAATGCCGAGGTCGTAGCTAGTGTTTGCGGCTTGCCTGCCATGGCTGCTCCTTTACGTGACTCGTCGTCCCGAGGGGCGGGGCATAAGGTCGCCTGCTCGGACAGTCCTGCTCGCACGGAGAGCACATTAAGTGCTCTCCGGCTCGTGCGGAACTCGCGATCGACCTTATGCCCCGCCCCTCGGGACTAAGGATACATGGTAGAAGTGCGCGTGCTGCAAAATTCATTAGCTGGCGACGCAGCGCAGGCTCATATCGAAACGTCTTCACTACCGGTTTAATAAAAAAGAAGTACCGCTTGGGGGCGGTACTTCTTTTGAAAGCGTGTGCGTGTTGTGACCTTGGTGGTTCCTAATTACAGGCCACAGGCTGCTTTGAGTTCTTCGACTCGGTCGGTTTTCTCCCAGGTGAAGTCGGGGTCTTCGCGGCCAAAGTGACCGTAGGCTGCCGTCTTCTCGTAGATGGGGCGGCGCAGGTCCAGGTCGCGGATGATGGCGCCCGGGCGCAGGTCGAAGGTCTTCTCCACGGCCTCGACGATCTTGTCCTCGGCAACATGTGCGGTGCCAAAGGTGTCGACCATGATCGACAGCGGCTTGGACACGCCGATGGCGTAGGCCAGCTCGACTTCGCAGCGGTCGGCCAGGCCAGCGGCCACCACGTTCTTGGCGACCCAGCGTGCGGCGTACGCGGCGGAGCGGTCGACCTTGGTGCAGTCCTTGCCGCTAAAGGCGCCGCCGCCGTGACGGCCGTAACCGCCGTAGGTGTCGACGATGATCTTACGGCCGGTGAGGCCCGTGTCGCCCATGGGGCCGCCCACGACAAAGCGACCGGTGGGGTTCACATAGATATCGGCGCCGCCCCACGGCATGTTCTCGGCAGCCATGACGGGGGTGATGACGTGCTCGATGAGGTCGTCCTTGATCTTGCCCATGTCCTCGATCTCGGCGGCATGCTGCGTGGAGATGACGATGGTCGTGACCTCGACAGGCTTGCCGTCCTCGTAGCGCACCGTGACCTGGGTCTTGCCGTCGGGGCGCAGGTAGGGCAGGGTGCCGTCGTGGCGCACGGCGGCCAGGCGCTCGGCCAGGCGGCTCGCCAGGTAGTGCGGCATGGGCATGAGGGTCTTGGTCTCGTTGGAGGCATAGCCAAACATCATGCCCTGGTCGCCGGCGCCGATCAGGTCGATCGGGTCGGTAGTGGCGCCGGTCTGGGTCTCGAAGGACTCGTCGACGCCCTGGGCGATATCGGGCGACTGCTCGTGGATGAGGCTCATAACGCCGCAGGTATCGCAGTCAAAACCGAACTTTGCGCGGTTGTAGCCAATGCGGCGGATAACGCCACGGGCAATCTCCTGCACGTCGACGTAGGCCTGGGTGCGGATCTCGCCGGCAACGATGACCGTGCCGGTGGTCACGAGGGTCTCGCAGGCGCAGCGGACGTTCTCAACGTTGGCGGGCACGCCGTGTGGCGCAATGTAGCCCTGCTCCTGCAGCTCTATTTCTTTAGCGAGGATTGCGTCGAGGACGGCGTCGCTGATCTGATCGGCGATCTTATCGGGATGACCTTCGGTCACCGACTCCGACGTAAAAACAAAGGACCCGTGTTGGGGTGGGATGGAACGAAGTTCTTCTGGCATGATAGCCCCTTTCAAAATACGTGTCCCGGCGACCGTTACCATTCCGCCGAGCTCTATATGCAAGGGGACATCATATCGCGTTAATCGAATATTCACACCCTTTCCGCACCTACTCATTGGGGACAGATTTAAATGACCAGTCGGGTGCTCATTGGGTGGTCATTTAAGTCTGTCCCCAATGAGTGGGTCGGTGCCCTTTGTGCGGAGGTTGCATTGTTGCTTTATACTGATGCGGTTAGACATCCATCCTGCAATCGAGGAGATTTCCATGGCATCAGACGTTCGCGTCCGCTTTGCACCCTCACCGACGGGCAAGCTGCACATCGGCGGCGCCCGCACCGCTATCTATAACTGGGCTTTCGCTCGCGCAAACGGCGGCACGTTCATCCTGCGCATCGACGACACCGACCCCACCCGTTCCACCGACGAGAACACGCAGATCATTCTGCGCGCCATGCGTTGGCTGGGTCTTGACTGGGACGAGGGCCCCGAGGTGGGCGGCGACTATGGCCCCTACGCACAGACCGAGCGTCTGGACCTGTACAAGCAGGCCGCCCAGAAGCTCTGGGACGAGGGCAAGGCCTATCCCTGCTTCTGCACCAAGGAGCAGCTCGACGCCGATCGTAAGGCCGCCCAGGAGCGCAAGGACCCCTTCCAGGGCTATCAGCGCCGCTGCCGCGATCTTGATCCCGAGGAGGCACGCCGCCGCATCGAGGCCGGCGAGCCCTACGTCCTGCGCATCAAGGTGCCCGAGGACCGCGGCGACGTCCGTATCCACGACGCCGTCCACGGCGAGGTGACCTTCGACGCCAAGGAGCTCGACGACTTTGTCATCTTCCGCTCCGACGGCACGCCCACGTACAACTTCGCAACCGTCGTCGACGACGCCATGATGAAGATCACCCACGTCATTCGCGGCGACGATCACCTTTCCAACACCCCGCGCCAGGTCATGGTCTACGAGGCCCTCGGCGCGCCCGTGCCCACGTTCGCCCACATCTCCATGATTCTGGGCGCCGACGGTAAGAAGCTCTCCAAGCGCCACGGCGCCACTTCGGTGGAGGAGTACCGCGACGCCGGTTACCTGTCCGACGCCTTCGTCAACTATCTGGCGCTGCTCGGCTGGTCGCTCGACGGCGAGACCACGATCATCCCGCGCGATGTCCTGGCCAGTAAGTTCTCGCTCGACCGCATCTCCAAGAACCCGGCGACCTTCGACCCCAAGAAGCTCGACTGGGTCAATGCCGAGTACATCAACGGCATGTCCGATGCCCAGTTTGCCGACGAGATCATGGTCCCCGAACTGCACGAGGCAGGCCTCATCGAGGGTAACGTCGAGTACGGCGAGGACTGGATCGACGCACTCGCTGCCATCGTCAAGCCGCGCACCAAGATGCCGGCCGACGCCGTTACCGTCGCCGCTCCCATCTTTGCCACGGCCGAGACGCTCGAGTATGACGAGAAATCCGTCAACAAGGGCCTGGCCAAGGAAGGCATGGGTGCCATCCTGGACGCCGCCAAGGCCGCGCTCGAGGGTGTTACCGAGTGGACAGCTGCCAACATCGACGCCGCGCTTGAGCCGCTGCCCGAGCAGATGGACCTCAAGAAGCGCGTTGTCTTCCAGGCCGTGCGCGTCGCCGTCTGCGGCAACATGGTGAGCCCTCCGCTGGGCGAGACCATGGCGCTCGTCGGCCGCGACGACTGCCTGGCGCGCATCGACCGCGCCCGCACGATGGCGCTGTAGCAGCTGCGTAAACGCATGTATCCGAGCCCCGTTCATCCGAGCGGGGCTCTTGTTTCTAAAGACGTATGGGATGGGAGGTACAGAGACCATGGCCGAGCAACTGTCGCTGTTTGGTTCGCCGGAACCGGAGGAAGCTCCGAAGTCCGCGGCCCCTGCTGTCGCCCCGGCGCAGCCTGAGCCCGTCGTCGCCTTCGCAAGCGTGGTCCTGGACATTCCCACCCGTGCTCTCTCCGAGCCATTTGCCTACGGCATTCCGCAGTCCCTTGCCAACGATGCCCAGATCGGCTCCACCGTCCTAGTTCATTTTGGCAACCGTGCCGCCGCAGGCTATATCGTCGATATCGCGCCCGAGCTGGCCGATCTGCAAGGTAACGATGCTCTCGATCCCGCGCGTATCAAGTCTATCGAGGCTGTCCTCAGCAAGCCGCTCTTTACCGCCGAGGCCGCCCGTATCGCACGTTGGATGAGCCGCGAGTACGTCGCGACGCTTTCCGAGTGCCTGCGCCTGTTCTTGCCTCCGGGCGGCAGCCCGCGCGTGGTCAAGGACGATGACGGCGTGTGGACCGTTGAGCGCCCCGCCGTCAAACCCATCCAAAACCGCTGGGTCATGCTCACACCCGAGGGTTTCGACTACACGCCGCCCAAGACCGCGGTCCGTCAGCGTCAGCTCATCGAGGCACTCCAGTGCGGACCGGTCACGACGCGCGATCTCAACCTGCTCTACAACAGCATGTCGGCGACCATCAAGGCGCTCGAAAAACGCGGCGTCGTGGTGGTGGAGGAACGCCGTGCGTGGCGTGGCTGCAGCGAGCAGACCACGCTGTCCTCGGCGAGCGGGAAGGCCCCGGTGGCACTCACCAACGGCCAGCAGCAGGCCCTCGCGCAGATTGAGCGCGCCCGCCTTGACGCCCACGGCGACGTAGTCCTTGTCGATGGCGTTACCGGTTCCGGCAAAACCGAGGTCTACCTCTCGGCGATTGAGCGCGTGCTGGCGGCCGGCCGTTCGGCATGCGTGCTCGTGCCCGAGATTTCGCTGACGGCCCAGACCGTCGGCCGCTTCCGTTCGCGCTTTGGCGAGACGGTTGCCGTGTTCCATTCGCGACTTTCTGCTGGCGAGCGCCTGGACCAGTGGGATATGGTCGCCAGCGGTGCCGCGCGTGTGGTCGTGGGCGCCCGCTCGGCGCTCTTTTGCCCGCTCAGCGACTTGGGTCTTATCATCATCGACGAGGAGCACGAGACCAGCTACAAGCAGGGCTCCAGCCCGCGCTACCATGCGCGCGAGGTGGCTGCCGAGATGGCGCGCCGCTATCGCTGCCCGCTCGTGCTGGGCTCGGCCACACCTTCTGCGGAGGCCCTCGATCGCTGCCGCCGCGGCACGTACGGCGGCGCCACCTGGACGCGCGTCGAGATGCCTGAGCGCCCGGGAAATGCCGTGCTGCCCACGGTCCGCATTGCCGACTTGCGCCGCGAGTTTTCGCACGGCAGCCGCTCCATGTTCTCAAAACCGCTGATGGAAGGCCTGGAGCGCGTAGTCGAGCGCCGCGAGAAGGCCGTGCTGCTGCACAACCGTCGCGGCTTTGCGCCGTTTCTGATGTGCCGCGAGTGCGGCTGCGTCCCCACCTGCAATCACTGTTCCACCGCGCTCACGTATCACGAGCGCACCCATACGCTGCAGTGCCACACTTGCGGTTCGTCCTGGCGCGTGCAACCCTATCCGGCGCCCACGAGTCGCTGTCCCAAGTGCGGCAGCCGCTACCTGGCTAAAATGGGCCTGGGTACGCAGCAGATCGAGGATGCGCTGCACCAGATGCTGCCCGACGACGTCGCCATCATTCGCATGGATGCCGATTCCACGCGCGGCAAGGACGCGCACAAAAAGCTGCTCGAGCAGTTCGATGCGGCCGATTGCGCGGTGTTGCTGGGCACTCAAATGATCGCAAAGGGCCTCGACTTTCCCGAGGTCACGCTCGTGGGCGTGGTCAATGCCGACTTCGCCCTCAAGCTGCCGGACTTCCGCGCAGGGGAGCGCGCCTACGACCTGCTAGAGCAGGTTGCGGGCCGCGCCGGCCGCGGTGATCGTCCCGGCGAGGTTATCATCCAGACCTACCTGCCTGAGGACCCGGTCATTCGCGCCGTCGCCGAACACGACCGCTCGATTTTTACCGACTACGACCTGGACCAGCGCCGCGACGCCCTGTATCCGCCGTTCGTGCGCTTGGCCAACATCTTGGTGTGGTCGACGAATGCGGATGACGCGCGGGACTACATCGGCCGCATCGCGAAGCTCCTCAAGCGTCGCTGGCATGCCGCCGCGCCCGACTTTTTGCGGGCGGGGAGCGCCGTGCCCCAGGTGCTTGGTCCGGCTTCGTGTGTAATCGAGAGAGCCAAGGACCGTTACCGCTTCCATCTGCTTGTAAAGTCGCCGGTAGGGTACCATGTCTCTGATGATATCGACGCCTGCCTCAAAGAGGTGGGCTCCGTGTGCGGCGTGAGCGTGAGCGTTGACGTCGACGCCTATGATTTGATGTAACAACCCGAAAGGATGGCCATGGAAGCCAACGGAATCGTACTGTCGCCCGACCCTCGTCTGCGCCAGGAGTGCGCCGTCATCGAGGAGATCACTCCGGCGATCGAGGCGCTTGCCGAGAAGATGAAGAAGATGATGTTCGAGAACGGTGGATGCGGCCTGGCCGCCCCGCAGATCGGTGAGCTCATCCAACTCGTCACCATCGACTGCGACTACAGCGACAAGAACGACTACGACCCGTACGTGCTCATCAACCCTGTCATTGTTGAGCAGAGCGACCATCTGGTGCCGTATAGCGAGGGCTGCCTGTCCATCCCCGGCATTAGCTGCGAGATCGAGCGTCCCGATCATGTCGTCGTCGAGGCGTATGACCTGGACGCCAACCTGATTCGCTATGAGGCCTCGGGCGACCTGTTCTGCGTGTGCCTGCAGCACGAGATCGATCACCTGCACGGCAACACCATGTTCGAGCGACTGAAGCCGATGCAGAGGATCAAGGCCGTCAAGGAGTACCAGGACGCCCTGGCCCGCGGCGCTCGACCGGGCGAGACGGAGTAAGTCGTCCGTCCCCTTCCGCCGCAGGGCTTAGGTTTTGCTCCATGCTCAAACAGTCCTGCTCGCACGAAGAGCACATTAAGTGCTCTTCGGCTCGTGCGGAACTGCGCGTGGAGCAATAACCTAAGCCCTGCGGCGGAAGGGGACTGCGTTTTCGTGCTCCTTTTCGCCCGGGTGCCGTCGGGCCAGGGAGGGGCGTCTTCTCTGATAATTGCTTTGTTGGAAGAGCTGCTTTTATTGCGGCTCTTTCTTTGGTTTTGGGTATAATCGTTCTTCTTGAATTGTTATTGCGGATGGGCTGGGTACTTGGCTTTCCGCTGTTTTTTGTAGCCGTCTCGGCTTTGGTTGAGGGGAGACGTCCTTTATGCGTATTGTGTTTATGGGTACGCCTGATTTTGCTGTGCCTTCGCTGATCTCGCTTGTTGAGGCTGGGAATGAGATTGCGCTTGTTGTTACTCGTCCTGATGCTGTTCGTGGGCGTGGTAAGAAGCTGGAGCCGTCTCCTGTTAAGGCTAAGGCGCTTGAGCTGGGGTTGCCGGTTGTTGAGGCTAATCGTATGACGCCTGAGGTTGTTGAGGCGCTCCAGGCTGCGCAGGCTGATATTTTCTGTGTGGCTGCCTATGGCTGCATTTTGCCTGATGAGGTGCTGCATATGGCGCCGCTTGGTATTGTGAATGTTCATGCTTCGCTGCTGCCTCGTTGGCGTGGCGCTGCTCCCATTCAGCGTGCCATTCTTGCTGGTGACGAGGTTGCCGGCGTTTCCATTATGCGCATTGGGCATGGCGTGGATACCGGCGCTTATTGCGCCCAGGCGTCTACGTCTGTTGCCGGTAAACATGCCGAGGCGCTCACGATGGAGCTTGGTGAGCTTGGCGGTAAGTTGCTTGCCGATACGCTTCCCTCGCTTGCCGATGGCTCGGCTGTTTGGACTGAGCAGGATGAGTCGCGCGTCACGCATGCTGCAAAGATTTCCAAGCAGGAGATGCGTCTTGATCCGCAGATGGCGGCGCTCGATTGCGTGCGTCATGTGCTCGCTTCGTCCGATACCGCGCCTGCTCGTTGCGTGATTGCCGGCAAGACGGTTCGCGTGCTCGATGCTGCGCCGGCCGATGTGTCGCTTGGCGAGGGCGCTGTTGCCGTCAAGAGCAAGCGTGTTTACCTGGGCCTTTCCGATGGCGCGGTTGAACTGCTTGAGGTTAAGCCCGACGGCAAGCGTGCCATGGCTGCTTCTGCCTGGGCTGCCGGCCTGCAGGGTGCCGAACTTAGGTGGGGTGTACTGTCATGAGCAAGTTGTCTCCCGCGCGCAAGCTTGCGCTCGATGTGTTGAT
>CAUDCB010000048.1 GCA_958447915.1 uncultured Collinsella sp. | reverse complement strand
TACCTGGACAGGTGCTTTGGAGTCGATGGCCGACGTGTCATCCGCTGCCTGCGTGTCATCATCCTCGCGGCCCGGGGTTTTGAGGTCAAATTTCTTGATAAAGGTGCGGAACAGCACGTAATAGATCCCGAAGTAAGCGATGCCGAGCGGAATAAGCCAGAACCAGTTGGAGCCTTTATCGGCGTTCATGATGCCGTTGAAGATCCACGAGAGGAGCGGCCCGCCGAAGGCGGAAGGCCCGGGCACATTGAACTGTACCAGGTAGGTGAGTACATACGCGATGCCGCACAGCAGGGCGTGGACCACATAGAGTACGGGCGCTACAAAGAGGAAGGAGTACTCGAGCGGTTCGGTTATGCCCATGATGGCGGCCGGGATAACGGCGGCGATCATGAGGGAGCCGACCTTCTTTTTATTCTCGGGACGGGCACAGTGGTAGATGGCGAGGGCCGCCGCGGGCAGGCCGCACATGGCGAACAGCACCTTGCCGTTCATGACGTATTTTGAGATGTCGATGTCGTACATCATGCCGGGCGTGTTGAGCATGGTGTTGTAGATGTTGACAGCACCCTCGACGGTCTGGCCGTCAACCTGGATGCTACCGCCCAGAGAAGTGAAGAAAAACGGCAGGTAGATGAAATGATGCAGGCCGAAGGGCAGAAGCATGCGCTCGGAGAAGCCATAGATGAACGCGCCAAACACCCCGGTGGAATCGATGAGTGTCGAGGCGGCCTTTAGGCCGGTTTGCACAAACGGAAACACGAGGGCGAGCGCAGCGCCCACTAGGCTTGCGAAAACGACGGTGAGGGCGGGGACACAGCGTGTGCCGTTGAAGATGCCGAGCACCGGCGGAAGCTGCACCTTATAGAATCGGTTGTGGATCCACGCAACTACCAAGCCGATGATGATGCCGCCGAATACGCCGGTGTCGAGTGTGGTTACGCCCAGGATGGCGTTCTGACCGGTCTGCAGGTTGGCGGGGTCGATGGTGCCCAGCAGGATAAGCAGCTGACCCATGATCGTGTTCATGGTCATGTAGCCGATGAAGCCTGAGAGCGCGGCGGTCGCCTTCTCGGCCTTGGCGTAACCGTAGGCGATGCAAATCGCAAAGAGAACCGAGATGTTACCATTGATAACGTTGCCGGCTGCTTTGATGAGTGTGCTAAAGATTACCATCGGCTCGGTGCCCAAAAACGGACAGAGCGAGATGAGGTTAGCATTGGAAAGGGCGGAGCCCAGACCGACCAAAATGCCGGAAACGGGCAGGAGGAGGACCGGCGCCATGAGCACCTTGCCGAGTCTCTGGAACTCGCTGTAGAGCTTGCTTTCTTTCATGATGTTCCTTCGATGCGCGGGGAGTTAGGACAGGGTCGGCCAATAATCGCCGTTTGCTTCGATCAGGTCGTCAAGGATTTGGCGCGCGACGGTAGTCGAAGGGACGGTCTTGTTGATTGCGATGGCTTCGAGCGCCTTCTGGTAGGAATGCTCGTAATATGCGTCGACGGCGAGCTTCTCACTGGCATTCTGCTCTTCGATAAGCCCCTTGTAGAAGGTGGGGATAGCAGGCTGGCTGATGGGTTCGGGGCCCCAAGAGCGCAGGTAGGCAGGGACCTCGACCATGGCGTCGTCGGGCAGATTGGGGATGGCGCCATTATTCTCGACGATTACGAGATAACGTTCGCACTTGTTGTAGGCGATAGAGGCGGCTGCGTCGACGATAAAGTCGCCAAAGACCGTGAAGCTCTGTACGGGGCTCTTGTAATTGGCGGGATCTGCCAGGTACTTGTCGTGCTCGGCAAACATCTCCTTCTCGCGTCCGTTGATGACGTTGTCGGCGCGCGTCCAGTTGGGGTCCATGTCATCTGCCATGTCTTTGGAGTACAGGTAGTACTGCAGGTAGCTGTTGGGCAGATACTCGGGATAGTCCTTCACAATCTTGACGTATTGACCCCAGGTGTGCATCCAGTCCTTGTCCTTGTGATGCTTGTCGCTCACGGCCATGCCGTGCTCGAGAATCATCTGACGGAGCTCCGGCAGACGATCGCGCCCCTGCTTGTCGTAAATTTTGGTAAACCAGCCAAAGTGATTGAGTCCAAAATACATGGGGTCGATATCGCGCCAGCTGGGAAGTCCGAGCATCTTAGAGTACGAGAGCAAGATGGCCGTGGGCATATCGCAGATGTTAAGGATATGGTCGTTGTCAAACTCGCGACGTGTGGCCTCGGCGACAACTGCGGCGGGGTTGGAATAGTTGAGGATCCAGGCGTCTGGACTGTATTTCTTGGCGTAGCGTACGAGGTCGAAGACGCCGGGGATGGACCTGATGCCATAGGAGATCGAACCGCCGGCGCCGCAGGTTTCCTGTCCCACGCAACCGTACTTGAGAGGGATGCGCTCGTCCTGGCGACGCATCTGAAGGCCACCCTGGCGGATTTGCGCGAAGACGAAGTCGACATCGGTGAATGCCTTTTCGGGATCGGTCGTCACGACAACTTCGATGTCAGGAGCTTCCTGCTCGATGAACTGCTTCATGATGTCGTAGACGAGATGCATGCGCTTCTCGTCGATGTCGTACAGGGCGAGTTTGCGCAGCGGTAATTCGTTTTTCTTCTGCAATAGGCTCTGGATGATGCCGGGAGTGTGGGTGCTGCCGGCCCCGGCGATTACAACTGCTTTCTTGTCCATGTGGTAAACCCCTTTCGTGTGGATTGACCATTTCAGACTACGAAAGCTTTACCTGCGATTCTATCGATTTTCAGATTGCGAAAAACGATAGCGATAATCTTAACAGGATGCGTTTTGCGTGGTTAAATAGCGCCGGGAAAGATGCTGACTTGGGCAGCAGACGACGTGTTGCATGGCTGCAGGAGCGAGCGCCAGGCGGTCAAAAGATGGTGGGCGGTGCTGCGGCTTTTGGCTGCAATTGCGCTACCAGCGGTGGCGCTCCCAGCGAGCCAACTTAATCGTCACCAGCGTAAGCGCCCAGGCCACAAGCGAGAACGCGGCGCCCACGGCGCCCACGTACGCAATGCCAATGCTGCTTACCACGGCGCCGCCCACTGCGGTGCCAAACGAGATGCCGACGTTAAACGCCATGGGCTCAACCGAACTCGCGAGCACCATCGATTTGGGATGGCGGCTGCGAGCCACGTCCATAAAGTGCGTGATGCATGACACCGAGAACAGGTACATGAGCAGCGCCAAGCTAAAGACAAAGACCAGCGCGAGCGGCATGGTGCCGCCCACGGCAAACAGCCCGAGTAACGCCGCGGCCTGCAGCACAAACGTCACGAGCAGCGCCTTCATGCCAAAGCGCGCGTCGATCCATCCGCCCAGGATGTTCGAGATCAGGCAGAACACGCCGTAGGCCATAAGCGTGGTGCTCGCCTGAACGGTGCCCATACCCAGCACCTGCTCAAGATAAGGCGTCACGTAGCCGTAGAACACATAGACCGAGCCTACGCCAAACAAAAAGATGAGCATGCCGGTGATGATGCTCGGCTCGCGCAGCAGACCCGCCTGCTCGCGAAAGGTGGCAGGCTCGTCGGTTTGCCCAGCGCGCGGCATAAACGCCACGAGCGCTCCGCAGATCAGAACGGCAAAGGTCAGCGTGCCGTACATGGCCACGTGCCAGTCGAGCGTGTCGGCCACGAACTTGCCAATCGAAGTGACAAAGACCATTGCCACGGAAAACGCACCATATACCACCGAGATGGCAAGCGAAGTTTGCTGCGGGGACAGCAGCTCGGGGATGTACGTCACGCCCGCGGCGAGCAGTGCGCCCGAGACAGAGCCCAGGACAATGCGCGAGATAAACAGTACCTGGAAGTTGGGCGCCAACGCCATGACCAGGTTGCCGAGCACAAAGACAATGCTGTAGCACACGAGCAGCTGGTAGCGGCGGAACCGCCCCGTGCTGAGCGCGAGCACCGGCGTGGCGATAGCGTAGACCAGCGCAAACACGCTGATGAGCTGGCCCGCAGTGGCAAGTGATACGCCGAGTTCCGTTGCCAAGTCGCTTTCGATACCGATGACCACGAACTCGGAGCAGCCGAGCGAGAATCCCAACAGCACGAGCAGCGCCAGGCAGAGCTTGGTGCGCGCGGGGGAGAGCGCGGCGGCGGTTGACTTACTTTTAGGCGTGGTTGCGGCGGTCAAGGTTGTCACTCCAATGTCGCATGAATAAGCGGGATTCAATCCCTGCAACTCTAACAGAATGTGTCAGGTGCCTGCCCCCTTTGTCGCAGGCTGCGCTTGCCTGTATAGTCGCAATACAGGCGAAGATGGTCTCAGGTACATCGCGGGCGACAGGAGATCCCATGGGTATGCACACGACAAAGGTTGCAGTGGGCGAGGGCAAGTTTGCGCTCGAGGCCCAGCTGACGGTGACGCCGCGAGGCATGGCGGTGTACGCCTGCTCGCCGGAGTTCGCGCACCTGGGCGCTTCGGCGCAGGCCATTCCGCGCCCCGAGCCCGGCCGTACGGCGACGGTGAGCATCCTGGCCGTTCCGTGCCATCGAGATGAGATCCCGGCGCACGATATCGCGGCGGCGCTGGCCACGCGCTTTGGCGCGCCGGTCGTTGCAAGCACAGGTTTTCATGTGGAGCAGGCGAGCGGGGACGACCTGCAGCGCGTGCTCGACACCACCAAAGAGCTCATCGCCGCGCTCGAGGAGGCCGCAGCCCGCATTCTGCGCGCCGGCTGGGATGAGGGCGGCGCGGGCGCCGAGGTCGTAGCGGTCGATGCCGCGACCGGCGAGACGCTTGGCCCCGTCGATCGCATCGAGGCCCATACCGGCGAGGGCGTCTTGCATCAGGCATTTCTGACGCTTCTGGTCGAGGGCCAGGGCGAAGACGCGCGCCTGCTGCTCTGTCGCCGCAGTCCGCTCAAACGACTGTGGGGCGGGGTGCTGGCCGATAGCTGCGCCGGCCATCCACTCCCCGGGGAAGACGTCGCGGCCGCCACGGCGCGTCGCATCAACGAAGAGCTTGGCCTCGCGCGTGAGCCCGCCGAGCTTAAGCACCTCGGACACGTGGTGTACCGCGAGGACCACGGCGACGGCCGCTGCGAGTGCGAATGGTGCGAGGTGTTCGCAGCCCATGTTGAGCCGGGCGAGCTGCATATCAACCAAGAGGAGATCTCGGAGGTGCGTCGCGTGGCCCCGTCCGAGCTCAAAGGCTACCTGCAGGGTCACCCCGAGCAGCTGGCCCCCTGGCTCCGCGAGGCTCTGGAGGTCCCCTCCATCCGCGCAGCCCTCGCTATGTGAAAAAAGACAGTCCCTTTGCCATATCCAAACCGTCACAACATTCGATGAAAATCTCGAAATCGAGGAAAAGCGTCGAATGTTGTGACGGTTTTTGCCCAGAGGATTGCTTCTCATCCAAAAATCCCGCTTGACTGTATTGCCGCAACACAGCGCAACGTAAGGGGTGTCCGATAACGGGCGCCCCTTTTTAAGTGGCAACGTGGCTGCGAATCCGGAGCGCCCCCAACAAGAAAGGTGGGGAGATGGAAGCGGAAAAGAAGGCGTTTAAGATCACCAAGCGCGAAATTGGCTTTGTGCTGGGTATCGTTGTCTTTTTGCTAGTGAAGTTTCTTCCTTTGGCGGAGCTGAGCTCGACGGTCGAGCTTACGGTCGGCGGTCAGACCTGTCTGGCGTTGACGCTCGCCACGGTGGTGTTCTGGGCGTGTGGCGTGGCACAGCCGGGCTTTGTGGGCCTGCTCTATTGCGCGCTGCTCGTTCTGTTCAAGGTGTGCGTGGACGACACGGGCGCCGCGAGCATCTCGGCGACGGTCGCCTCCACGTTTAGCTCGTGGACCAAGGCCACCATGTGGCTCGTCATCGGCGCCTACCTCATCGCCAGCGCGGTCAAGGAGTCGGGCCTGGGCGAGCGCATCGCCTATGCGTTTATGCTCAAGTTCGTGCGCGATGCCAAGTCGCTCATCATCTCGATCTTCGCGCTCACCTTTGTGCTGTCGCTGCTGATCCCGCATCCGTTCCCCCGCGCCTTCCTCATCCTCGCCGTCGTCTCGGTCATCGCCGAGTCCGCCGGCTACGGTGACGACGACCGCGGCAAGCTCGGCTTCCTCGTGTTTGCCGCAGCCGCGCCGGGCTCCATGTTCTTCCTGACGGGCGATTCCACGCTCAACCCGCTCGTTGCGCAGTACAGCGCCGAGGCCGGCGGAATGAGCCCGTCGTTTGTCGACTGGTTCCTGTACATGAGTGTGCCCATGCTGGTCGCGCTGCTGTGCACCCTGTTCCTGGGCCTCTTCCTCTTTAAGCCCAGCAAGGAACTCGTCTACGATCGCGAGCAGATCGTGGCCAAGCAGGCCGCGCTCGGCAAGCTCTCCGTCAAGGAGATCCGCACCATCGTGTGGCTTGTCATCGCCATCGCGCTGTGGCTCACCGTCTCGGGCGATTACATCGGCTGGGTTACCCTGGCCATCGGCGTCTGCCTCGCCATGCCCATCATCGGCGAGGTCCTCACCCCTGCCAGCTGGAACGCTGTCGACATCAAGTCCCTCATGTTCCTGACGGCCGCCATGGCCGTAGGCTCTGTGGGCGGTGCCACCGGCATGAACGCCTGGATCGCCGACGTCGTGCTTCCCAGCTCCGTGCCCGAGAACATCTTCCTGTTCGCCCTGCTTGTCGCCGCGCTCTCCATGATCATCCACATGTTCATGGGCTCGGTCATGGCCGTACTCGGCGTGTGCGTGCCGGCGTTCATCAGCTTCGCGGCCGGCTCCAGCGTGAGCCCGCTCGCCGTGGCGCTCATCGTCTTCACGTCCATCAACATCCACTACATCCTGCCGTTCCATAACCTGCCGATCCTTATCGGCGAGGGCAAGGACGCCGGCGGCTACACCTCCAAAGAAGCCATGCGCATGGGCATTCCCCTCACCGCGGTCGTCTTTATCGTCGTGCTGGTCGAGGCCGCCTGGTTCCATCTCTTTGGCCTGATGTAAGCGGCCGAGCGCTTGGGCTGCAAACAGCCGAGTGCTTGAACCGCGAGTTGCCAAGCGCTCTATCTATAAGCGCTGCGGCCCCACTACGTTACCCAGCCCGGCGGCACTCCCGTCGCCGGGCACTCTCCCGAAAGGAGCACGCTATGTCCACTACCGATGCTTCCCAGATCCACGACCTGCGCTCCGCGCTCGACTTTTTGCGTGAGATGCCGGGCCAGCTGCTCGAGACCGACACCCAGGTCGACCCGGACGCCGAGGTCTCGGGCGTCTATCGCCACGTCGGTGCCGGCGGTACCGTTATGCGTCCGACCAAAGAGGGTCCGGCGATGGTCTTCAACAACGTCAAGGGCTTTGACGATGCCAAGGTCTGCATCGGCATGCTTGCCAGCCGCAAGCGCGTTGCCGCCCTGCTCGACCTTGACGAGGAGCACCTGGGCCTCGAGATCGGCAAGCGCTTCGAGAACCTGATCGCGCCCAAGCAGATCGCCGAGGGCGCGCACATCGACTGCCAGGAGGTTGTGTACAAGGCGACCGACGAGGGTTTTGACCTGCGCAAGATCGTCCCCGCTCCCACCAACACGCCCGTCGACGGCGGCCCCTACATCACCATGGGCCTCGCCTACGGCACGAGCCCCGACGGCTCCCAGTCCGACGTGACCATCCACCGCTTCTCCTGCGTCGACAAGGACAAGCTCGCCATGTGGATCACCCCGGGCAGCCGTCACCTTGGCGCCTTTTTTGACGAGTACTGCCAGCGCGGCGAGAACATGCCCATCTCCATCTCCATCGGCTTGGACCCCGCCGTGTACATGTGCTGCGGCTTCGAGGCTCCCACCACGCCGCTCGGCTTTAACGAGCTGCAGATCGCCGGCGCCCTGCGCGGCCACGCCGTCGAGCTTGCCGACTGCATCACCGTTCCGCAGAAGTGCATTGCCAATGCCGAGTACGTGCTCGAGGGCTACCTCATGCACGACGAGACCATCAACGAGGATGTCAACGGCCACGGCTACGCCATGCCCGAGTTCCCCGGCTACACCGGCGGTGCCAAGGTCTGCCCGGTGATCAAGATCACCGCCGTCACCACGCGCGTCAATCCCATCATGGAGAGCTGCATCGGTCCTTCGCACGAGCACGTTTCCATGGCGGGCATCCCCACCGAGGCTTCCATCTACAAGATGGTCGAGACCGCTATCCCGGGCCGCCTGCTCAATGTTCACGCTGCCCCCTGCGGCGGCGGCAAGTTCGTTGCCATCATGCAGTTCAAGAAGTCGAGCAAAAATGACGAGGGCCGCCAGCGCAACGCCGCCATGCTCGCCTTCTCGGCATTCTCCGAGCTCAAGCATGTGATTCTGGTCGACGAGGATGTCGACATCTTCGACATGAGCGACGTGATGTGGGCCATGACCACGCGCTTCCAGGCCGACGTGGACCTCATCACCATCCCCGGCTGCCACTGCCACGTGCTCGACCCGTCCAACGACCCCGCGTTCGATCCCACGATCCGCGAGCACGGCATCGCCTGCAAGGCCATCTTCGACTGCACGGTTCCGTTCAACCTCAAGAAGAACTTCATCCGCTCGCAGTTCATGGAGATCGATACAGATAAGTGGGCAGCAGAGCTCGCTTTCTAGTACGTAGCCCTACCAAGTAGTCAAGGAGTTGTCATGCCTGAGTCTTCTGGCCGTCCCCGTCGCATTGTCGTTGGCGTATCTGGTGCCAGCGGCGCTGCGCTGGGCCTCGAGTGTCTCAAATGCCTGCGCCAGGCCGGCGCCGAATCGGCGCTTGTCGTCACGCGCGGGGGAGAGATCACCATCGAGCAGGAGCTCGGCATGACGTTCGACGAGTTTGCCACGCATGCCGATGTGGTCTACGACAACAAGAACATCGGCGCCGCCATTGCAAGCGGCACCTATCCGGTCGATGGCATGATCGTGGCGCCCTGCTCCATGAAGACGCTTGCCGGCATCGCGAGTGGTTACAGCGAAAACCTGTTGCTGCGTGCGGCCGACGTGCAGATGAAAGAGCAACGCCGCCTGGTACTCATGGTGCGCGAGACGCCCTTCAGTGCGATCCATGTCGATAACATGGCGCGCTTGGCGCGCGTACCGGGCGTCATGCTCATGCCGCCCATGCTCACGTTTTACAACGGCCCCGCCACGCTCGACGATGCGGTGCATCACATCGCCGCCAAGGCGCTCGAGGCCGTCGGCGTGTCATGTGCAAACTATAAGCGCTGGTCATAGGCGCTTTTAGGGTAGGATACGAGGAGTGTTTGAGCCCGCTGCCCCTGTGGGCGGCGGGCTTTTCGCGTCAAAGGATGTGTCGGGAGGACCTATGCAGACGGGTATGTATGCGATTAGCGAGATGGCGAGCTTGTTTAACGTTTCGCGCCAAACGCTCATCTACTACGACAAGATCGGCTTGTTTAAGCCCGCCGTGGTGAACGAAAAGGGCTACCGTTTCTATTCGCCTACGCAGATCCCGCTCATGCGTCTGATCTGCATGCTGCGCGACCTGGGATTGGAGCTCGACGAGATCGATCGCCTGACCTCGACGTTCGACATTGGAGAGATGACAGACCACCTGCGCTCGCGGGTGCAGGCGCTCGACGAGCAGATTGCCGGGCTCAAAGCCGAGCGTGCGAGCGTGCAGGAGCGACTGAGCTTTTACGACGAGGCGGTTTATTGGCGCGAGCGCGAGGGCAAACCGGAGCTCAAGCAGTTCGAGCGCCGCTTCGTGGTCTTTGAGGAGTTCCCGGCCGATATCGAGCGCGGCCGTTCGATGCTGCACCCCACGCTCATGCGCGCGATTCTGCGCATGCGTGCGCTCACGGGCACGCGCCCCATGCGCGGCTGGGGCGCCATGCTGCGTCGCGAGGCGCTGCATTCCGACGACCCCATCGCCGGTGCCGGCTCCTTTGCCGTGCTGCCGCGCGGTGCCGAGGAGCTGCTGCCGAGCGATCCTGCCGAGCTGGCAGAGATTGGCGTCGAGGTGTTGCCCGAGGGCACATACCTGTGCATGAGCCGCTGGGGCATGCCGTACGAACCCGAGGGCATTCGTGCCATCGTGGCCTGCATGGACGAGCACGCACTCCAGCCCATCGGCGATGCCTTCGATTTTTGCTACCTCGATACCACCAGCTACGACGAGTCCCACCAAGAGGACTTCTGCTGCATCCAAATCCCCGTAGCCCTCCAGATGTGACAAGAGGACAGTCCCTTTGTCACATTCGCGGCATGGCTGCCGCCCAAACCGTCACAACATTCGATGAAAATCTCGAAATCGAGGAAAAGCGTCGAATGTTGTGATGGTTTTCCTATCTGTGCCGGCGAGCCGCCGTGCCGTCTGGGGGTATAAGGCTAGCAAGTGTTTATTTGCGAGGCCAAGGGGGCGCCCCGTATGGATATCGATAGCTTTGAATGGTGGTACAGCGAGGGCGAGGCTCCGGATGAGGTGTGGGACGAGCCCTTGCCAAGTGATGAGTTGAGCGACGGGACCGATGTGGACTCCGATGCTGGCGATGCGCTTGACTCGGATGCCGATTCCGACCCCGCCGAGTCCCTGACCTTCGAGCAGGCCTGGGCCCCGGCCGAGGCCGACGAGGCAAAGGCCGATGCCACGGCCACGCTGGGTGAGCCGGCGGACATGTCCATCTCGCCGGCAAAGACCCCGCAGCCGCGCCACACCATCGACCCCGACAGCACGGCATCCTTCAGCATACTCGACGTGCCCTCGCAGGGCGCTCAGGCGCCCGCGCCCACACGTCGCCCCAATCTGTCTCGCGAGGAAGATGCAGGACGTCGCTCTCCGCTTGGCCCCATCCTTATCGCCTTTATGGCCGGTGTTATCGCCTGCTCGGTAATTGGAAACGTCTGGAGCCATGTCGAGCAGCAGCGAAAAGACGCCGCCAAGGTCGAGATGTCTGTCGAGCAATCGCTCGGCCGCACGCGCTCGGTACATGTGTCGGTCGAGGTCAAGGACGGCGCGACGTGGGACACCGCGCGCGGCGATAGCCAAATGCTCGTCCATATTGTGGGCCGCACGCTCAGGGGACAAGCAATCGACGAGTATCAATACGTCAATTCCGAAGGTGACGGTATCGAGCTCAAGCCCGGCGACTACGAGCTCACCGTCGATGAACCGCCCGTCGCCACCGACGGCACGCGTTACCGCGCCTCAAAGCGCATGGTTCCCGTGAGCTTTAACTCGCAGGCGCCCGATACGGTCGACAGCACGCCGCAGGGCGGGTTCGACCTTTACGCAATCGCTCAATAACTGCGCCCGCCGCTTCTCCTTGCCGCCAAGAGTGGCACAATAGCCCTCGACACCGTTGTTTACTTTTGGAGGAAGTAGCATGTCCACCGTCACTACCATCAAGCGCGGCGGCCTCACCGCGGCCATCGATTCCATGGGTGCCCAGCTCACGAGCCTTGCCCTCAACGGCAACGAGTATCTGTGGCAGGGCGACCCCGCCTTTTGGGGCAAGCATGCGCCCATCCTGTTCCCCATTGTGGGCTCGCTGCGCAACAACACGGCAACGTCTGCGGCCGGCACCTGCGAGATGCCGCGCCACGGCCTCGCACGCATTGTCGAGCACAAGCTGGTCGAGGTCTCTGAGGGCGGCTCGTCTGTCACCTACGAGATCACCGACACGCCCGAGTCGCTCAAGGCCTTCCCGTTCCACTTTAAGCTCAACATGACCTATGCTCTGACCGCCGACGCCACGCTCACGCAAACCTTTACCGTCACCAACACCGGCGACGTGGACCTGCCGTTCTCGGTGGGCGGCCATCCCGCATTTAACGTGCCCGTCCCCGGTGCCGAGGACGAGGCGTTCGAGGATTACGAGTTGGCGTTTACCGAGGCTTGGATCAACGAGGCTCCCATCATCACGCCCGATGGTCTTATGACGTTCGAGGGTAGCTATAAGGCCCCCGACAACTCGGACGTGCTGCCCATCACGCATCGCAGCTTCGATAACGATGCCATCATGTTCACCGATACTCCGGGCTCCACGCTCACACTGCGCGGCCGCAAGTCGGGCCACGGCGTCAAGATCGACTTTGAGGGCTTTAAGTACATTGGCGTGTGGTCTGCCGCCAACGACGCTCCGTTTGTGGCGCTCGAGCCCTGGACCGGTCATACCACCATGGACACCGAGGACGACGTCTTTGAGCACAAGGTCAACACCATCACCTTGGCTCCCGGCGCTACCGACCAGCGTTCCTTTAGCGTTACCCTGCTCTAGGGGTTCCGCCGTTCTAACGAACGGCGGACCGGTCGACGCTGCGCGCCACCCAGAGCGACAATTTGTCATTCAAAAGGCAAGGCATGA
>CAUDCB010000047.1 GCA_958447915.1 uncultured Collinsella sp. | reverse complement strand
GCCTCGAGTCCGCAGGTGAGGAGCTTGAGCGTGTCTTCCTGACGCTTGAGGATCACTACCGCGATATGTGCGACATCGAGTTTACCATCGAGCAGGGCAAGCTCTGGATGCTCCAGACCCGCGTGGGCAAGCGTACCGCAACCGCCGCTCTGCGCATCGCTATCGAGATGGTCGAGGAAGGCCTCATCACCCGTGAGGAGGCCGTGAGCCGCATCGACCCTGCGCAGCTCGACCAGCTCCTGCACCCGCAGTTCGACTCCTCTAAGAAGTACGAGGCGCTCGCACACGGCCTTAACGCCAGCCCCGGCGCCGCCGTGGGCGAGGTCGTGTTCTCGAGCGATGACGCCGTCGCGCGTTCTGCCGAGGGCCATAAGGTCATTCTGGTCCGCTGGGAGACCAACCCCGATGACCTGAAGGGTATGGTCGCCGCCGAGGGTATCTTGACGAGCCATGGCGGCAAGACGAGCCACGCCGCCGTTATCGCCCGTGGTATGGGTACCCCCTGCGTCTGCGGTGTCGAGCGTTTCCATATCGACGCGGCCGAGAAGGTCGTGCGCATCGAGGGCAGCGACCGCGTGCTGCATGAGGGCGACATCATCTCCATCGACGGCACTCAGGGTATCGTCGTCGACGGCGCCGCCGATCTGGTTTCGGCCGAGCTCACCGGCGATCTGGACACCATCCTGTCCTGGGCCGACGAGATCCGCCTGGACGAGACCGACGGTCACCCCAATCACGTGCGCGTCAACGCCGACAACCCCGAGGATGCCGAGCTCGCGCTCGAGTTTGGTGCCGAGGCCATCGGCCTGTGCCGCACCGAGCATATGTTCCTAGGCGATCGCAAGAACATTATCCAGAGCTTCATCCTGTCCGACGACGAGGCTGTGAAGCAGCAGGCCCTGGCCGATCTGCTCAAGGTCCAGACTGAGGATTTCTTGGCGATGTTCAAGACCATGTTCGGTCGCGATGTGGTCGTTCGCCTGCTCGATCCGCCGCTGCATGAGTTCCTGGATGATCCGCGTGAGCTCGAGGTCGCCATCACCAAGAAGGAGGCCGCCGGCGCCAGCGAGGAAGAGCTCGCCGCCCTGCGCGCCCGCCTGCGTCGTATCGACGGCATGGTCGAGTCCAACCCGATGCTCGGCCTGCGCGGCGTGCGCCTGTCCGTCGTCTTCGGTGACCTGCCGCTCATGCAGGTCCGTGCCGTGGCAACGGCTGCCGCTCGCCTTATCAAGGAAGGCGTCGACCCGCGTCCCGAGATTATGGTCCCGCTCGTTTCCATTACGGCCGAGCACGTTCAGACTCGCGAGGTCATCGAGCGCGTGATTGCCGAGGTTTCCGCCGAAGAAGGTGTCGAGCTCAACATTCCCGTGGGCACGATGCTCGAGCTGCCGCGCGCCTGCATGGTCGCCGACGAGATCGCACAGCACGCCGACTTCTTCTGCTTTGGCACCAATGACCTCACCCAGACGACCTTCGGTTTCTCGCGTGACGACGCCGAGGCTAAGTTCATCCCGCTGTACATGCATAAGAAGATCTTGAAGGACAACCCCTTCGAGACCATCGACACGGCGGTACTCGAGCTGGTGCGCATGGCCGTCGAGAAGGGTCGCGCCACCAACCCCGGCATGCACTTTGGCGTGTGCGGTGAGCACGGTGGCGACCCCAAGTCCATCAAGGGCCTGTTCAACGTGGCCGATGTGGACTATGTGTCCTGCTCGCCTTACCGCGTACCCCTCGCGCGCTTGGCTGCCGCTCAGGCCAAGCTCGAGGCCAAGCGTTCCGCTTAACGGAGTCGCGTTCCATTTGCGCCTTTAACGCCCCCCTTCGCGCCGTCGCGCCCCCTGTGGACGCGGCGGCGTTTTACGTTGGTCCAATACATTGGCAACTGACGGGAGGACTGCGATGAAAAACCTCACCAGGTATTTGCAACGAGCGCGTCGGGGAGCACAGGTGGCCCAGTGCTGGGTGGTCGTTGCCGCAACGGCGCTTTGCGGGATGCCGACGGCAGGTTTTGCCCTTCAGGATGAATCGCGCGACGAGCTCTATGGCGACGTGGTCAACCCGCTTATCATTACGGTCAACGATCGCGACTGCACGTTTGTAGATATCGATGACGGCAAGCTCGAGGGCCGTACCTCGATGTACGACAACGTCTCGTTCTACACGGCCGCCGTCAAAAAGGTACTGCCCAACTGGGCATCGCTTGCCTATAACATCCTTGGCTATGGCGGAGGCGACGACTCCAAGGACTTTTTGTACTGGGACCACGCCGACAAGGGCTTTGAGAAGGACTTTGGTAAGGGTCACTACATCTATCTGTATGATGCGCTTTCGGGCGGCAACGGTGAGCATTCCGATGGTGCCGACAAATCGAAGCAGAGTGGTCTGGCATCTGCAAGAAGCCTCAATGCGGTCTACGAGCGCTTGACCGACGATATCGCCGGCTGTATCGGTCACAAGCTGAAGGGCTCCGATTTTCGTAAATATGTGCCACTCGACGGCCTGTCGCAAGACACGAGCGAGCAAGACGTGATCTATGCCACCATCGCGTGCGTGGACAAGCTCGGCGGTACCTATCAGTACGATTTCAATGGCTTTGGCATCGCGTTCTATAACTTTAGAGTTCAGCAGCTCAACAGCGTGAACAAGCTCAACTGTGCGCCCGAGGACGCGCCAGGCTATTCCTTTATCGATTCTAAGACTGAGCAGGAGCTCGTTACCTCGGCGCTTAACGTCGGCTATGAGGACGCCTCGCAGAGCATCACGCTCGCCCGCGGTACCGAGGAGACGGTCGGCACGAGCACTTCTGAATCCACATCGTATTCCAAAGGCGGCTCGTGGGGCGCATCGGTAAGCCTCAAGGAGTCGCTGGGCGTGCCCGGAACAGCGAGCGAGGAAATCGAGACCTCGTTTTCGGCGGAAACCACGATGTCCCAGTTGTGGGAGGCGAGCAAGACCGAGGAACAGTCGATCACCACAACGGACAATCAGTCGGTCACCGTCAATATGACGATCCCGGCGCACACGCAGGTCAATAGCAAGCAGACGAGTTCTACCACGACGCTGTCCGAGGACTATGACCAGCCGGTGGGCGTGACGTTTGACGTGATCATCTTTAACATGAACGGCGAGTGCTACGACGACAACGCCGCCGTGCAGGAGTTCCATACCGCCGGTTATGACCAGCGCTCGTTTTACACCACCTTTGGCGATCAGTCGACCGACGCCGTGCAGAACCTGTTCCTGCGCTCAATCGCACATCGTGGCGACGACGGCTACGATACCACCGCCGGAAACGTCACGAGCTGGTCGTATCGCACCAACAACCACATGGTGCGCGCCATCGATTGGAATTCGGTCTTGGCCGATCGCGAGGTGCCTTCGCGCAACGGCGGCGCCCCGCGCACGTGCAACGTGCTCAATGACATGGCCGCGACCTATCCTATGTCCATTACGGGTTCCAATCTGTCGTTTGAGTCGGTGACGGTCGATACGCAGCTGGGTACGCCGCAGCCTATTAAGCCCATCTCCAAGATCCTCGTGTCGCTGCAGACCGATAAGACCCGAAGGCTTACGGTGGGAGAGGAAGACCCCATCTCTTCCTATCGCGTGCGTGCAAGGGACGAGGACGATGTTGACTACTACGGCTTTGTGAAGTCGTCGGGTGACTGGCGCGTGGTGGACAAGAAGGGCAAGGAGTGCAAGTCTGACGTCATCGAGATCCAGACCGACCCTGTCACCCACGAGCAAGTCGTGATTGGTAAAAAGGCCGGCACCGCCTACGTAAAGTACTTTATCCCCGAGGACACCTATGTGGACGTGAACGGGCATGTCTCGACCAATGACGAGATCGACGCCGCGGCCTACAAATATAAGGTAAGCGACGTTGCGCCCGAGCCGTTTAACGGCAGCATCAAGCTCGAGGGCTCGGCACAGACCGTCGTCGGCGTCGAGGAAAATCTCAACGGCATCGACGGCCTGACCGCTACGGTCTACGACACGACGGGCAAGGAAGTCGATAGGGTCTGCAGCTGGGAGGCCCAGGAGCTCGAGAGCAAGGGCATATCGGTCGCGACGGACGGCGCGATGACCATCTCGCAACCGGGCACCTTCCATGTTCGCGCCTTTATTGACGGCGTGTATTCCGATTGGGCCGAGGTCATCGCCGCACCCGCACCGGTCGACCCGATGACGACCGTGGTCGAGACACCGGTGAGCGTTACGTCTGTTTCCTCGGGGGATTCTTCGGCAACGACGGATAGCACGGCTCCTGTCCAGGGAGAGCAGCCAGCTTCCGATGCGAACGCGGCCGAGTCTGCTCCGGCGAGCGACGATGCCACTGCATTGGCTGACGACACCGCGCCCGCTGCCGCGAAGGATGCCTCGGCGATTCCTACGGACCTCGTTACCGTTTTGACCGATATCTGCCGCTACGGCATCGATCACGGCCTCATCAGCACATCAAACAAGAAAGAGATGACCAAGCAGGACTTTGACATCTTGGGCATCCTGTACCTGATGGCGGACAGCCAGGATCTAGTGCCCCAAGACGCCGAGGACGCGATGAGTGAATGGGTCCATGACAACTATAATGACGAAGAGCTTACCACCTGGAAGCAGCATGCGCTTTCGGTGCTGCTCGAATACGGCTATATCGCGCCCGGAACGACCGTGACGACGCCGACGACTGATGCTTCAGACGGTGCATAAGTGCAGAAAGAGTGCGTGTTTTTGTCTTTTTGCGCACGGACAAAATAGTTCTTGCAGCCAAGGTCGTGGCGTGTATACTCGAATACGTTTGTTCAACTACGTGCCGGCCAAGGTGGTACGGCACCTCTAGAAGAGTAAGGAATTGCACATGGATTACATCCGCGCAATCGAGCGTCAGCAGATCCGCGAGGACATCCCGCAGGTCCGCGTTGCCGACAACGTCAAGGTTCACTACCGCATTAAGGAAGGCGACCGCGAGCGTATCCAGGTTTTCCAGGGTGACGTCATCCGCATGGCCGGCGCCGGTGCCCGTGAGACCTTCACCGTCCGCAAGATTTCCTTCGGTGTCGGTGTTGAGCGTACCTTCCCGCTTCACAGCCCCAAGATCGCCAAGCTCGAGGTCGTCCGTCATGGTCGCGTCCGTCGCGCCAAGCTGTACTACCTCCGCGACAAGGTGGGCAAGGCTGCTCGCATCCCCGAGAAGCGCTAAGAAGATCGCAGCGTCTGTCCACTCGTTTGGACAAAAGGGTCACCTTCGGGTGGCCCTTCTTTTTATCTGATTTGCATGCAAGGAGGCCCCGATATGGCCAACATGACGAGCTCGGTTTCGGCATCGCAGGTTGCCGGCGAGCTGGCGAGCGCCACGTTTGAGGAGATTCCCGCCCTCGTGGAGCATTATCGTGAGGACCCGCGTCAGCAAGTGATCAAGGCTTGCGAGCGTGCCCTTAAGCGCCATGCCAAGGAACTTGCCGAGCGCGAGCGCGTCAACGGCATGTACGAGCTGATGCACGAGCTCGGTGGGGATGGCGTGGTCGTGGGTGTCGACGAGGTTGGTCGCGGCTCGGTGGCCGGTCCTTTGACGGTGTGCGCCGTGTGCCTTCCCATGGAGCCGCGCGTCTGGGGCATCAACGATTCCAAAAAGCTCACGCCGGCGCGCCGTGAGCTGCTCTCGGTGAAGATTGCCGAGGTGGCGACGGCGATTGGTTTTTGCCATATCGCGCCTGCGGATATCGATGATATGGGCATGGCCCGCGCCATCCGCGCTGCCGTCGCGGGCGCCGTGGCCGATACGGGGCTCGAGCCCGATTGCGTGCTTATGGACGGTAACCCCTTGGGCGCCGTTCCCAACGAGCGCGACGTGGTAAAGGGCGATGCTAAAATCGCCTGTATCGCCGCGGCGTCCATTATGGCCAAGGTCACGCGTGACGAGATGATGGTCGAGTACGACGCCGAGTACCCCGAGTATCATTTGGCCGAGTCGAAGGGCTACGCAAGCCCCGAGCACATCGAGGCGATTCGCAAACATGGACTTTGTCCGCTGCACCGCGTGAGCTTTTGCGGAAACTTTCTGCAGACTGAGCGCCTTTTCTAGGTCAATTGTGGAGACAGGGACCTCTGGCGTTTTATAAACCTGCTGGTAGCGGGCCGTGTGCAACGTGATTGTTGCGTACGGTCCGTTTTTTGTCGGCATTTGGTCAGCTTTTGGTTTGCTTCCGGTACTTACCCGCATGAAAGGTGCCCTCATCATCGGGGCAATGCAGTGTGCGGGAAAGGAGACCCCATGTGTGCCGCAAGCAAAAAGAGCAAGACGCAGCAACTCAAGGAGCGCTGGGAAGACGGCGAGCTCGACTGCGGGGCGATTACGCCCGAGTTTATCAAGGGGCTCAGTCCCCGCGAGCTCGGCATGCTGGGCGAGCTGATCACCATCGATTACTTTAACGAGCGTGGATACACCTTGTTGGAGCAGGGCTATCGTTGCATTGAGGGCGAAGCCGATCTGGTGCTGCTCGATGAGCTCGACGATGTCGTGGTGATGGCCGAGGTCAAGACGAGACGCGTCGCCCTGGATTGCACCACGCGGGTCTTTCCCGAGGAGGCAGTGGACGCCCAAAAGCAGCGTCGGTATCGCCGTATCGCAAGTTGCTATCTCATGGAGCACTATCCGCTCAGGTCGATTCGCTTCGATGCCGTGGGCGTCACCATCCGCGGCGGGCATGTCGCCGAGATCGAGCACCAGTACAATGCGTTCGATTGGCAGGTGTCGTGATGGCGTTCGAGACGTTTGCCGTACACGCGGCCTGCATCCGCGGCGTCGAGGCGATTCCCGTCACCGTCGAGGTCTCGCTTGCCGGTGGCGTTCCGGGCATCCAGATGCTCGGCATTCCGAGTATGGAGGTGATGGAGTCGCGTGGGCGTATCCGGTGCGCCATGCGCTCGGCCGGCTTCGAGATCCCTCGGTCTGGCATTACCGTCAACCTGGCACCCGGCGATATTCGTAAAACTGGCAGCGGTTTTGACCTGCCGATTGCCATCGCGGTTCTGGCGGCCGATGGGCAGATTCCCCGTGACAACCTCGATTGTTGCCTTATCGCAGGCGAGCTTGGTCTGGACGGCACCGTGCTGCCCGTTAAGGGCGAGGTGGCGTTTCAGCTGTTGGCGCGCGATATGGGGCTTTCCTTTATCGCCGGCAGGTCCGATCAGCATGTCCCGCTTGCGGGCGTTGACTGCGGGTTTATCGACCACCTATCTCAGCTTGCCCATGGCATGGGGGATGCCGCACGGCATTACCTGGATTCTGAAGTGCTCGAGGCGACCTTTGAGCCCGAGCTCGATTATGCCGACGTGCTGGGGCAGGAGGTCGCCAAACGTGGCATGGCGCTTGCTGCCGCCGGAGAGCTCGGCCTGCTCATGATCGGCTCGCCCGGTTCGGGCAAGACCATGCTTGCGCGGCGCATGACGGGCATTTTGCCCGAGCTTTCTCTCGAGGATCAGCAAGAGGCACTGTGCATTCATTCGGTCTTGGGCGAGAACATCGATGGGCTGCTTGCGGGGCATCGCCCCTTCCGCAGCCCGCATCACAGCATTTCGACCGCGGGACTCATCGGCGGCGGACGTCCGGTGCATCCGGGCGAAATAAGCCTGGCTCATGGCGGCGTGCTCTTTTTGGACGAGCTCGCCGAGTTTCCCACCGGCGTGCTGCAGACGCTGCGTCAGCCCATCGAGCGCGGTTACGTGAGGATCGTGCGCGTCGACGGGGCCTTTACGTTCCCGTCGCGCTTTCAGCTGCTGGCCGCGAGCAATCCCTGCCCCTGTGGGTTTTTGGGCGATCGCGAAGTACCGTGTCGCTGTTCCGCGTCGATGGTCGAGCGCTACCGGGGCAAGTTGCGCGGTCCATTGGCTGACCGTATCGACATGATGATCGATGTGTCCCGCCCCGATCCCCAGGTAATCATTGAGGGCGCGGAGGGTATGTCATCGGCCGAGCTGCGCGATTACGTCGTGCGTGGACGCGCCTTTCGCGCCTGGCGTGAATCCCGTATGGACGATGCGGACACCGAGGCCGAGGACGACGAGTCGCGGTCCATTGACGGTGTCGTGTCGACCTTTGCGCTCGACGAGGCCGCCGAGAAATGCGTGCTTGGCCTGTCGAAGCGCACGCATCTCACGGGTCGCGGCATCGTGCGCCTGGTACGCATCGCGCGCACGATCGCCGATGTTGCCGAAAGCGAGCGAGTAACTCAAGACCACGTGCTCGAAGCGGCGATGTACCAGGGGAGGAGGGACCAGTAATGCCCGGTGAGACTTTTGAGTTGCATCCCGGTGATGCGTTGTATCCAGATACGGTTTTGGAGCTCTCTGATGTACCCCAGACGCTCTATGTGCGCGGCAACCCCGAGGTGCTTTCGACACCCGCGCTCTCCATCATCGGCGCGCGCAAGGCCTCGCCGTACGGTCTCGCCGTGGCAGAGCTTGCGGCCAAGGTGGCGGTTGAGGCGGGAGTGACGGTGGTCTCGGGCGGTGCGGTCGGCTGCGACCAGGCGTCGGGTTGGGCTGCGGTCAACGCCGGGGGCAAACACGTCGTGGTACTGGGGACCGGCGCCGATGTTGTCTATCCGCGCTCGAGCGCCGGCCTCATCACGCGCACACTCGATACGGGCGGTGCGGTCGTTTCGATTTCGCCGTGGGGTATGGGACCGCGTAAGTTCGCCTTTCCGCGGCGCAATCGCGTTATCGCCGCCTTGTCGCAGGCACTCTTTGTTTCCGAGGCTGGCATGTCCTCGGGTACGTTCTCCACGGCGGAGGCCGCCATGGACTTGGGACGAGAGCTCCTTGCGGTGCCGGGCTCTATCCTTTCGCCCGAGTCGCGCGGGACCAACTACCTCATCGCTAACGGAGCCTGCTGCATTATCGACGAGGAGTCAATCGAGATGGCCATCTCGCGCATCTACGGCACGCTGCGCTACTCGCGTCCCGATGCACCCGGCATCGCCGATCTGGACCCCACACAGCAGGCCGTGATGCACGCGCTTATCGCCTCGCCGCTCAAGGTCGACGACATTGCCGCGCTCGTCTCGCTTGATGCTGTCGGCGTGCTCAAGCTCTTGGGCTCGCTCGAACTCGAGGGCCTTATCGAGCGCATGATGGATGGAAGGTATGCGCCCTCAAAGTTTGCGCTTCACGCCCAGACGCCCTTCGGTCACAATGGAAAGCGTGTCAATTAGAAAGGTGTTTGCAGATGCAGTTCGATCATGTGACGGTTATCGGTGGCGGTCTGGCGGGTTCGGAATGTGCGATCCAGCTGGCAGATCGCGGGTTTGCCGTAAAGCTGTGCGAGATGCGCCCCCAGGTGAGCTCTCCTGCCCACCATACCGACCACCTGGCCGAGCTCGTCTGCTCAAATTCGTTTAAGTCAACCCGTCCGGATTCCGCTGCTGGCCTGCTAAAGGCCGAGCTCGAGCGCATGGGTTCGGTGCTGCTCGATTGCGCCCATCGTGCGGCCGTTCCCGCCGGCGGTGCCCTGGCGGTCGACCGCGTCAAGTTTTCCGAGCTTGTCGAGGCCGAGGTTGCCGCCCGACCCAATATCGAGGTCGTGCACGGCGAGGTCACACAGATTCCCGAGGGCCACGTGATCATTGCCGCGGGCCCGCTGTGTTCACCGGCATTGAGCGAAGAGGTCATGAAGCTCGTCGGTGGCGACGCCTTGGCGTTCTTTGATGCTGCCGCGCCAATCGTCGATGCCTCCACGCTCGATATGGACGTGCTGTTCTCGCAGTCGCGCTACGAGGAGCAGGGGAGCGGCGACTACCTCAACGCTCCGCTCAACAAGGAGGAGTACGAGGCCTTTATCGAGGCACTCACCACCGCCGATCGCGTGGTGCTCAAGGACTTTGAGGGCGGTGATCTCTTCCAGGCCTGTCAGCCCGCCGAGGAGGTCGCCCGTACCGGTAAAGATGCTATCCGCTTTGGCGCCATGAAGCCCGTCGGCCTCATCGACCCGCGTACCGGACGTCGCCCCTGGGCGGCGATTCAGCTGCGCGCCGAGAACAAGGAAAAGACCGCCTATAACCTGGTGGGCTTCCAGACAAATCTGACCTTTGGCGAGCAGAAGCGTGTCTTCCACATGGTTCCGGGTCTGGAGAATGCCGAGTTCTTCCGTTATGGCGTCATGCACCGCAATACCTTTGTCGATGCGCCGCACGTTCTTGACGGCACCTTTGCCGTGCCTGGCACGGGCGTGCGCCTCGCCGGTCAGATCACCGGCACCGAGGGGTACATGGAAGCGGTGGCGACCGGTTTGCTTGCTGCGCTTAACACCTATGCCGAGGCTATCGGCGCGGCTTCTGTGGAGCTTCCTCGCGTGGGCGCCCTGGGTGCGCTCGTGGGCTATGCGACCGATCCGGCAACCGTGGGCTACCAGCCCATGCATGTCAATTTTGGCCTGGTGCCGCTGCTCGAGGACGGCAAGCGCCGCAGTAAGCGCGACCGCTACCAGGCTTATGCGGATCGCGCTCTCGAGGCCCTCGATGCCTACTTAGCCACGCGCTCCGACTTGTTTGGAGGCGATCGGTCATAGCCTTTGACCTATACGATACCGTCGACTCGTTTATCGCCTACATTGCACGTGTCGAGGGGCTCTCTCCTAATACGGTGACTGCCTATGGATCGCGGTTGGAGCGCTTTGCTGTCTGGTGCGAGCGTACGGGTGTCGATGCGCGTATGGCCGACGTGCGTACCGTCCGCGCGTATTTGGCCGAGCTTTCGCGCGAACAGGTGGCGCCTCGCACTCTTGCGGCACATTTGTCGGCTATTCGGTCGCTCTATCGTTGGATGGCTGCCGAGGGAATCGTGGAGGGTGACGCGGTCTCGGCGATTTCCTCGCCCAAGCTGCCGCGTGATCTGCCCGGCGTGCTGACGACCCAGCAGGTCGAGTCACTGCTCCAAGCCCCCGACACCGCAACGCCCGCCGGATTGCGTGATGCGGCGATGCTCGAGGTTCTCTATGCATCCGGCGCGCGCATCTCAGAGCTTGCGGCGCTCAATGTGGAATCCATCTCATGGTCTGAGCGCACGCTGCGGCTATGGGGTAAGGGGAGCAAGGAGCGTATCGTTCCTCTGTATCGTCGCGCACTCGAGGCGACGCGCACCTATGTCGAGGAGGGGAGACCGGCGCTGCTTGCGCAGGCAAAGCGTCGCGATGCTGCAAACGGTCCCCATCCGCTGTTGATATCTGTGCGCGGCAACCGCATGAGTGCTGCCATGCTCAGGCGACGGTTCCATATGTTGGCGACGCGTGCCGGCATTCCGGCCGACATCGCGCCGCATGCGATGCGTCATACGTTTGCGACCGATCTGCTTGAGGGCGGCGCTGACCTGCGTTCGGTTCAAGAGTTGCTGGGACATGCGAGCCTGTCCACGACGCAGATCTACACGCATCTCACGCCCGATCGGCTTAAGCGCGCTGTGGCCCAGGCCCATCCCCGGGGCGAGTAAGCTGGGCGGCACGCGTTGCGCTTAGGTGTGTGGTTTTGATTGCGGGTTGGCAGGAAGAGGTAATCCTGCTATCATTCATCGGGTTGCTTCACGGCAACAGGTTTTTATCACGCACGCGCGGCTACTTCATACCGTGGTGCCCGGGCTTTGGTAGCACATGTCCGGGTTGGTTTTGGAGGATGACCCCGCGCGGAGGCAAACCACAGGAGGTTTAACATGGCTACCAAGATTAATATCCGCACCCTGCTCGAGGCCGGCTGCCACTTCGGTCACCAGACCCGTCGCTGGAACCCCAAGATGAAGCCGTTCATCTTCGGTGAGCGCAACGGCATCTACATCCTCGACCTCAAGCAGACCATCCTCGACGCCGACCAGGCCTACACCTTCGTCAAGAACGTCGCCAAGGGTGGCAACGTGCTGTTCGTCGGCACCAAGAAGCAGGCTCAGGAGGCCGTCAAGAACGCCGCTGAGCGCGCCAACATGCCTTACATCAACCAGCGTTGGCTCGGCGGCATGCTGACCAACTTCGTCACCATCCGCTCCCGCATCAACCGCATGGAGGAGCTCGAGGCCATGGTCGAGGACGGCCGCATGGCAGTTCTCCCCAAGAAGGAGCAGGCTGTGCTCGGTAAGGAGCTCACCAAGCTCCAGACCAACCTCGGTGGCGCCCGCGACATGAAGGGCCTGCCCCAGGCTCTCTTCGTTATCGACACCAAGCGCGAGGAGAACGCCATCAAGGAGGCTCAGCGCCTGAACATCCCCGTCGTCGCTCTGATCGACACCAACTCCGATCCCGACGAGGTCGAGTACGGCATCCCCTGCAACGATGACGCTATCTCCGCTGTCACCCTTATGTGCGAGCTCATGGCTGACGCCTGCCTCGCTGGCTCCGGCAAGGAGCAGGTCTCCGAGGCCGAGATGGCCGCTGAGCCCAAGGCCGAGTAAATCAGTC
>CAUDCB010000046.1 GCA_958447915.1 uncultured Collinsella sp. | reverse complement strand
CCCAGGCTCCCCACACGTCGGGACAATAGCCGACGGTGGCCTTTTTGCCGTTGCGCACGATGGGCTCGGCCAGAACCTGCTGGTTCTCGAGCAGCTTATCGAAGCGCTGGCTGGGGGTGAGGTGCTGGATAAGCGCGAGCGTCTCCTCGTCCTTGGCTTTGGGGTTGAGCAGCTTGTCGATGCCGCCGACCGCCTGCATCACGCTCGTGAGCTCGCCCTTGCTCATCTCCTTTTCCTTAAGGTCGATAAACTGTACCTTAATGCGGCGCTCCTTAAAGTAGCGCTGGGCCTTCTTGGTATCGAAGGACTTCTTAGTCCCGAAAATTTGAATATTCATTGTTTGGTTCCGCCGTTCTAACGAACGGCGGTCACCTCGACGCTGCAAAGCCATCTGATGGGCGATCTGCCTTTCAATCGTCGGGCGCGGGCAAAAGCCCAGCGCCCTCCTCTTTCAAGGCACCTTGCCTCATCAGCTGGCTTTTCGCTGACATTGATAGAACATCAAGGTGACCACCGCTGGAATTATCGAATGAAGTTGGTCCTGGCGCGATCGGCCTGGGGGGCTTCGATGCCGGCGGCCTTTCCAGCCTCGATGCAACGCAGCAGCCAGGCCATGTTTTTGCCGATGTTTCGCATGGTGGCAAGGCCCTCGGCGTCCTGGGCGGCCTCGCCCGGCATGGCACCGAAGACGTTGTTCCAGTAGGTGGATGCTACCACGGGCATCTGGTTGATGGTGAAGTACTTGTTGAGCACATCGAACGTGGTCGACGTGCCGCCGCGACGGGCAACGGCGACAGCGGCGCCCGGCTTGTGCGCAAAGGCCTTGCTGCCGGCATAGAATGCGCGGTCGAGAGCCGAGAGGATGCGTCCGCTGGGGTGCGCATAGTAGACGGGCGAGCCAAAGACAAAGCCGTCTGCCTGCTCGGCGGCGGCAATCAACTCGTTGACCATGTCGTCGTCAAAGGTGCAGCGGCAATCGAGCTTGCCGCACTGGCCGCAACCAATGCAATCGCGAATGGGCTTGGCGCCCAGCTGAAACGCCTGCGTCTCAATGCCCTCTGCGTTGAGCTGCTCGGCAATCTCGGCGAGTGCGCGGTCGGTGTTGCCGTTTGCCTTGGGACTGCCATTGACCAAAAGAACCTTCATCACAAACTCCCTCTGCTGTCGGTGACTTCTGCGGAGGATTATCGCACGAGAGGGCAGATGGCGTGGGGCACGATGCCGGCCCCGAGGGCCCACGGCAGGCACGCTCACCAGGTACGAGCGGGATACGGTCCAGAGGATGTTGGAATGCGGGGCCTCGTGCGAGCAGATTGTAAGGGGTCTGGGCGGGTCGCCCTCGATGGCGAGCATTGAGGCCTTGGAAGGCGGGCTGCTGCGGCGGCTATGGTTTATACTAAGGCGGTTGCTATCGAGTAATTCATACTTGGTTTGATTCGATTGTGAATGCGTAACTAGGATGGAAAGCAAAGGAAACTCTATGGAAACAGAGGATGCTGTTTGCTTGATGACTTCGATTGCCTTGATTGTCCTTTCAATCCAATACCGAAGAGGAAGATGGCTCTGCTCAATTGCTGGATATGATGTCACAAAAAGGGAGAGCGAGATTGATATACGCCCCTACGCAAAGCTGATTTCTTCTGTGACGTTATGGATGGGGCTGCTGTTTTTCTTGTGGGCGGTAGAGGGCTGGGTACGCGATTGGAATACCAGCGTTTTTGAAGTTTTGGTTCTACTGCTGTTCAGCTTGGCCTCTTTGTCGTTCGTGCGGCTCGTTAGGTTTGTGTTTATGAGGCGATAGCCAGCGGAAGTGGCTGGACGACAAAATGGACCAATGCAGCCAATTGTCAATAGAATTTGATAGGCTTGGCTTAACAGATTTACTCGAGGGCATATCCGTGGCGGGGGATAGGTTCTATCCTGTTGAGCACTTATTTGCATCAGGCAAAGTAAACCAAGAGTATCGAAACGGTGCCCCCGGGCCCGCTAGGGACTGCGGGGGGCGTTCGGCTAACTTCGGGTACGACCTATTTGCCCAATGTGTTCGCCCGAGATCGGAAATTAACCATCATGCGCCCCGCGACGCTAGTCCAGCTTGGTGCCCGGTATCTGCGGCGCTTCTTTAAGCAACGCATTGAGCTCGTTCAAAATGGAAACGGGCTGTCGGTCGACGGCGTCCAGATGAAGCGTCGCCACGCGAAGGGGCGGCTGATATTCAAATGAGCCGAGGAGCACGGGCGATCCCAAGAACCGTTCGATTTCGTCTGCAACCGCGTCGGTCTCTTCGGGATCAAGCTCGTCAAAGAGCGCCACGAACATCGGTCCGGTCGAGCGGAACAGACGACCCTTGCCGCGCGAGCAATCCATGAGGCAGGCGGCGCTTTCTGCCAAAACGCGGTCGCCTGCATCAAAGCCAAAGCGGGCATTGACCTTTGCGATTTCGTCGATTTTAATGGCGATCAAGCCCGCGTTTCGTGCCACGCGACGCATCTCGCCAATGGCGTTGACCAGGGCGTGGATATCGCCCAGACCGGTCACGGAATCGGTCGTATCTGCCAAGCTTCGGTTGGTGACAATGCCCACATACATGTTGGGCTCGGTATCGGTGCCGTCCAGGCGGTAACCCGTGCAGTCGCAAAGCGCGTATTTTCCGGCGGTATTCATGACGCGATACTGCATGCAGTGGAAGTGCCACGTGCCGTTTACCACCATATCGAGCTCGGCACGTACGTTGTCGCGGTCCTCGGGGTGAACACGGGCAAGCCATATATCGAGCGAGTTGTAGGGATGCTGGGAGGGTAGGTCAAAATCGCGCACGGCATTAACCGACCATTGCGATTCGCCGGTGTCGAGGTTAATGATGAACGGATAGCGTGTCTCGGAGCTCATGGAGATCGCTTGAAACACTCGGTCGTTGCAGGGGGGGGTTGTTCGGTGATCGGGCGTTGCGGCGCATCGCCTTCTTCCGGTTGTTGCACGCGGTACATGAGCTTGTAGCGATACATTTTGCGGTCGGCGTCCTTTGTCATCTGGCGACGCGTATCGCCTGCAAGTGGGTCGACGCGCGAGCAGCCAAAGCTAAAGCTGGCGATCATGGGCGCCTTGTCGCCTGATGTTGCCTCGATAAGATTGGCACGCGTCCGCTCCAGGCGCTGCTCGAGCTCGGCTTCGTCTGTCGTGGGGGATATAAGTACAAATTCGTCTCCACCGATACGGAACAGCAACTCATCGTGCTCCATTGCCTCGGTGAGTGCGCGGCAGATGCTCAGAATGTAGCGATTGCCCTCGGCGTGGCCAAACTTATCGTTGCAATGCTTAAGGCGGTCGATATCGATATAGGCGCAGGTGAAGGGGGTGCCTTTGCGCCAGAGCTGATCGACATGGCGGTCGAGTCCGCCACGGTTGCCAAGATTGGTGAGCGAGTCGATATAGGCGCCGTGCTCAAGCAGCTCGCGTTCTTGTTGCAGGATGGCGAGCGTTTTCTGTAGTTGCTCACCGATGGCACGCAACTCCGGGGGCAGCGCGGCGACATCGAGCTCGGTGGTTGAGGCCCCGTTCGCAAGTCGCTGAAGATGAGCGATGATTGATTGCTCGCCCAGGCGATACGACTCGTTCATGATGGATAACCTCCTTGGGCACAACAGTGGTCTGTATCATATCCCCAATTTGGTTTGGATTGGGGATATAAGTTAGCCAATGGGGACAAACGTCCCTTCGACGGTAGTGTTTTGCGCGTAAGCGTATCAGTTGCGGCCGCCGCCATCGAGCAGCGCTTCAAAATCCTCCGCCGGCATGGGGCGGTAGTAGAGGAAGCCCTGAGCGTAGCGGGCGCCCATTTGGCGTAGCATGTTTGCCTGCTCGTCTGTCTCGATGCCTTCGATCACCACGGGCAGATGGAGCGACTGCGCCATCTCGAGCATTGATGAAATGATTTGCACGCTGCGGCCTTGATCGCCGTCGACGGGCACAAACGTGCGGTCGAGCTTGATGACGTCGACGTTGACGTTCTTGAGCATCGCGAGCGTGGACTGGCCGGTGCCAAAATCGTCCATGTAGGTCGAGAAGCCGCGGTTGTGCAGGTCGGCCGTCAGCTTATCCACAGCTTCGGACTCTCCCGTATAAGCCGTCTCGGTGATCTCGATGCGCATGAGCTCGGGCGGCAGATTGTATTGGTCGGCGAGTGCCCCCATATGCTCGGCAACGTCGCAGGCAAGGATATCCACGCGCGACACGTTAAACGAGATCGGAACCACGCGAAGTCCTCGATCGATGCGCCCGCGCAGCCACGAGGCAACGCCCTGCCAAACGTATTTGTCGAGCGTCACCACAAAACCGCTTTCCTCGAGAGCGGGGATAAAGGTGACGGGTGAAATGAGGGAGCCATCCTTGTCAATCCAGCGCGTGAGCGCCTCGGCGCCAGTGATCTCGCCGGTTTCCATGTCGACCTGGGGCTGCAAGTAGTAGGTGATGCGGCCGTTTGAGAGCGCATACTGAAATTCGGTCAGCGTGCGGTGGAACGAGATTTCGCGCTCGTACTCCTCGGGGCGGAAAATGGCAATGCGCTCCTTAAAGTCGTTTTTTGCACGCCGATTGGTAAACATGGCCTTGGCCTGCGCATCGATGGTGATTTCCTCGTTGGAGTCGATGGGGTAGACGCCCATGGACGGCCAGAAACCCACGCCGTCATCATGCTTGGCCACGGCCTGGCGAACGCGGCTATAAATCTGATGGACGGTGTCGTGTTCAAAGGGGATGAGTATGCAAAAGTCGTCTTGGCCCCAGTACCCTGCGACGCCCATGTCGGCATTCTCGATGTCCTTGAGGACCGTGCCCACGTCGGCGAGCATGCGGTCGCCCTCGGCCTGTCCGTGCCATTCGTTGAACAGTCGCATGTGTCCCATATCGACGGTGGCGATACACCAGGCGCCGTTGCGCCTTGTCTCGAGAAATTCGTTGGCGTGGCGCATAAACTCGCTGGGTCGATAGAGACCCGTGGGCGGATCGATGCGTTCGGCGATGGCGCTTTTGCGCTCCACCTCGGGTATGGGGAGGCTGTCGTTGGGAACAAGCCCGCCGGCCGTGCGAATGCGACGGTCGAGTTCGCCTAAAACGGCGGCCGTTTGATTGGTCAGGTGCTCGTAAAAGGCCGGAACGACAAGACAGACGGGGGTAATGGTGTCGCCCGCGATTCGAACGGGAACGAAAACGGCCTCTTTGAGATGTTGGATCAGTTGCTCGAATGCTTCGTGATCCAAATTGTTGCTAAGCACGACGAACTGGGCGTTGCGTGAGCGGAAGACGCGACTCCTGCCGCGAGTAATCGACAGCATGCGGCCTGCGTATTCGGCGAGCATGTTGTCGACGGCCTCGGCCCCGTAGAGCTCGTTGAGCTTTGCCGTGCCACGAACGCGTACCGCTATAAGCCCCGTCTGGCAACGGTCGCGACGGCAGGCATCGATAACGTTGGCCAGCATGCGCTGCGTCCCGAGGCCCGTGGCGGCGTCGACGGTCTCGGCAAGCGAGTGGTTGACGAGCTCGCCGACGTAGAGTGAGGGGACACCTTCGTCGCCGTCGATACGAAACCCGCGAGCGCGGCAGAGGACGAAATCGCCGGCGGCGTTGCGCACACGATACTGCATGACGTGACGGTGTTTGGAGCCGTTATAGATCTGGTCGATGTCGTTGGTATAGGCTTCAAGGTCATCGGGATGGACACGCGTTTTCCAATAATCGTGACAGTTGTCTATATGCTCCGAAGGAAGACCAAGATCGCGCAAGGCGCCTCGTGACCAAAGGGTTCGATGTTTGTCCAAGTTCTCGATAAAGAAATATCGGCCTTCGTTGAGCATCGAAAGAGCGTCGAAAATGCGATCGCTTATTTCGAAGTCGTCGGTGTGGGCTTGTGCGATATTGCGTCGATCAAGGTGCACGGCATGACGTAGCTTGTAGTCGTACATGCGATGGTCGGCATCGTTCGTCAAGCGATTGGGGGCTTCGCCCAGGGCGGGGTCGGCGTGTGCCACTCCGTAGCTAAACGAGTGGGGCATCTTGGAATCGTTGTTTTCGAGCAGGACCGTTCGGCAGTGCTCCAGACGCTCGGCCAGGTCATCCTCGGTCGCAATCGTAGACAGGATGGCAAACTCGTCGCCTCCCAGGCGAAATGCCGCCTCGTCCACCTTCATATACAGCTTGAGGTAGAAGCTAACCTGCAAGATATAGCGGTTGCCCTCGTCGTGCCCAAAGATGTCGTTGCAGTGCTTAAGGTTATCGATGTCGATAAACGCCATGGTTACGGGCAATTCCTGCTCCCAGATTTCCTCGAGGGAACGGGTAAAGGCGCCACGGTTGCCCAGCCCGGTGAGCTGGTCGGTAAAGGCGGTCCTGATCAGATCGTCCTGACGCTCGAGAAGGTCACGGATGGTCTTTTCGAGCGTCTCGGTGTAATTGCTGGCGATATCCATGCTGTAAGCGGCTTCCTGAGGTCGGGGTGTATTGCGTCGGGCGAGCTCGTTGTACACACGCGTTGCTGCTCAACGCTTTGCGTGTATCCAGGCCCCCGCCTTGCTGCGTCGCTGGTTTAATATGTCGGTCCGTGTTCGCTGCTGATAACTATTGAGTAGTATAAACAACAATAGAGGATTGTATATGGGTGCCCCTGCCGCGGGCGGCTATTATTCGCCAATCGGTAGCGTGACGATGCGATGCTCGATATAAATGCGACTGAGTCGATATATGTTGGCGGGTATACTTGTTCCGCTTTAAAACACGGGAACGGAGATGGTCGCATGGCACAGCCAGACACGACGCGCACGGTGGGGCTTGCGCTCGAGGGAGGCGGCTACCGCGGTATGTATACGGCGGGCGTGCTCGACGTATGGATGGAGCATGGCTTAACCTGCGACCATATGGTGGGTGTCTCGGCGGGCGCGGCGTTTGGCTACAACTTTAAATCGCGCCAGATCGGCCGCGCCATTCGCTACAACAAGGCCTATTGTGCCGACAAGCGCTATGCAAGCGTGACCAGCTGGCTGCGAACCGGCGATATGTTCAATGCCGAGTTTGCCTATCACGAGGTGCCCATCGAGCGCGATCCCATCGATCTGGAGGCATATCGCGCCTGCCCCATGCGGTTTACGTGCGTATGTACCGATCTTAAGACGGGGCAGGCCGTCTACCATGACCTGCCCTATGGCGATGAGCGCGATATCGAGTGGATCCGGGCGTCGTCGGCGATTCCCGTGGCGACGCGTCCTGTTGCCATCGAGGGTCGCAAGTACTTGGATGGCGGTGTTGCCGATTCCATTCCCAGCGCTTGGCTGTTTGCGCAGGGGTATGACCGAAACATCGTGGTACTCACGCAGCCGGCGGGCTTTGTAAAGCAGCCCAATAGCGTGATGCCTATGCTGCGTCGCGTGTTCCGTCACTACCCGGAGTTTGTTGCGGCGCTTGAGCATCGGCATGAGGTCTACAATGACACGCTCGATGACCTGGCGCGTCGCGAAGCCGCTGGCGAGATCTTTGTGGTGCGGCCGAGCGAATCGGTGAAGGTGCCGTCGCTGTGCCGCGAGCCCGATGAACTCGAGCGCATCTATCAGATCGGCCGTCGCGATGCGGAGGCGACTTTGCCGGCGTTGGAAGCGTATCTGGCGGGGTAGGGCGGCGGCGGAAAGCGCATCCCAGAATGGGCGTTTGGAATGGGATGCAGTTTCCGCGAGAGGCCCGTGGCGGAAAGTTCATCCCGGAATATGCGTTCAGACTGGGACGCAGTTTCCCGCTGGCTCTCTATACGGAAAGCGCATCCCGGAATGGAGGTCCAAACTGGGATGCGCTTTCCATTGCTGAAGATATGAGGCTGCGAATCAGCTGCTCGGCCTATACCTATGCCTGCTGCCAGGTATCGACAAGCTCCTTGGCGGCGGCGTAGGGGTCGTCGGCACTGCAGACGGCGCTCACCACAAAGAAGCCATCGACGCCGGTAGTCTTGAGCTGCGGCAGGTCGGCCGTTTTGACGCCACCGCCCACCACGATGGGCACGGGGCTTGCCGCATGGAGGGCAGCCAGGTCCTCAAAGCTCTTGGTGATGATGGAGCCGTCGGCCGCACGTCCGCAGTCGCGCTTGGTTTCGGTCTCGTGGAGCGGGCCGATGCCCAGGTAATCGACCAGGCTCATGTCGGCGGTCTTGACGTACTCGAGCATCTCCTCGCAGCGGGCCGAAAGACCCACGATGGCGTCGGGCCCCAGGAGCTTGCGGCAGACCTCCACGGGGATATCGCTCTGGCCCACGTGCACGCCGTCGACGGCAATACCCTGCTCGCGTGCGGCAAGTACGCAGTCAAGGCGGTCGTCGATCAGCAGCGCGACCTGCCCGGTTTTGCCGGCCTGAGCGATGGCCTGCGCGGCATCGCCCGTCAGTGCGATGATCTCGCGGGCGCTTGCCACCTTGGAGCGCACCTGAATGCAGGTAAAGCCTGCGTCGAGTGCCTGGGCCACCACATCGCCCACGGGGCGTCCGAGCGTGTTTTCGGGGCCGAGTACCAGATAAGCCGAGATATCAAGGTTGTCGCGGATGCTCATCGTGCTTCCTCCTGCTTTTTGATCTGCGCTTCCATGCGCTCGAGTTTGCCGGTCATGGTGTCGGTAAATCCGGGTCGAATATCGGCTTTGAGCACGACTTCGGTGCGGATGCCCTTGCTCGCCAACACAAAGGTCGCGTCGCGCACGACCTGCATAACCTCGTCCCAGTCGCCCTCGATTTCGGTGAACATCGAGGTGGTGCGGTTGGGAAGGCCGCTCTCGCGAATGACGCGCACGACTTCAGCGACCTCGGCGGACAGTTCATCGCCGGTGCCGCACGGGGCGATGGCTACAGCGACGAGCGTGTTCATGCCGGTATTGGTTGCGGGTTCGGACATGGTTTATGCCTCCTCGAGTTCGAGTCGGTTATCGGCGATGTCTTGGGCGGTCGCGCGGTAGAGTTCATCGATAAAGGCGACCTTAAAGCTTGCCGGGGCATCGGCGACGGCGGCGGCACGCGTGCCGGCAACGTTGTAGACGGCGGTGCCACAGATGGCTGCCGTAAACGGGTCGGCGGCGCAGGCGTACACGGCCAGCACGCCGCCCTGCGAGCAGCCGCAGCCGGTGATCTTGGACATGAGTGGGCTGCCGCCGTGGGACTTGGCCACGGTCGTGCCGTCGGTAATCAGGTCGACTTCGCCCGAGACCACTACGGCGCCGCCGGTGTAGCGGGCGAGCGCCACGGCGGCATCGCGGGCGGCGTCTACCGTGTCGGTGGTATCGACGCCGCGCACGCGGCTCAGATCGGCCGCTTCGCCCTCAAGGCCCCACAGGCCGGCGAGCGCAATGATCTCGGAGGCGTTGCCGCGCACGATGGCGGGTTTGTACTGCTTGAGTTCGCCTACCAGCTGGGTGCGCAGGCTGCCGATGCCCAAGCCCACCGGATCGAGCACCCAGGGCTTGCCGGCATCGTGGGCCGCCTTGGCCGCGCGGGGAATCGTCTGCTCGTAGATGGGGAAGAGCGTGCCCATGTTGAGATAGATGGCACCGCCGCCGGCAACGAGTGCCTCGCCCTCGTCTGGCAGATAGACCATGGCGGCCGATCCGCCCACGGCGAGCTGCGCGTTGGCGACAAAGTCGATCGTCACCGTGTTGGTGATGGAGCCGGCCATCGGATTGGTGGCTCGAATCTCCTCTACGGCCTTGACCATACGTTGCTTAAGCTTTTCCGAATCAATCACTGCACATGCCTCCTTGGCATAGAAAAGGGGCGCTGTGCATAGACAGCGCCCCTGTAAAGGCGGCATGCTCCCTACGCCAGCATTAACTGACAGGTTCAAAGGATTGGGCCCCATGCCCTCTCAGCCTTGTGGTTTGCACCGCCGGCACTCCCGCATCGAATCTGTTGTTCCCTATACTAGCGCATCGGTACAATAGACGGGATTAAGAATGACCGAGGGGGCCTTATGATTAAACTTGTGCTGACCGATATGGACGATACGCTGATTCCAGCCGGGCATGACGGCGCCAGCGACTACGCCATCGAGGGCATTCATGCCATGCAGGCGGCGGGTCTGCACTTTGGCCCGGTTTCGGGTCGCCAGCCCTCCGCGATGGGCTGGATGTTCCGCAATCGCGCCGAGTGCTTCTCGACCGGCGCGTTCTGCAACGGCCAGGTCATGTTTGTGGACGGCGAGGTGGTAGCCTCGCATGCGACCGATAACGCCGCCCTTATGCGCTTGGCTGACTACTTAGAGCAACAGACCGACGATACGTATCTGAAGGTCTACAGCCTGGGCGATGACTTTTGGAATAACGATGCCTATTGTGTAACGAGCGACCCCGAGCGTGTGCGCCGCGCCATGGAGTCGGGCGGCAACGCATGGCTCAAGGGCGAAGAGGCCCCGTGCCGTCCTGTCGTCGATGATGCGCCGGTGTTCAAGGCGAATATCTGGAGTGCTCGTTCGCGTGAGGAGCTCGCGGAGCTACGCGAGCGCGTTGCCGCCGAGGTGCCGGAACTCTCGCTCGTGTTTCCCAACAATCGTGTGCGCCTGTTCGACATTCTTCCAGCAGGTTGGGACAAGGGTTGCGCTGCGCTGGAGCTGGCGCGCGCTTTGGACCTGACGTCCGACGAGGTGGCCGTATTTGGCGATTCCGATAACGACCTGCCCATGATCGGTGCCGTCCCCAACTCCGTTGCAGTCGCCAATGCCAACGAGGCCGTCACGGCTGCCGCGCGCTGGCATATCGGCGCTGCGGCAGACGATGCGGTTGCCGGGGCTCTGCATCAGATTGCCGCCTGCGCCGCGACGGGGGAGATGCCGCCGTTTATGCGTCAGATGGACGCGGCGGGTCTTGGCGTCACGAACGTCTAGGGAGGGCGCTATGAAGCTTCAGCAGCTCAGGTATGTCGTCAAAGTTGCCGAATGCGGCAGCATTACCGAAGCCTCGCGCCGGCTCTTTGTGTCGCAGCCTTCGATTACCGCGTCGATCCGCGATCTCGAAAACGAGATGGGTGTGCACATCTTTGAGCGCACCAACAAGGGTGTCATTGTGTCCGAGGAGGGCGAGACCTTCTTGGGCTACGCACGCCAGGTGCTCGACCAGGCGGATCTGCTCGAAGGCAAGTACAAGGGCGCGTCCGAGCAGGTGCCGCACTTTAGTGTGAGCTGCCAGCATTATTCCTTTGCCGTCAACGCGTTTGTTGATGTGATCCGTGAGTTCGATGCCGCGCGCTACGACTTTACCCTGCGCGAGGAGCAAACCCACGAGATTATCGAGGACGTCGCGCACATGAAAAGCGAACTCGGTATCCTGTATCTGTCCGAGCATAATCGCGAGGTCATCGAGCGCATGCTGGCAGCCAACGAGCTCGTGTTCGAAGGGCTCTTCTGCGCCACGCCGCATGTCTTCGTCTGTGCCGACCATCCGCTGGCGGCCCGCTCCAGCGTGACGCTCGAGAACTTGGAAGACTACCCGTTCCTGTCCTACGAGCAGGGCAGTTACAACTCGTTTTACTATTCCGAGGAGCTGACCTCGACGTTTGAGCGCCGCAAGAATATCCGCGTGCGCGACCGTGCGACGCTGTTCAATTTGGCCATGGGCCTCAACGGCTACACGGTATGCTCGGGCGTGATCAGCCACGAGCTCAACGGCCCCGGCATTATCTCGATTCCGCTCGATGTGGATGAGTACATGGAGATCGGCATCATCACGCGCAAGAACACGACGCTTACGCGCTACGGTCAAGCCTATATCGACGCGATCCGTCAGCATATCTAGACTACTGCGTCCTGCACGGGTCAAATCTCTTTATGGCAGTCCCAACTGATATAGGAAGCATCTATATCAAACTGTTATAAACGTATATTTTACGATGGCTATATGAGCGCTCATACTCTGTCCCAGTAAAGCAACCAATGCAAAGGGAGATATCTATGAGCACTTCAATTCAACCGAACGCGCCGTTTCGCGCTGATATCGTCGGCAGCTTTCTTCGTCCGCAGGCCGTAAAGGATGCCCGCGCTGCCTATGCGGCAGGCACGCTTGATGCCGAGGGGCTTAAGGCCGTCGAGGATGAGGCTATTCGCGATCTGGTGGACAAGCAAAAGGCCGCTGGCCTGCAGGTGATTACCGATGGCGAGTTTCGCCGCAGTTACTGGCACCTCGACTTTATGTGGGGGCTCAACGGCATTGAACGCCGTACCTCGCGTACGGGCTATATGTTCCACGACGAGGAGACCACGGCTGACACCGCCGTGGTAACCGGCCCCATCAGCGGCGAGAACCATCCGTTCGTCGAGCACTTTAAATTTGTCAAGGCACTCGAGGGGGAGGGTCAGGTTGCGCGTCAGACCATTCCGGCGCCGATCCAGACGTTCTCGGAGGTTACGCTCGACCGCTGCGATGGCCAGCAGGAGAGCCTGCGCGCTGTCTATAAGACCGACGAGGAGCTCGCCGATGCCATCGCCGTA
>CAUDCB010000045.1 GCA_958447915.1 uncultured Collinsella sp. | reverse complement strand
ATGATGGAGCAAATAGATATTCAGAAGCCTCTCGGCCAAGTGCCCCGGAGTACGAAGACCCTCTTTGCTGTAGTGAGACATATCAGTCGCAGCAACAAACTCTTCCAGAATGGGGAAAAGCCAAGCGCAGTAATCGTTAAAAATATCTCGCTTCATAATGAACATGTTGCAGAAGCGACCAATATGACCCTTAAGGAAGGCCTGAGCGTCTTCAAGATATTCAGGATGTTGCTTGCCGAGGATTTCGACGACCTTGTCAAGATCCTCAACATAAAGCTTATCTGCAAGGTCATACTGCTTACGCAGCGTTGCAGACTGGCCACAATATGGACGAATATCCTTGCGCTCGGTTGTAATTACATCGTATTGCTTAACAAAATCAGCAACTGTTTTATCGTCGAGATGATATTTAGCCCGAGACTTTGAATCAATATAGGTGTCCATAATCTCGCCGTAAATGTTTTCGCTATGACGATTGGAAGCGAAGTCGAAATAACGGCGATAGTGACAAAAACCTACGTATTGGCTATCAGTATTTTTCCAAGCCCAGTATTGAGTAGTTAGTTCACAATACATGGGGTTAAGCGACGATATGTTGTTACCCTCATGATCGTGAAAGGCCCAGCGATAGAGATCATTACAAGATGCGCATCCAACCTGAACAGGCTGGAAAACTGCACTATCAAAGAGGTCAACTTTTTTATGCGTGGAAACAAAGATGCGAACATCCTGTTTCTCGGAACGGCGCCTAAATGAACGCTCGGAAACCTCATCAATATGAAGTTTGGCAGCGTTTCCAAAATCAATCAACTCTTGAGACGTAAAGTATTCTCCGCCCGCAAGAAGCTTTGCCTCGTGATACCAAGCACTCACGCCATCGTCGAGTTCGGTACCATCGACCCAATGAGAGTAGGCCTCATCGCGTGCGAGGCGCATAAGCTGAGTTGCGACCTCTACACCACCGCAAACTTCCGCAGCACCGCGAGCAGCGGCAAGCTTATCGGAATCGTTAACACGTACAATCCAGTCGTTAAACAACAGATCCATTAGCTTTAATTTGCCCCCATTAAAAGATGAAGACAGGTCGAAGCGATCGAACACTTTGCAGTATTCGCACATATGCGAAACAGAACTCCAGAATCCTTTGGCGCTTTTTACAAAGGACTCGGCAGAAATCTGAGTTCCAGAGTTTACACCCCGGCCAAGATAATACTTAAGACCGATTAAATCATTACATGTAAGCTGAGAATTTGCTTCGGCAAGAGCAACAAAGCACTCGTAACCATCTTGAGCACGCCCCATACGATCGGAAGTCATTTTTTCATAAGCACGTTTAAAATAACCAGACTCGTATGCCCTCTGAGTAATACGCCAGTCTTGGCGATATCCGGCATCAGCAGAAAAAGCAGCATTTACAATGTCGCTTCCATACAGAGGCTCAATATCCCGATTAACGTAGGCCTCAAAGTCGTTACGCTCCTGGTCGGAAACACCAGAATTAATGACCTCTATGCCAAAGTGATAGATATCAGCCGCATGAGCGAGAGAATACTCGTTTAGTTTTTCCAGAAAGAGAGGGTCACCAAGCTCATCATCGGAATCCAAAAGAATAACCAGATCGCCGGAACATTTGGCTACGGCTGATTTGCGACCGAGATGAACGCCCTCATTAACCTCTTTAATAATTGGAACGATGCGAGAATCTCGCTGAGCATAGGAATTAATGATAGACGCCGTGTTATCAGGACTTCCATCATCAACAATAATGAGCTCAAAATCAGAGAACGACTGATTAAGGACGCTATCAATGCAAGCAGGAAGGAACTCAGCATCGTTATAGGAAGAAACGCAAATGGAGAAACGGGGCAAACTAGACGCTCCCTAATAGAAGGAACAGGTTAACTCTAACAGGATAATTGACTTTTAAAGCAAAAGGGGCGCCACCAAAAGACGCCCCAAAATTATCTACTTCTGAAACTCATCGTAAACCTTAAGTTCCCACTCTTTGCGCTCGACCTTAGCAACAGAGTCAAGAATCAAGCCCGTAGTCAAACAAAGGCCGCTAAGAAACACAAACGCAACCGCAAGAATAGCGGTTGGAAGCCGCTCAACAAGACCGGTATGAACAAAATCTACAATAACCGGAATGCCAAATATCAAACCAACAATCAAAAGCACCGCGGCGATCAAGCTAAAGAACTTAAGGGGTCGATAATCCTTAAATAGCGCTCCGATCATCGCAATCACCTTAAAGCCATCACCAAACGTATCGAGTTTAGAGACAGAGCCCTCGGGACGGTCACGATAAACAATAGGAATGTCCTTGATCCGCCAACGCCTATCAACAGCATGAATAGAAAGCTCGGTCTCAATCTGAAAGCCTTCAGACATAACCGGGAACGTCTTAACAAACGGACGGCTCATAGCACGATAGCCAGTCATAACGTCATCAAAAGCATAGCCGTAAATCCACTTAATCATGAATCGAACGAGGTTGTTGCCGAATCCATGAAAGGCTCTCTTGTTCTCCTCGGCGTAGGTGCCGTTGGAGAGGCGGTCACCGACGGTCATGTCAGCCTCCCCGTTCAGGATAGGCATAACCATGTCAATGGCTTTGGTCTCATCATACGTGTCATCACCGTCCACCATAAGGTAACAATCCGCCTCAATATCGCGGAACATCTGGCGGCAAACGTTGCCCTTACCCTGGCGAGGCTCGAAGCGAACGATTGCACCATGCTGCTTGGCAATCTGCGAAGTGTCGTCAGAGGAATTGTTATCGTATACATATACCATTGCACCAGGCAAGGCCGCATGATAGTCATCTATCACTTTGCCGATGGTTAAAGCCTCATTGTAGCAGGGAATGATAACCGCAACATTACTAAATTGCATATAAACTCCAAAACAATCAACCATGATTGCAGAACAGATTATCTAAAGATAACGCCAAAACAAAAATGGGAATTAGGCAAATATTACTAAATATATAGCGCGTTGGCTCGCCGCCTACTATGGAAATCGGCACTATTAAAAGAGTCAAACATGTGATCAGAACAGGAGACAGAATCAATAAGGCCCCTCTTTTTGAACCCGAATACTTATCACCGAGTACATAAAACAGGAGAAACAAGGGGACAACAGACGCCCAGGTAGAACGGAAAAATAGAGCATTTATAATAGGAAGACTTTGGATTGAAAGATAAATTTGTTGAGCAATAGAAGCGCTAGCAGAGCAAGTAGGGTTCCAATCGACAACCTTATCAACAGGTTCATAATACCAGCCAGAATACATTGGCAGGACAAGGTAATTCCCGGACCCGTTTTGATCGGCACGAAACGTTATCCATCCATCAATAAGGCCAATCCATGCCTCGAGATGGCCTTTGGGATCCTTCATTGAGTTCAAAGCCCATAGCTTAATGAACTTATTAAAATAGGATTCGTCGTTTACGCCCCGAATAGGCGTTAACGGATATCTAATAATGTCCTTAATTGAGTCAACGCAACCCCAATTGTACTTGGAAGGGATATCTTGGACAGAAATGAGAAGGAAATTGTCTACTACGTTTAAATCTTCGTTGGTCATTTCGTCTTTAGAGTATTTAACATCGTGTGCAACTTGCTGAATGATAGGCGCTATCATTTCCTGTTTACCGCCAGGCAACACGTTAGCGGCAGCATATAACTGCGGAACGAGAATAAACACGGATAAAGAAAAGAATACCGAGGAAAGCAAGATTTTAATGCAGCATTTTTTGGATAAGTTGAAGGCATATATACAGAGAAGTACATCAACTCCAAAAATGATATAGCCCATGGTCTTTTTTGTAAGCGAAGCGATAATAGAAAAAAAGACTATTCCAAATATTTCAAGAACAGACAGATTCTTTGACAGAAGAAATCTGAAAAACAGCCATACATAACCTAAAAAGAAAACAATCGAAAGCGAATCCTTCGCAATCGAGCAAAGCATTGCAGGGAAAACGGGAAATAAGGCGAAAAAGACGACAACGATAAAACATAAAAATGAATTGGCGCCAAAGTGATAGAAATCTGAACAAATCAACGAAATTAGCAAGGCGGCGGTATATAGCTGAATTGCTCCAAGAGTTGCTAAGCCTTTAGATGCGCTGCCAAATGCAGACGTACCAAAATCGCAAAACAACCCATAAATGAAGGTAACTAGCACGGGATGATGATCAGACAATGCCTCGACACCGTAGTACTGCAAGATTTGCTGTGATGTATCCGACCAAAAAATGCCAGACCTCAATAGGTACAACCATAAAGACCAAGCGATACCAATAACGATAAAATAGATAAAGAGCTGAGATGGTCGGCATCCACATTTTGCAATGCTTGGTTTCCATCGGTGAAAGCATGAACCCAAGGCAATCTTGATATCGCCCTGTTTATTCTTTATATGACCAATTAGCAACTCAAATACAACAAAGAGAACAACAAAAAACATGCTAAATTCCAGAGCTTGGAACCAAATCATTTTACTGCACAAATCAAGAACGCCATCATGAGTCGCAACATAATCGCCTAGAGAAAAGAAAACGCCCAGCAAAACGGGAATAAATAATCTTAAATGTTGCTTTCTAATCTGCATTTCAAGGCCTTCGATATCATGGACTAAAAGAACTGGCGGGATATTCCCATGTCTACAAGATCGTTTCATCCAGTAGATGAGGCGAAACAAGCGCTAATAAAATATATGAGGTTCAAACAGAAGAAGACATCATAGCGAAACGCCATGAAATAAACGGTTTCTTATACTCGATGCTCCCCCATTACGGAACAATCCATTTCATTAGAGGTATCTTTTTTAGAAAGAAAACGAACACAGCACAAACAAAATAGCAAATGAACGGGAAAAAGGTTCTCCAGACCAGGCGGCCTCCATCAAGTCCAGTAATAATCAAAAGATAGTAAAACACAATCATATGAATGAGATAGATTCCAAAACTGCAACTAGAAAGAGACTTGAGCGCTCTTACACGTTTTGGCGTTGTGAACAGTCGATCCCATTGTGCATATTTACAAAATACAAAGACGGCGACAGAAAGAAGCATGCAAGGAAAGTTCGTTACGCCCCAAAAGACCGTATAGAGCTCGCCCTGAGCGAAGGAGCAGTAGGCCGTCGAAAAATAACGAACGGCAAAACCCATCACACCTAATAAATAGATCATATGTCTTTGATACGCAGAAAAATCATAGTTTTTAATCAAATAACCGAGTACGGCAAATAGGAGATTCCCGCTCAATATCGGCAGCGTAAGCGAAGCGTTGAACGAAATACCCAGAAATGCCGACACGGAGGGCAACACAGAAATCAAAATAAAACCAGTGGCGACGGAGTACCAGAGCACATCGTCATGCTTTCCGTCGCACAATAATGACAAAACAGGAAACGAAAGGTACATAGAGAACAAGGGGATGAAAAACCAGTAGACATCAATTATCTGCGTGTTAATCACCATATCAATAAACGATCTTGGGCCACCCGGAGCCTCCATCTGCCCAGTCTGTACTTTCCAAATAAGCGCCAAGACAGACCAAGCAAGAAAGGGAATTACCGTTTTTACAAAACGTTTGTACAGGAATTCTTTTGTTGAATAGCGTTCTCTGTAGGTAAGAAGATTGGCGCCCGAAAGCATAAAGAAGATCGGAACGGCCCAATAGCAAGCACACTCCGCAAAAAGGGCCTGCAACCAATCAGAAGATGGGGAAAACGCATGCACAAGACCATTGAAATGCATAATAACTACAGCTATGCATGCAGCCACATTGAGGACATCGAAGTATAGAATTCGTTTGCTCAAGTTATCCAACCTCAAATAATTATACTAATTACCTAAATACTGGTTAGCTTTCGCGACCAGCCAGTTAACATCTGTTCCAGCAGGGCAGCTCGTCGATGAATACCACTTGTGAATTCCGACGTTATCGCCCATCGTTAGAAATCTCCAACCCTTAGACCTTGCAAGCGCTGCCATAAGCTGCGCACTAGTATCAAGGGTAGCATACGAAGGCGGATTTGCTGTAGTACCTACATGCTCAATAGACACCGAGCGCTTATTCCATTCCCAGTTGCCTACCGCCCATGCCGTATCGTTAAGGCGAACGTACTGGTGAATCTGCCCCGGCGCCACGCCATAATGAGCCGAGGCTTCACGTATGCCCAAAAATGTATTATCAATCTGGGAAAGCGATGTGCACTCCGAGATGTGAATCACAATCACGCACCAGTCTTCGCCATATCGGGTCGAAGAATAATGAGCGCAGCCCTTCCACTGCACGCCGGTAAGAGCCGACGGAATATAAGTCGCTTTCTCAAACGCAAATCGCTGATCAGCAGAGCCATTATCCTGACACAGAGCAAGCGTACCGTTAGATGAGCCTAAAACCAGCCCACTTGACGATCGAATCGTATAGCCCTCTCCCCTGTTATAAACCAAATTCCATTTTTGAGCGTTGCCTTCGTTGCGGGTCCAAATTTGAACGCCGTTACCAGCCGACTGATTACCATTCTTAATATCAAGCGGCTTACAGGATTTTGCACTAGATATCTCATATGTCCCGTCGGAGTTCTTGCGAACGTCCCAAATCTGAGCCGCTGTTCCATTCGAACCATAAAAACCCACTGATGCGCCAGCGGTCGTTGAGCCACTAGATACATCGAACACCTGCGACCGATTCGACATAAGCTGAATGGTATATGACCCCTCGGACAGAACACCAACGCTCTTTACATTAAAACGAACGCCGGGCAGTTCAAGCGAATCAACCATACCCAATGTCGACGATGAGCCCGAGACGCAGAGATACTGGCCCGTGGCCGCATTCTGCAACGCAATCTTGCCGCCAGACAACGCACTGTGCCATCGCTGAGAATCGGTACCGTTAGCCGTCAGTTGAACAAGCTTTCCCTCATCAGTAAGAGAGAGCACCTTCGCAGAACCGATGCACTCAATCTCGTACGTATTGTCCAAGTCGGCCACCTTGCTCACGTACCATTTTTGAGCAAGCGTATCGTTCGATGTATACAGTTGAACCGCCGCGCCGTCCTCCATGGATCCGCCAGCCACATCCAAAACTTTTGAAGCTGTGGCCGACTCAAAAGCAGACGCTCCCTCACTCAAAAAATCGGTAACCTGGTTAAGCGTAAACTTCTGTGCGGCAGCGCCATTAGACAAAGATACGTTAACATTCACTTGAGCGGAATCGGAGCCGTTAGCAATGTTGAGAACCAGACCAGTTGCCTTATTTATGAAAGAAAAGGTGCCGTCATTGTTGACAATAGCTACAAACAACTGATTGGGATTAGTCGAATCACCATCCCATTGTTGAACATTAGCGCCCGGAATAAGTTCACCATCAGCAACATCAAGCACTTTCTGAGATTTGGCATTACGAATCAGATAGTAGCCATCATGATATTCAAAGCTAAACAACTGAGCAAGCGTACCGTTGCACTTGTAAAGCTGAACATTTGCTCCATTGGAGCTTGAGCCACCGGCAATATCAATGACCTTACCGGAGGAGCTACAAGCAGGGCTCAGCGTGAAGTACCCTTCCGGAAGAATATCTTCGCATTTGGCAACACGCGGAGACGTGCTCAGCAATGCAAAGCGCGAATCGTCTTCAGTTGAGCTCAGCTCCACGTTCGCGCCCTTAGACGCTTTTCCTCCTTTAGAACCAAGATAGAATCCGGGCCTAAGAGCGCTCTCGATAAGATATGAGCCATCAGACCGCTTGGCAACAATCCACTTTTGGGCATATGTACCATTTGAGACATACTGTGCAATATTTGTTCCAGCGGAAGCGTATCCACCGGCGACATCAATCACCTTATTGGAGCCAACATTCGTGAAGGCAACATAGCCCTTGTCGTCATGGGAAACAATCCAGCGCTGAGCATTGCTCATATTTGACATGTACAACTGGATGTTGGCACTATTTTCTTTTGACCCGCCAGAGACATCCAAAACACAGGAGTAGTTCTTGCTCGAGCTGACGAGATACTCGCCATCCGGCAAATCAGACACATGAGCCGCAGCGTCTGCATCCTGTTCGGAACGCAAGCATTTAAAGTCGGATGACGCAAATGAAACTGATAGCTCGCGCGCATCGCCCTTGGAAACCGTAACGAGCTTGCCAGAAGCACTTGCGCCCAAAACACAACCCGTTGCAGAGTTAACGATTCGATACAGGCCGTTACCTGCATCTTCGATAGCCCAATCATAAATCCGTGACGAGGGCGACAGGTTCCCCTGCTTAACCGCGGCCCCAGGAACAATATCCCCGTCCTGGGCATATAGATAGCGATAGGATTTCGCAGACTTTATCGCATAAAAACCCTTTTCAGCATCATATTCAAAGCCAAACGACTGCGCAATAGTCCCATTGGCGCTATAAAGCTGAAGGGCAGCTCCACTATCCATGCTGCCACCAGACACATCAAATACGCGACCGTCGGAAGCCGTTACAACAAGAGATTGAGAATCGATTGACTGAACCTTAGAAACTTCTCCGGCGGTATACAGCCTGAATCCCTGCGCAGCAGTGCCGTTGGCGTCATAAACCTGGACATTCGCACTATTTGCAGTGGAGCCGCCGGCGAGGTCTAAGACAAAGCCCGTCCTAACCGCAGAGCAGATTTTGACAGAGCCATCACCGCAATCGACAAGAATCCACTTCTGAGCCCAAGAGCCATTGGGTGCATACTGCTGAACGTTTGCACCAGCTTTTTTGCTGCCACCAGAAACATCAAGGACTTTACCGGATTTCACATTCGTAATGGTCGCATAGCCATTCTCATCATAGGAAAACGTCCAACGCTGAGCCTTGGTTGCATTAGATGCATACAACTGAAGATTGGCGCCGGAATTCGTAGACCCGCCAGCAATATCAAATACCTGACGCTCAGAGACAGAGCCAATAGCGTATTCAACACCCTCTTTTACAAGACCCTTGCCCGAAGCGGCGAGATCATTAAGCTCCTGGCGGACGGTACGCGCCGGCGCAAGCGTCCATTTCTGCGCATCAGATGCGTTATACGTATAAATCTGAAGCGCAGACCCACTCACGCCATTGCCGCCCGGAACGTCAATGGCTTTACCGGATTTCGAATTAATGAACGAGTATTCGCCATTACCGCAATCAACAATGGACCAATGCTGCGCGCAGGTGCCATTGGATGAATACTGGGAGATTGCTCCACCATTGGAGACAGATCCGCCTTGAGCCTCAAAGGGCTTGCCAGAGTTAACGTTTACGATTTCGTACAAGCCATTGCCAACCTGCTTAAACGTAAACATCTGAGCCTGACTATTATTGGCGTTAAAGATCTGAAGCCGCGCTCGGTTGTCAGATGAACCGCCGTAGATATCCATGACAAGCTGCGGATCGAGAACGCTCTTTATAACAAAAGCTGTGTCAGTTTTTATGGACGACGTCGATGCGAATGTAAAACGCTGCGCGGTCGATTTATTCGGAGCCCAGATGCGGACCGAAGCACCATCTGCCGTGCTACCTCCACTCAAATCGAGCACCCAATTACCCAAAGCTGACTGAATGTAGAATCCGTTATCGGCAGTACGAACGTGCCACAGTTGATGGTCGTCCTGGGCATATGACGCCTGAACAACTAGGGAACCACTCTGGGCGTTTCTATCCGCTACGGAGAGATACTGACTAGTTGCTTCATTCTTGATTCGATACGCCCCCGAGCCAGCCGACTCAATGATGAAACGCTGATTAGCCGTTCCCTGAGCCCCATGCAAAGAAAGTCTTCCATCTTCGCAAACGGTAACGCTCGAGGAATCTTTTGCAATCGAATCAATGTAATAAGTTCCATCAGCAAGAGCAAAATCAGGCAGATTGAGCACATTGACAAAATCGGCAGAGGAAAAAGCGCTCATATCGACAGCGTTAGCGGTAATACCATCAAGGCGCTCCGAAGATGTGTACTGCCACCCATACTGGCCAGCACAGCTAAATGAGGTCTTGAGTTTAGGGCCGTACTCCGCAATCCAAGAAACACGGGGGCGCACACTTGCAGCTTTTAGATAGGTATCCGTATACCAGCGGCCGGAATAAATAGAGACGTTGTTAATGCCAAAACCAGACAGCGTATTAAAAAACGCATTCACAATGCCCTCATATGCCGAGGCACTATTAGGAGATATTGGATTACCGTTGCCGTCATAGAACGACTCAAGATCGTAAAAGATCGGCAACGACAAATCGTACAGGCCGTATTTACTTACAATCTGCTGGGTAAAGTACGCCTCGCTGGTAGCGTCATTCGAATTCTGGGCGGTACTAAAGATATACAGACCGAACGGGATCCCCAGGCGACGGACCTCGCTCAGGTTGCGCTCAAACTGCTTGTCGAAATGACTCGTTGAATGCGCAAAACGCAAAATGACAGCATCCACGCCTGAGTTTTTAACCTTATTCCAATCAATCGTTCCCTGCCATTCCGAGACGTCGATAACCTTAAGGGCAGGAGATGCAAACACCTCGTCGAAGCCGTTATAGAACGTTTTAGATGCGTTAGAACCGCCCCAATACGGGGAGCCATTAGCCGAGCGAGCATCGAGTGCCGCGGCAAGCGGCTCACCTTCCATCGAGCTACCGGCGGTATGGGTGCCAAGGTCATCGTCGGGATGTGCCTCGCCATAGGCAAGACGCTCCTCTAAAGAAGCGTCGACGGGAAGCGAGGCGTCATCGGCAAAAACAGGGGTTGCCCCCAGCCCGCAAAGCAGACCGAAGGCGACCAACAAAGATGATGCAACATATGTAATCTTGCGCATTTTAATCAACCAAAACCCAAGCTAACAAAGAGCGATATTGCGATACCAGCCCCAAAGCGGCGTATACGTTGTCCCATAATAATTGACCCAGTCATCAAGCCCTCGGACGTTAACACGACCAATGTTCTCAATTACTTTGCCATCTCCAATAATAATTGCAGTATCGCCCCAGATGGACCCTGCCCACGTATTGGAGTGAGACGGGACAGTAACAATCATAACAACTATCCAATTGGTTCGATCACCATCCTGCCAACATGCCCAAAACCTGTCTCAGGCATATACCCTCAATCTACGGAAATTAGCTTACACAAACGGACGAGCAGCACCGATCGGGTTGCCGCGCTCGTAAACGCCGTGAACACCGACACCCTGCTTGGGCCAAGAGTCAATCATGCGCCCACCGCCCAAATAGATGGCAATATGGCCGCGGTAGTAAATGACGTCGCCACGTTGCATATTACCAACACTTACGGGCATAAACGTTCCGTTGTTATACCAATTCATAGAGTTGTAGGTTTGCCAGGAAAGCCAGCGATGGTTATAGGGGTTGTAGATACCCATATCCATACCTGTGGCATAGAGGCACTGCAGCACAAACCCCGAGCAATCGACGGCGCCACCAGGCGCGGTAGAGTAGGGCTCGATATACCTGGTACCGACATATTCATAGGCACGCTGGATAAAGGCATTGACGCAGTCATCTCGTGTGGCATCGATCGCAATACGAGACGGCGTTACATAGGTGAACTCGCCCGTACAATAGCTCGGAAGCCTTACCGTCAAGCTGCTAACCTGCGGATAGTTCGCAGGATTCTGATAACCAATCTTCGAAGGACGCTCTGCAGAAATAGCACGCCAGCTCTGAGCGCCGGACCCGTTATAAGACCATAACTGGACATTGGACCCATTCGAAGTAGCCGCGCCACCTACATCAAGAACCTTATTTCCGCAGGCAGAGATAATCTTGATTCCACTCTCCCCCATTTCGAAGCGCCACTTTTGCGCGTTCGACCCATTCCACTGCCACTGCTGAACATTAGCGCCATCCGCATTGGAGCAGTTGAGCACGTCAAGAGGGTAAGCAGAGCAGCAAGCCGTAAGCGAGTACCAGCCGCCGCCGACGCTACGAACCCACATGCGCTGGCTTAGTGTGCCGTTAGAAGCATAAATTTGGACGTTTGCGCCATTCGAGCGAGAGCCACCAGCCACATCAAGTCGTAGCCCAGTCGCATGCATGGGAGCGAACTCATAGAATCCGTCAGCAACCAGAGAGACGGATGCAATTGCCCACCCTTGAGCCGCGGAATTATTCTCGCCAGCGCAAACAAGGGAACTGCCAGATTCCAAGGCAGTCAAGACATTGCCGCTTTTTTTATTCTTTAACTCAATACCGTTACCAAAACAGACGCCAAGCGACCATTTTGTCTCATCAGAACCCCTATCAGAAACCTGAAGAACAGCGCCATCAGATTCGCGCGCCGAAAGATACTTGGCAGAATTGACACTCTGGAATGAATAAAAATCTTGATCGTCTTTACGGACCCAGAATTTCTGAGCCAAAGTCCCATTCCCCGAATAAATCTGTAGCGGAGCTCCCTCTGCAAAAGAACCGCCGCAAACATCAACATATTTGCCCGTCGAATCCGAGTAAATGGAGTAACAGCCTTCATAGAGCGACACGTTGAAAGTCTCACAGATCCAACGGTGCGTAG
>CAUDCB010000044.1 GCA_958447915.1 uncultured Collinsella sp. | reverse complement strand
AGAGGGGCCGAACGGCGCTCGGTCGTCCAGCCCCTCCCCTCTTGCAATTACTTGCCGTTGACGATGCGCTCAACGTCGGAAGCGATCATGAACTCCTCGTCCGTGGGGATGACGAAGATCTTGACCTTGGAATCCTTGGCGGACAGGCACCAAGCGCCGTCGCCACGCAGGGCGTTGCGGGCATGGTCCATCTTGACGCCCATAAAGGCCAGACGGTCGGCCACGCCGGCGCGAACGGCCGGAGCGTGCTCGCCGATGCCGGCGGTAAAGACCAGGGTGTCCATGCCGCACATGGAAGTGGCCATCTCGGCAGCCTTGGCGGCAATCTTGTAGACAAACATGTCGAAGGCCAGCTGAGCCTCGGGGTCGCCAGCGGCGGCAAGCTCCTCGACGTTGCGGCAGTCGTTGGTCTTGCCGCCGGTCACAGCCAAAAGGCCGGACTTCTTGTTCATCATCTCGTCGACCTCGTCGAAGGTGTAGCCGCCCTCGCGCTGCAGGTAGCACACAGTAGCAGGGTCGATGGAGCCGCAGCGGGTGCCCATCATGACACCGTCGAGCGGCGTCAAGCCCATGGTGGTGTCCATGCACTTGCCGTCCTCGATGGCGCACAGGGAGGCACCGGAACCGATGTGGCACACAACGACCTTGCGAGCCTCGCCGTTGGTCATCTCGGCAACCTTCTTGGAGATGTAACGGTAGCTGGTGCCGTGGGCGCCGTACTTACGGATGTGCAGCTTGTCACAGACGTCCTTGGGCAGGGCGTAGGTCTTGGCGACCTCGGGCATATTGAAGTGGAAAGCAGTGTCGTAGACCGTAACGTTGGGCAGATCGGGATACTGCTCGAGGCAGTACTCGATAACGTTGGCCTCGGGGTTGTTGTGCAGCGGGGCGAGCGGAGCGACCTCGCGGATCTTGGCGAGGACGTCCTCGTCGACGAGGGAGGAATCGCCAAAGTACCAACCGCCCTGAACGATACGGTGGCCGATGCCCTCGATCTTGACGCCATTGGCCTCGAGGTCCTTCAGGACGACCTCGATGGCGACCTTGTGGTCGGGGAACTCAATGTTCTCGGTCACCTTCTTGGAACCGTTGGCAGCGTGGGTGAAGGTACCGCCGGTAAAGCAGACGCGCTCGCAGGAGCCCTTTGCGGACACCTTGTGGGACTTGGTATCGATGACCTGATACTTAAGGGTCGAAGATCCTGCGTTGACGACCAGAACGTTCATGTGTCTCCCTACTAACAGGCGGTGTGGCGCCGCCAGGTTACATACGTTTCAATAATAAACCCAAACGCCCTCGCGCTCGGGTTTATTGCGTTGATATATAAGTTATCGGTGCCTAAATACTCATGGCCTTTTGACTTGTAAGACGAAATAGCGTGGGAATATACACCAGGGAAGAAATCCCGAGCGCAACAAGCAATACGACTCGAATGCCCACAACGCTACTCAGCACAGCGTTGAGCAGATAGAAAAGGATGGCACCAACCGCCACCATCTGGCTTTGAACCGAAATCAGTGAACAGCGCATCGAAGAAACGGCGGCATTTTGAAAAATTGAGTATTTAATTGGAGCAAATAACGAGTAGGCGACCGTCTGCAACACATAGAACACGGGCAGCAAATAGACCGGAGTAAAGGGAATCAAAAATAGAGCAGTCAGGGAAAGGCGCACGATGCCGCAAATACGCGCAAAACGGCCCTTGTCGACATGAGCAATCACACTGGGCACAATAAGCCCCATGGAGGCCGAGGCAAGGAGCTGGACCGCAATGATCACACCCGAAGCGGCGGCATTCATTCCGCGACCCGCAAGCAACAGTGAGAAAAAGTCTTCCAGGGCGACAAAAGCAAATGCTGGAGAACAGTCCATGATGAACGCTGAACGAAGAATTCCGTTACACGCAATAGCGGCACCGATCATCTTCGGGCTAAGTCCACGCTCAGGTGTCCCCGCAGTGCCCCCTCTTCGCATCTCAGGAATGCAGACAACGACAACCAACGTCAACACCATGGCGATGATATCTGCCGAAAGACCAATGAGATATGCACCGACAGACGAAATGAAACCGCCCACGCAAGCGGAGATGGCATAAGAGGCATAGAAAACAAATCGCTCAACGACATTAAGTCTTACGAGGTGGTCCCGAGAGACGCTGTCAATGTAAATCGCTTCTATGGATCCGCTCACACATGCAGCGGCAAAACCTTTGAGAGCAAACGCGCCGATTAAAAGCAGAGGAGAACGGACAAGGAGTAGGACGGCGTAGTATCCAAGCATCCCCACGACGCCAACGAGACCGCTTGTCTTTCGTCCAAACCTATCAGCAATATAGCCAGTGGGAACTTCGAGGATGAACTTACTCACTTGATATGCAATCATCATGCTAGAAATCGCCACCATCGAGAATCCGACGAATTCAAGGTAAACCGTCAGAAAATACAAAATAGTGCTGAAGTTCGACAGAAAAACGAACGTCATATAAAGCAAAACCGTACGGTTTTTCATGCTCCGCCCTCCAAGAGTCAGCAATCTAAATCGAAATCTTGGAAAAGCATGAGGGCAAAGCTGTCAGCTATGTGTTGCAAGGCGTCAACATTCACTTGACGACACGAGGCCAAATGGCCTCACGAAGCGAGATGACGCAATAGGTGAAGAAATACCGTCTGGTGTCGATCGGTCCAGGCATTTTGTCGATAGCAAAAGTAGATGGGCAAGGCTACGTCATGTGAGGCTTCAATGGAGCACTCGCTCACTTCCGATCCATCCGATGCGAGAGAAGAGCCAGAAAAACTCAATATCAATCCCCCGGCTTGAAGAAACTCAGCCTGCGCCCTGTTTCCGTATTCGACATCGCGAAAGCGGAAATTAACCAGCTGAGCTTCGGGACATTGATTGATTGCATTGAGACAGGGTGACAAATTAATGGGAACAGCGAGCCTGCCGCCCAGTAACTCACGAATGGTCATAGCGTCAACAGATTGATGACCAGCTGGACATGAAAGAACCCTGAGCTCCTTTTCACCCATATATTTTGAAGAAAGGACGCTGTCCCGTGGTTCCTCAAACGAGATAGCCGCGTCCGAAATTCCAAGTATAAGTGATTCAAAGCATGTTGCCGTTGGCTGATGCCACACATCAAGATGAATCTGAGGGTGCGAGCTTTCAAACGAGTCGTACCAATTTTCGGAAAAAAGGCGCCCCCGCCCGTGAAGACAGGGGGCGTAAAGACGGAAATGGCCGTCGGGCGAAACGCCGCCGTTCCCCGATTGAGCGTACTTTTTGAGATCGTCAACTTGCGCCAGGATCACGCGTGCACGACGCGCAAATTCTCTGCCCGTCGGAGACAAAACAGCCTCCCCCGCCGATCGGTCGAGCAAAACAATCTGATACTCAGATTCCAACTTTTTGATTGCCGACGAAACAGCCTGCGGACTCACATGAACGGCGCGAGCTGCTTTGCGCACGCCGCCATAGTTCGCTACCGCTTGAAGGTATTCGAGTTGAGAAAGCTGCATAGATTACTCCAAAGGCAGCCAAGTCGACGGGCTGCGCGCCCTCAGATGAGGTTCTCGCCCAGGTTTTTGCCGCCGAGGACGTGCATGTGGAAGTGCATGACGGTCTGGCCGGCGTTAACGCCCTTGTTGGAGATGACGCGGAAACCGTCCTCCAGGCCCTTGGCCTTAGCAACCTCCTGGATGGCATGGGCCATGGCGCCCATGGTCTCGGCAGGCACGTTATCAGCGATGTCGCTGTAGTGCTTCTTGGGGATCACGAGCGTATGAACCGGTGCCTGGGGATTGAGGTCATCGAACGCGATGACCTGGTCGTCCTCGTAGACAACAGTCGAGGGGATCTCGTGGTTGGCGATTTTACAGAAGATGCAATCACACATGGCTGGTTCCTTTCTAACGACAACGCAACAGAAGGTGGCGTTGTTCAGTGAAACACCAAGACAGTTTAGCCCACTTCAAAGATCCGAATTGAGCGAAATCCATTCCTCGGCAATCGCAATGGCCAGAGGGCTTTATCCATCCATATGCTCGCGCCTATTTAAAGTGTTTGACCTCGGGAACGATCAACACCGGAAGGACGGATAGACCGTAAAGCAGAGTAATAAGCATCATTTGTTTGTCGTAATCTGAACCGGAAATAGCCGCAATCCCAATAGGAAGCATATAAGAGCCCAAAAGGCTAACTTCGGCCATAATGCCGCCAGCGCTGCCAGCATAACGAGTGCCGATTTCAACAAATGAAACTGGCAGAGCTTGAACAACTGGACCCATCATGCTCGTAACGATGCCGCACACTGCAAGCAATACCCCCATGGACTTCAAGCCCGAGGCAAACCACGCAACTGCAATTGAAATAGAGCCAAGAAGCCCGACAATCACAAGATACGGTCGCGCAAGGCGGCATTTACCGTAAAGCATCGGAGCAATCAAGCAGCCGATAATCCCAGCAGCGGTTGTCAGCGCCGCCATTTCGCCGGCCGTCGAAGCATCGGTGCCTCGCACAAGCTCAAGAGCCTGAGGTAGCACACCGGAAAAGGCGGTCGTGGCGGCAAGTGAGAAAGCGGCGCAAATCGCGCAAAGCCAAACGTTACGCGAACGAAAAGCAGTCAGAAGGGCTTGGTCGTGCTCAACGCCATCAGGAATAAGTGAGTCATGCTGTACGTTCTTACCAAATAAACCCCAGAAGATAGTCAGAACGACCAACAACGCTTCTGCAACTGTATAGCCCATTAGCACGGAAGACATAAACGCCGATGACGCTTGCGCCGCCGCAATGCCAAAGCAAGTCGCCGCATAGTAAATGCCCATCGCAACATCCGTCTTATCTGCAAACCAAAGTCCAAGCGTCTTTGCATTATTGGCAGTCAATGCCGCCATCCCCACGCCGATGCAAAACATCGAGACAAGTTGAGCAGGATAGTTCGATAGGGTGAAAATTCTGATAGCGCCGCCGACTAAAGAAACACAGAACCCGCCAAGTATCACTACTTTGGGCCCAAGCCTATCTCCAAGTGATCCGAACGGGAGACTAAAGAAAACCGCCGCAAGCATTGGCGCCAGAAAGAGAGATGAGAATCCGACAGGGTCGATATTCATCTGAGGCATGATGACCGTAGCATAGGCAGCGACCTGATACTGCATGAAGTTGCCCAAAAAACAGAGACCACACGTCAACAGCAATATTAACCAGCGGTAACCACTCGAAGCCCGCTTTTGCTCAACTTTGTGCGCAACTTCGCACGCTTCACCATCCATTGCACCAACCTCACATTAAAAATGGTCGCGACCCCCATATCAACTGGAGGTCGCGACCAGGCAAAACACCGATTAATTATAATTCAGAAGTCTCAGGCATCTCGGCTTTTGCCGCCGCACCAGTCTCGGGCAACATCGCAATAGGCAAAACGCTCGCAAGGAAAAGAATCGATTCGATCGTAAAGTTCAACGTCCAATTGTCACCAGAAATAGACGAAACAATAACGGGAACAAAATAGGAGCAGAGAAGGCCGACAGTACCGATTATTCCACCAGCGCTACCGGCATATTTCGCGCCAATCTCAGGAAGATCAGGAGTCATTGCCTGAATAATGGGACCAGAAAGAGCGGTCATAAAACCATTGAGGACGAGAGCAACCCACATGACAGTGCCAAGCGGCAAAAACCAGTTTGCAACCATTACAACGGCGGCAATCACCGTAGTTACAATGAGAAACGGTTTATTCTTACCGAGCTTGAGGACGGCAGCCGGTCCCGCAAAACAAGCAAAGAAGCTACCAACTGTAATAATTGCTGCCATAGATCCAGCGGTGGCAGTATCAACGCCGCGAACGAGCTCAAGCGCAGACGGCAGAATTGCGCAATATGCCGTGGTTGAAGCGAGGGTAAGACCATAAGCCAAGGCAATGCACCAAACGCCGCGCGACTTAGCGGCAATCTTAATGTACTTCATAACCGGCTCGGGCTCGGGCATGGGCTCGCCCTCCGGGACGTTCCTCATAAAGAAGATCCACAGCGCAGCAGTTACAGCTTCGGCAATAGCAGCGACCAGATAAGACACGTCAAGCGTAGGAAAATAAGTGCTGAATGCCTGGGCTATCACGATGGACACACATGAAGCAGCATAGAAAACTCCCACGGCAAGGGAGGTCTGCTGTTTAAACCAGGAACCCAGCACCTTTGCCAGATTGGCATTGAGCGCCGCAATGCCAAAGCCGATCATAAACATCGAAACGATCTGCACGGTAAAGTCATTAATCATGAAATAACGCAGAAAGCCGCCTACAGCAGAAAGCACCATGCCAATTGACACGACAAGCTTAACGCCGTAGCGATCAGCAAGAGATCCTGCAGGAATCGACAAAAACACAGCGGTGAGCATCGGCATCAACATGAGATTGGTAAGCCCACCGGCATCGATGCCGAGAGTCGTCATCACGACGACACCCCATGCTGAAACCTGATATTGCATGACGTTAGCCATGAAGCAAATGAGGCACACTACGAATATGATCATCCACCGATCGCCCGATCGCTTTTCTTCGTGAGCCATTTCTTTCTCCTTACGCAGGGATAGTTCAAGCTGAATTCAATGGGGCTAATTAGCCCACTCCATTGCGGCTTCTTTCACTAATCGTTGAGTAGTACCTCGTACATAGGACGGAACACCGAATCTTCTTTGGCATGCAGCGAATGCACCGGCTTCCACTCGTTTTCGTCAATTACCATATGAATGTGGTTCTCAGCGGTATAGGGGTCCCATGGTGCCTTGCCCTCAACAAACGGTTTGCCCGTCTTCGCAAAGCTGAACCACGCATCGTTCATTTCATCCGCGAGATGCGCTGGAGGATTGTCACCCGTAAACATCAGACCACTCGCGGTATCAAGATTCTTGAAAACGAACGGCACCTCGATTGCGTGGCAAGAACCCATTCCCTCGACACGAGATTTATAACGGAACAAATAGTTGTACACGGGCTTAAACGCCGACTGCTCTTCAGCCATAAGGTCGGTGCCGACAAAGAAACCGGTTGAGTTCATAAAATTGGTGTAATTCTCGGCAAAATCGCGCTCAGGCCATGCCTTTCGATATGCTTGCTCCCAGTAATCGATATCAATCTGATCATCAAAATGAATCGGGAATTGGCCGTGCCAGAATCCGGGAAGGTCATCGAAATAGAAATGGAAATAAGTAAACTCGTCCTCGGTACATCCAATCATGATATCGATATCCTTGGCTGCGCCCTCCGCCCAGGCCTTCATCGGCTTCTTGGGAAGAAAAGACCCGTCGCAAACCGGCGAGAAAATTAGCGACACTTCGTAGGTATGACGATCGCACCACACCTGCATGCCCTCAATGAGCTCGTCTGCCGACTTCGCTAAGAGCTCTTGGGCGGTTTTGCATCCCATGATTTCGGCGAACTCCCGAGCAAAGTACTCGCCGCGCTCGCGGGTCTTATAAAGCTGGATAGGGCCGGACTCCAAAATCGCACGTTGGAAATACTTATTTGCCTCTGGCAATATGGAAAGAAGAGCCTGGCTGGAAGAGCCTGCCGACTCACCGAAAAGCGTGACACAATTGGGGTCACCGCCGAAGGCCGAAATATTCTCATGCACCCACTCGAGCGCACGGATTTGATCAAGAATGGCAAGATAGCCGGCGTCTTTGTAGTCCTCTCCGCCCGGCAGGCAATCGAGCAGCAGCGACCCAAACAAGTTCAGCCGGTAGTTAATCGAAACAATAACGACATCCTTCGCTGCCGCAAAATTGGAGCCGTTATATAGCGGGTCGGCAGATCCACCTGAGAAGTAGGCACCACCATGGATATATACCATGACAGGAAGGTTCTTGCGTGCGTGTCCCCTGACCCACACGTTAAGGCTCAGGCAATCCTCCCCTTGCTCATGAAGCGAAGCGAGTTCAACTTCATCGATAAATTGCCTGGCAGAATGCCCGAATTCCACGCATTCAATTTCCTCATCGGAATCATCAAGGCGCTCAGGGGCACGCCAACGAAGATCACCTACCGGCTGCTTTGCATAGGGAATGCCCAAAAAAGCTTCAACCCCGTTTTCGAGCGTCTTGCCCGAAACTATACCCGTCCTAGTCTTGACCTTCATTGCTTGTCCTTCCTCACAATTAAGATGCTAGATCGATATGATTTAAGCTAGCTGGCTTGAAACCATCTTAGAATATGGAGAAAGTCAAAGGTCAACGACGTGTTTCGATGGAATACCAGCTGGATACCAAGCGCTTAAGACCGTTCACCTCGTCAAAACGACCGCTTGCCCGACAATGACGGAGTAACAAACATTAGAATAGCTCCAAGGTTTTGAGTGGCCCTAGGGCAGTCGGAAGGTGTGACATGGAACGCGAGTTTTCCCTTAATATCAAGCAGACGGCCGGCCTCTACGGCGTAAGCGCAGACACTCTTCGCTATTACGAGGCAATTGGTTTAGTTGCCCCAAAGCGCGGGGCGAATGCCTACCGTGAATACAGGAAGGACGATTTCGGCAGACTCAACATCATCATGTCAATGCTCAATATGAACTACACGCTTAGCGAAATCAGATCTTTCCTAGATAACCATTCACTCGAAACGAGCTTTGAACTGTTCAGCAACGAACTTGATAGCATCAACGCAGCCATAGCAAAACTATCGCAACGGCGCCGAAAGATCGAGCATTGCATGCAGAACATATCCATGTCGTTAAGAGCACGCGAGGAAAAACAGTCGAGGGTGGTTCATAAGGGACCCCGAGGATATGTCGTCGTAAGCGAGGATGAGCTAAGCGGCGACATAATTCCCTACGCCACCATTAAGCGCATGAAAGAACTCGGGATGGAAATCGATTCGATACACACGGTTCCATGCTTCATCCTTGACCCATCGCGCAGAAGCGCCGACGGTTGCCTGGTAGCAGAGAAGACGCTGCTTTCACTCGGATCAATCGACGATAAAGGGTGCGAGATTTTCCCAGAAGGCGACTATCTTTGCAGGACAACCACCGGACCTGCAGAAATAACGCCGACAATATGGAAGGAAATGAATGAATTCATGGACCAGAATCATCTCATTGCCGCAGGGCCTCTTCTAGAATTCTGGTATGTAAGCGAATACATATCTGACAATCAAGATGAATATTTACACACGCTAGAAATAATGGTTGAACCCGGTGAAATCGACCAGCGATAGCGCCTCAACTCACCTAACACGCCAAAAGGCAAGCAACATTCACCTCCAATGGCCAAGCCACCAGGGTAGTCTTTTTGCGACGGGGCTTTTTTGACTACTTTTTCGCAAACGCAAGTGCTCGGCGAGGCAGCCGACAAGAGGTAGTCAAAAAAGCCCCGTCCCAAAATGAACTGCCCCAAAGTGGACTGCGAGATGGTTAGAACGAGAGGTTGTCGTCGGTGTTGGCGGCTTCGCCGTCGGCGAGTACGTCGTTGCCGTCGACGTCCTTAAGGAGCACCGAGACCTTCTGCTCGGCATCGGACAGGCGGGTGCGCAGGCTCTTGAGGAGCTCGACGCCGCGAGTATAGCTCTCGAGCGACTCCTCGAGCTCCATATCGCCCGACTCCAAGCTGCGTATGATGAGCTCCAACTCCTGCGAAGCCTGCTTGTACGTAAGCTGCTCGACCGGGGTCTTCTCTGCCATATCTGTTTCCTTTCCTAAAGGTTTATCGCTATGAAACGCGGTCTACTCGACCGTATCGACCGTTGCCGCTACGTTGCCGTCTGCCATGCGCACGCGGATGGCGTCGCCGGGCTTAAAGGTCTTGGCGCTCGTAGCCACCCCATCATCGCTGTACGCGATGGAATAGCCACGGGCAAGCACCTTGAGCGGCGACAGGGCATCGAGCGAGGCCGCGGCACGGCCCAGGTCGGACGCTGGCTTGCTGAGCATCGTGCGCCCCTGATGCTCCAGACGAGAACTCGCAAGCGCGAGCGCATGGCGCTTGCCATCGAGCCCCGAGGTGCTTGCAACCAGACGCTCGGGCAGGTGCTCAAAGTTGGAGCGAAATGTCCCGACCGAGCGCGCTATGGCGCCCGACAGGCGATCGGCCGTCAGGGCAAGCTCAGACTCGCGACGCTCGACCATAAATGTGGGGTCGTTGAGGCACGGGCGGCACGCAGCCGCATCGAGCGCATCGCCCAAGCGAGCCGTATAGGTATCCCAGGCACGGCGACCGCGCTGATCGAGCATTTCCAGATCGACCTGATCCGACCCGATCATCGATGCCATCGCGGCACCCAGACGCTGATGGCGCGCCTCGAGCACATCGGCCAACTCCGTCATAGCCGGCGCCACCGATTCTGCCGCCGCCGTGGGCGTGGAGGCGCGGCGGTCGCTCACCATGTCGCAAATCGAGGTATCGGGCTCATGGCCAATGCCGGTCACCACGGGCACAGGACAAGCCGCCACCGCGCGGGCAAGCTCCTCGTCATTAAAGGTCATGAGGTCCTCAAAGGAGCCGCCGCCGCGCACCAGCAAAATACAGTCGGGCGCCGGCGCAATGGAAGCGGCGCGGCGCAGGCCCTCAATGAGCTCGGCCGGCGCACCCTCGCCTTGCACCTTGGCACCCACGCAAACAAGCTCGACAAGCGGGTTGCGACGGCGCAGCGTGCGCTTGACGTCGTCGATTACGGCACCCGAAAGCGAGGTGACGACCGCCACGCGTGAGCAAAACACCGGGATGCGGCGCTTGCGCGCTTCGTCCATCAGGCCCTCGCGGCGTAACTTTTCGGCCAGTTGTGCCACTTGTTGACGCAGCAGACCCTCCCCCGCCAGCGAAAACGAGCGAGCGACAAAGCTCATGCGGCCGGTGGCCTTATAGAGATTGAAGCTGCCCTTAAAGCTCACCTGCATGCCATCGCGCAAGTCGAAGGTGCGTTTAAGGTAGGCGCCCTTCCAGATGATGCAGTCAACGGCGGCCGAGTCGTCCTTAATCTGGAAGTAGCAGTGGCCGCTTCGGGCATTGGGGCCACGGAAGCCCGTGACCTCGCCCAGAACGCTCAGCTGCGGAATGGCATCGAGCGCACCGGCGGCGATCTCTACCGCCTGGCTCACGCTGAGCTCCTTACGCTCCTGCTCGTCCGAACCGTCGAACTCGGCGGAAACGGTATTGCCGGTCAGATTCCAGCCTGCCACGCAGCCTCCTTTCGTCATCGTGCACAAGGGCTTCGGCCCTGCGCAAATTCAAGTCCAACACATAGTACAGCGCCGCGGGGACACGAATCCCCGCGGCGCCCAGCGACCCAATTTGTTATCGGTTGGAGTTTCTGTTGTAGCGAGCCATAAGATAGAGCAGCTGAATAATCGAGGTGAGCGCCGCAGCCACATAGGTAAGCGCGGCGGCCGTCAGCACCTTCTTGGCACCGTTGACCTGCTTGGAGCTCATACCCGACTGCTCAATATACGCCACGGCACGCCGACTGGCATCAATCTCAACCGGCAGCGTAACCAGTTGGAACAGCACGCTAAACGAGAAGAAGATCAGTGCGAGGGTCGTGAGTCCCGCGATGTTCATAAACAGGCCCAAGAGCAACACGATGGTCCAGGTGTTCTGGGTAAAGTTGACGACCGGCACGAGGGCGGTGCGAACCTTCATCATGGCGTAACCGCTTTGACGCTGGGCGGCATGGCCCGCCTCGTGGCAGGCGACGGCAACGCTTGCGACCGACCCGCCCGAACGGTTGGCGTCCGAGAGGTACAGGTTGTTATCCTGCGGGTTGTAGTGGTCGGTGAGCTCGCCAGCGACACCCTTGATACCCACGGCGTTGCAGCCGTTGGCGTCGAGCATGCGGCGAGCGACCGTGGCGCCCGTGTCGCCGTCCGAGCGAACCTTGGACCAGGTTTTGTACGTCGAGTTGATATAGTTCTGTGCGGCAAGGCCAAGCACCATGCAGACAAGAACAACCAGCAGGTACAGCGGGTCGATGCCAAAGCCGTATCCATAGTAATAAGGCATGCGAATTCCTCCGAATCGAGTTACACGTTGGAGGCATTTTACCCATTCGACTGACCAGCAAATCAACATCAATGTTTTGGCAATGTCAGCGAAAACGGCCGAGAGCGAGCAAGGTGACGTGAAAGAGAAGCGACGCGTACTTTGGTACGCGAGCGACGATTGAACGTCAGATTGCCGCTCTCGGCCGTTTGCAGCGTCGAGCTGTTACGCGGTTTGGTAAAACCGCGTAACCATATGACTACAAAAGCTCGATTTTGCCGTCCTTCACCGTCAACCCCATATTGCCCGAGAGCAAATCGTCCAGGCGCGAGCCCACGAGCTCAAAGCGCCAGCCTTCGCGCAGGGGGCTCTGCTCGGGGTGCTCAATATAGTCGGCCAGGTCATCGCGCGAGGCAATGACCGAGGTCGCCACGCCCGAACGCTCGGCAACCAAGCGGATAAGCGCATACATAAGGTCAGTCACGCTCTCCAGCTCCGGCGAAATCTGGCGATGCCCGCGCACCATGAGCGGCAGGCGATCGTGCGGGCAGCTCGCGCCGCGCTTGATGGCCATCAACGCACCGTCCACATCGCGCTCCCCCAGCTGGTCGGTACCGCGGATGCTGCGGAACTCCTCAACGCGCACAGGGTTACGCTTCACGAGCGCCAGCAGCGTATCGTCGGACATGACCCACTTGCGCGGGATGTTGCGTCGCTCAGCGCGGTCCTCGCGCCAGGCGGCAAGCTCGCGCGCAATGCCCAGCTGATGGCGGCTGCACGAGTTGATACGCTTAACCTTACGGAACGCCTCGTGACGGTCGGCGCGGTAGTGCGACTCGTCGGCCAGAGGACGCAACTCGTCGAGCACCCAATCCACGCGGCCTAGCTCGCGCAGGCGGCTCATCATCTC